>CAIYZC010000146.1 GCA_903930565.1 uncultured Pedosphaera sp.
CACCCACACCCTGCCGGCCAAGAAGAAGTAAACGAGCCAATGCTATCCGGCCCAAAAGGCCGAAAGATCGCAACCCAAGGCAGCGGCTCTTTCGCCGCAGCCTTGGGTTTTCTATTGAAATTTGAGCGCCCGGAATGGGCGCGAGCGATGCAGGTCGAAATCCAATCAAGTCCCCGGCACCAACGGGGCGCCCCAAGGACAGCTTGGGGCAAAGCCACAGGTTTGCGTTTGTAAATATCCAAGTCCTGAAGGGACGACCCAAACCACCCGCCAACCCCGCGCGCATTTTCAACGAACGATATCCCGCCAGTCCCCCCGCTAGTCCGCGACACGCTCACCACCGCCATCCGACCCTTTTTGGTGCGTTGAGGCCACCGGAGCCGTCGGTGCCGGTCGCCGCTTGAGTCGCATCCAGTTGACAATTCCACTGGGGCGCCTTTCCCAAGGCAACTGAAGGACCAAATCCTTGGGGACCGGCCACACTTGCGGTTGGGCTTGACCGGCAGGCTGGAAGGGGCATCTTTTCCCCATGAGACGACCGATCGAAGTCGAGGCGCTGCCGGGTTACCGGCTGCGCCTGACGTACGCCGACGGGGTGCGCGGAGTCATCGACCTCGCCGGGAACGTGGGGCGCGGGGTTTTTGCGCCGCTCGCTGACGAGGCTTTTTTTCGCTCGGTGCATATCGGGGAGTTTGGACAGATCGCCTGGTCCGAGGAACTCGAGATTTGCCCCGACTCGGCCTACCGGGAGATCACCCGGCAACCCAAGATGGATCCAGCGCTTGCCTGAGGTCAGCCGGTTTTACGGCATCATCATTCGTTTCTACTATCGCGATCATCCGCCGACGCACTTCCAAGCACTTTACGGAGGACACGAGGCGATGATCGAAATCGAGACCGGGGCGATTCACGAAGGGCACTTGCCGAGAACCGCCAACGATCTTGTCAACCAATGGCGCGCGCTTCATCTGTAGGAGCTTCGCGACAACTGGAATCGCGCCCGGCAACAACAACCGCTTCTGGCGATCGCCCCGCTCGAATGAGCTGCGGCGGCAGCCCCGGCCCCGCGGGCTTGAATCGCATCCGATTGATAAACCGGCCGTCGGCACCAAATTGCCGCCATGAAATTTCGAGTCGTGATTGCCCCGGACGAAGACGGCGTCTTCATCGCTGCGCAGACGGGCTACCTGACCAGTCTTGCTTGCCATGGGGAACCCGTTCCTCCACCCATCAGCGAGGAAGTCGTTGAAATCCCCACTTGAGCGCCCCCCCGAGGTCCTTTAGCCGCAAGTTCACATTTTCGACTGGCTAACAGGACTTCGGAGCAGAACCGCCCACTCCCCAACTTCGTCGATCCGCGAAAATTGTGAATTCCCCGGGCTGGCGCTATTGCCGGAGGAATTGCTCAAACGAGCCGCCGAGGAGATTGCGGACGTCGCGGGCCATTTCGTCGGGGGTGGTATCCCAGCCGGTGCGGGCGAGGTCGGAGTACTTGTCCACCAGCACCCGGGTGATGATCTCGCGCGAGTGGCGCCATTTGTACACCAATTGGTCGAGTATTCGGGCGTCCGAATGCTGGGGCGTGAAGCTCAAGCCCAGCAGTTCCACCCGCATGCGGGTGATCTCATCGATCAGGGAGGGGATGTTCAGGAACCACCAGCACCCAAAAATGTGCAGGTTGCGGAATTTGCGGGCGAGGACGGTGAGTTCGTGTTGGTTTTCCCGGGCCAAAACGGTCGCGAGGAACTTGTTTTCGGGATGGCTGGCGCAGAGGTTTTCCAAGGCGCGCAAATCGGTGAGGCCGAGGCCGTCGCCCGCCATCCGGAGGAGCGGGTTCACCTGACGGCGCACCCCGGGCATGAGGGCGAACGGCAGGCCGGTGTCGCGGCAATGCGGCAACACGGCGCCCTGGAGCAATTGGGCGGCCGGGGAACGACCGGGAAAGGTGAAATCCGGCGGGAGGGAAACCATCAGAAACTGAGGGTCGATCTTCCGGGACCAATCGGCCAAAAAGCGGCGCACGGCGCTGAAGGCGCGGTCGTCGAGTTCGCCGTTGCCTACCGCATAACCCCACTCCCGAAGTTGCGCGGCCGTTTCGGGCCAGGCCAGCAGCAAGGGATCGATGCGCAACGCGGCGGCGAACCGTTCATCGCGTTGGAACCCCCGCTCCCACACCGGCCGCTCCAGCGGGTCAAAGGGGGAATTGGTCATGCAAATCCGGCGCACCCCGGCGAGCTCCATGCATTCGGTGATGTGGCGGTCCAAGTTGCGCTGCGCAAACCACTGGCGCAACGCGGGCAAATCCCGACGGCGCACGTCCAAACCCAGCGCGTGCAACGTCGTCAGGACCCCGCGGCACGCTTCGGACAGCGGTGAATGGCGGACGAACAAGGCGTCCCACACCAAGTCCGCCTGCCCGGTCTTGGGCAGCCGCCAGAAGTCCGCGAACGGGAGGGAGGTTTGGCGCAGGGATTCCGCGATGAGGTAATGGTACACCAACAGATCATCAATGCCCCACAACAACAATTCGCCGAACGCGGGGTCGTACAGGTGGGTGTGCAGGTCGTAGGCCGGGGTGGATTGGACGAGACGGGCCACTTGCGCGGCGAGTTCGGAGGCCGCAACCGGGGCGGGCGAATTGGCATTCATGAGGCGCCCAAATTAAGGAATCGCCCCGGCGCTGCCAACCCAAACTTGCGCCCGGGCACGGGCCCCCGCCAAATGGCATCGACTTGCCGGACGTCCGCCGGCAGACTTTTCCGCGGCGTTCAACCATGGGTAATCGAAAGTCGTAAAAACTATGCACATCTGGAACTGGGCGGGGCGGGCGGCCGGGCGCGGACTGCTGGCGGTATGGCTCACGGCGGCAATGACGACGGGGCGGGCGGAAGACACCAGCGAGGATCAACGGTTTGACACCGTGTCCGGGGAGTTTATGAACAGCCATTACACCTTTCGCCCCCTGGCGGGCGTGGCCCTGGGCTGGCACCAGTATGACGGACGGTTGGTGATCCCCGACCGCGCCGCCAATGCCAAGGAACACGCGCGCCTCCAACGCTACCAACAACTGCTGGCCGGCTTCACCCCGGGGCGGCTGACCTTGGCGCGCCGGCACGACCTGCGCATCCTGCAATCCGCCATCGCGAACGAACTGTTCGCCGTGGAAGTGCAGCAGCGCGACAACCACAACCCGATGACCTACGCCGGCGGATTGGACGTGACGGTGTATGTGAAACGCGATTTCAAACCGCTGGCGGAACGGGTGGCGGACATGACCGCCATCTTACGTCAGGCCCCCGCCTTCTTTGCCGCGGCCCGCGCCAATTTGGATCCGATCCTGCCGTCGCCCTTCGTCGAAACCGCCCGCGAAGAGGCCAAGGGCGCCGCGGACTTTCTGGAAAACGACGTCGCCAAAGCCGCCGCCATGGCCGGTGACGCCGCGCTGCGGGCCAAGTTTGACGCCGCCCGGAAGGCGGCCATCCAGGAGCTCCGCGGATTTGATGGCTGGCTCAAGACCGAACGCGCGCCGAAAGCCGACGCCGCCTACGCGATCGGCCGCGCCGGCTACGAACGCCTGCTGCGGGCGGAAATGATCACCCTGAGCCCCGAGCAAATCCTGGAAGCGGGCCTGCGCGAACTGCGCGCGGAGCAGGAGCGTTTCACCGCCGCCGCCAAAATTATCGACCCGGCCAAACCCGCGCGCGAGGTGTTCAAGGAACTGCAAAAAGACCATCCCACCGCGGCCGGCCTCCTGCCCGACGCCCGCAAAGATTTGGAAGGCATCCGCCAATTCCTCCTCGACCGCCATATCGTCACGGTGCCGGGCGAGGTCCGCGCCAAGGTGGAAGAAACCCCGCCAGCCCTGCGCGCCCAGTCCTTCGCCTCGATGGACACCCCCGGCCCGTTTGAGAAAAAGGCCACGGAAGCCTACTACTACATCACGCCCGTGGAGCCGGATTGGACGCCCGAGCATGCCGATGAATGGCTCACGGCGTTCAACTATTACACACTGGATGTGGTGAGCATCCACGAAGCGTATCCGGGGCATTACGTCCAATTCCTGGCCTTGAACGCCTCCGGCGCCAGCGTGCCCGCCAAGGTGTTTGGCAGCTATCCCTTCGTGGAAGGTTGGGCGCACTACAGCGAGAAAATGCTGTTGGACGAAGGCTTCGGCCTGCCCGCCAACGCCGCCGCCGCCACGCCCGCCGAACGCGTGCGCGCGGCCAAGTTCCGCCTGGCCCAATCCGATGAAGCCCTCCTGCGCGTCTGCCGCCTGTGCTGCTCCGTCAAACTGCACTGCCAGGGCATGACCGTGGACGAGGCGACGAAATTCTTCCAAGACAACTGCTACTACGAGGAAAAGCCCGCCCGCTCCGAAGCCATGCGCGGCACCTTCGACCCCGGCTATCTGTACTACACCCTGGGCAAACTCATGATCCTGAAACTGCGCGACGACTGGCGCGCCCAGGAAGGCCCGCGCTACACCTTGCAACGCTTCCACGACGAGTTTCTCCGCCACGGCGCCCCGCCGATTCCGCTGCTGCGCGAAATCATGCTGCGGGACAGCAAGCTCTGGCCCGCGGTGTTGTGAGCTGGGAGAAGACCAGCACCACGACTACCAAACCCGAAACTCCGTGCGAAGGCTCCTGCGCACCTCATTGAAATTGCTCAAGTTAGTCCGCAAGGAGGGCAAGTTGATCAATTCCACTGCACCCGACAACGTGGGCATGGCCACGTTGGTGCCATCCAGGCTGAAGGCGGCACTGGTTAACACTGCTCCCCAATTGCCAGGTATAGGAATGTCCCTTTCGGCGGGGCTGGCACCAAGATAAATCCCGCCGGGGTGAACAGATTGATGCATCTCCACGCCGATTGCTTGCAAACCATCCATCGGCGTCCGACGCTCGGCAAAATCTGGAAAGTGCACCAAGCGTGATTCCCCTAGGTGAGACGATGGAATGAAAATGGTGGCTCCGTCGCTGGACACTTTGACGGGTAGGCCCCAACCACGAACGTCACTTGGGAAATTGGTCAGCAGTTTGGCCGTGGCAGTATCATAAACCGCCACTGAGCGGTTGGGATTATCCTCAGACCAGTCCCAGACCAAGAAGTACTTCGCTCCGTAGGGCAGAGCCAGAGCGACTGGTAACTGATTTGTCCACCCCGCTTCATGCGTCCACTTGGGCTGCACATCGTCCTTTAGCTCATATAAACGCCACGTACCCATGCCGTGGTCAATGTCCTCCTCGCCGCGCAACAAGAGCAGCCGCCCGGCGGCGTCGTAGGCCATTTGGTTCGCCTCCCCCTTCTCGACCCGCCACCGCCGATTGATTCCGCCGGTGTCCACGCCGAATTGCACCACGTTGGTGCCGATAGCCAAGTTGAAGTGCTCGCCACTGGCGTCGAAGCAACCCCCCGCGGTGTCGGCGAAGGGGCCCGGAGGAGTCTCGAAGACCTGGAGCAGCCGTCCCGTACGCACGTCCCAAAACCCGAGCTGGCAGTGATCGGTCAGGGCCGCCACCCGCAAAGAATCGGGCGAAAACCAGACTAGCCTGGCCTTCCCCACCAACCCGCGCAGCGAACGGATCCCTCGCTCTTGGGTCAAATCGAAGCGATTGACCACGGCAGGCCGGTTGGCCCGGGGCCCGCCGGCCAGCAAATAACCTCCCTTTGGGGCGAAGGCCAGGGAGGTGTGCTTGCCCGGATCATTCTTGCGCAGGTGCAACACCTGCGCGCCCGTCGCGGCATCCCAGACGGTCGGCTCGTCCCCGCCGAAGGAGATCACCAATTGACCATCGGGGCTGAAGACCAATCCGGTGATCACCCAGGAACCTTGGGCGCGCATACGCTGCAGGCAGCTCGCCAAATCCCAGACGATCAACTCGGCCCCCCTGCCGCCGGTCGCCAACAACCAATTCGGCTGCGCGCCGATCTTGTCAAATCGCACGAGCCGATCCCGACAAAAAGCCAGGCACTCCACCGCCCCCGCCCGCGTCGCGGGAACCAAGTTGGAGGGCGCGTTGAAATCAGGTATGGAGTAAACCCGCGTCACCCCGTCCGCCATTCCCGCCGCCAGCCGGGAATTATCCTCATTAAACGCCAGGCAGGTCGCTTGGGTCGGCAATTCGCGCAGGGATTGATTATCCCCCACGCGCCAAACCAAAAGGTGCTTTGCCCCAGCCGCGGCCACCCATGATTGATCCGCCGCCATCGCCAACACAGGGCTTTGATACCAGTTGGTCGCCAACGACTCAGGGAGAGCGAACCGACGGCGAATTCGCGTGGTGTCGGCTTCCCGCAGCACCAAATCGTTCCCCAACACCGTCAACTGGAGCGGCTGATCCCCGTCCCACGCCACCACCCCCGGTCCCGACGCCGCGAATTCCGATACCGGCTTATTCGTCGCGAGCAGGCACACACGATTCGTGATTCCGCCCACCAGTGCGCGGCCATCGGGATGAAAGGCAATGGAAACCCCCTCATTCGTCAGAACCGGTCGCGTCTCGGCATCCCAATCCGCGAGCGCAGCCACAAACCTGCCTAGGACGGCACGGTCGGCAATCCCGCCACCAAGGACTTCCAGCCGCGCCAGATCGTTCGTGGACCACGTGCTGTAATGGGGCTTGAACTGTTCGAGTTCAATCTCGCGGAGTTTGGCGTAGCGCTCGTTCAAGCGCGCCTGACGCCATTGTGACCAAGCCAAGACCAACAGGATAATGGCGGACGCAGCCAGGAGCAGATTTTTGCGCTGATCCAGAAGTTGGCGACGGAAGGATTCCTGCGCCCGGCGCTGCCGGACCGAGCCCTGGTTCCGCAACAATTCCAATTCCTCCCTGAGCTCGTCCGCACCGGCATGACGAAGACCGGGGTTCGGATGGCAGGCTTTGAGAATTACCGCATTAAGCTCATTCCACTCGCTCAGTTCCATGTTGCCCAATTGGGCGATTCCAGCCGGCACTTGGGGACAGCGCTCTGCCGGTTGACCGGTGGCCAACTCATAGAGCACCACGCCCAGGGCAAAAATATCAGCGGGTTCACGGCGTTTGGGTTCCGGCGCCAAGTACGCGGTGGTGCCGGCGATGGAATGTTGCCCCCCAGCCTCGGCCACCAGCCCCAAGTCCGCGAGCTTGGGTTGCCCGGCCACGTAAATGATGTTTTCGGGTTTGATGTCCCGATGAATCACGCCCCGCGAATGCAATTGACCAAGCGCCATGGCCAGGGGCAGGCCGCACTCCACGCATTCAGCCGGGGAGAAGCGACTCCGCCTTTGCAATTCGGAGCGCAAAGTCCGGGGGTGGTAGTACGCAGCGACGGCCGCTCGTTCCTCCGGAGTGGAGCATCGGGGCAAAGGAGCCTTGGTGGTCGCATCATCCGCCAGTTCCATGGAATAATAGAACTGCCCGGTATGCGGCAACCAAGCCGGGGCGATGATCCGCACCAAATTGGCATGCTGATCACCAATTGGGGCGTAACGTTCAATGGCGCGGAACTCGCGCGACGCGGATTGCTCCCCCCCACCCCGCGGCGGAAAGGTAATCTTCACCGCCCACCAGCGCCCCACATCGTCAGTGGCGAGCCAAACTTCGCCATAGGCGCCCGCGCCGATTGGGCGATACAAGTGGTAACCGGGAATGCCGGGGGGCAAAGTGGGCTGCGGGAATTCTGCCATAATTGCAATTTACTGCGTCAACCGCCCGGCCAGCCATCGGCCGAGCGCAGGCGCGCGCTTTCTTTGGCAATCAGTTTGCCGACCCGTTGGAGGGCCACCGAAACGTCGTTGGCCGGAGTCTGAAAAATGCGGGCGGTTTCCGCCACGGAATGGCCCTCCACCGCGCAATAACAGTACAATTGAAAATAACGAGGATTCGCCTGCCGCCGCACACGCTCCAGCGTGGCGCGCACCAAATTGTCCTCAAATTCCCGCTCCCAAGGTGCGTCGGGTTCCAAGGAGTCGGGATCCGCAAGCGTTGCCAAAATGGGCTCCGCGTCCCCCGGCAACTCCTGCCCCCGGGCGCCCCGGCCCCTCCGACGATAAAACTCAGCCACCCGGTACTGCAAAATCCGAAACAGCCAAGTCTTAAAACTGCACTGGGCCGGGCGATATTCAAAAGTGGGCAGCCGTCGCGCCACGCCGACGAAAATCTCCTGTGCCACATCCTCCGCATCCGCGGCCGACAGCCCCTTCCGCACCAAGGTGCGCAGGATCAGCCGGTGGTACAGCTCAAAAAACTCGTGCCAACTGGCGTCATCCTGCACATCACGCAACCGCGCCAACAAGCTCGCCCGAGTGGGCAAAAGCTCGTCGGTCGGTTCCCGATCCGTCTGAGTGTCGTCGTTCATCAGCCTTTCCATCGTGTGCTGGAGGGAAATCTGACACATCACTTGGCACTGGGCGAGCGAATTGCTTGCAGCCAGGCAAATGAAAATTGTCGTCAGACAAATATTTCCAGTCAGATTTCGTTCCTTGTCGCGATTGGAAAGGCGAATGAAAGCCGTTCACCAATCACATCCCGGAACTCTCGCCGGTGCCGTGGCCGATTGCCAAACTGCTCAATCCTAAAATCAATCAACCTTATGAACACTTCCACTGATCCATCGATTCCTCGCGCACTCAAATGCCGATTTGCCCAAAAGCCCAGCCCAGCCCGCATCCTGATTTTGGGGCTGGGACTCGCAATGACCCTCCTCACCGCCGGGTCCGCCGCGGCGACACCTTACGTCTATGAATACATTGGCGGCGCTCCCGGATACGGCGGCGAACTCATACTGGATGCCAGTTCGGGAACCTCCGGCACTGTGGCCGACATTCTCGGTGGCTATGTGGAGACTCCGACATTTGGCGTTCAAAAACTCAACCCCGCCAATACCCGCCACACACTTGGTCCTGCGCTCCAATGGAATGCAAGCGAGATCACCGGCATGTCCTTTATTTGGCAAAACAGTGACGTCAAATCTAGAATTTTCGCGAACTCCGGTGGAAGTTATGGGTTCATTTCTTCATTTGGATTAAGCGCGCCCTACAACAATGATTACAGCAATAACGGCCAATGGTTGGCGGCGGTGCCCGACACAGGAAACACCCTTATCCTCGGCCTAATGTCCAGCTTTGGCCTGATCGCGATCCGCGCCCGCATCGACAAAGGGCTACTTCGAGTCCGGGGCAACAAAAAGCAGGACGCAGTGCGGTTCGCGGTTGCCACCTTGCTTCTATTGGCAATGAGCGCGCTGTCGGCTCGCGCCCAAGGCACCGCATTCAGCTACCAAGGAAAGCTGAATGGCGGCAGCGCGGCAGCGAACGGGCTCTATGATTTCCGTTTCTCCATGTCCAATGCGGCACTCAACGGCACCGCGATTGGCAGTCCGATCACTCAGACGGGCATCGGGGTGACCAACGGTTTGTTCAACACGGTGCTGGATTTTGGTCCATTGTTTACCGGCAACGCCACCTGGTTGGCGATTTCCGTGCGCACCAATGGGGTGGGCTTTTATACACCGCTCACTCCGCTTCAACCGATCACCACGGTGCCCTATGCGGTTTACGCCGCCAATGCGGGTAATGCGGCCAATGCAGCTAACGCCTCCATGGCCGCATCCGTGCCGGCGACGGGGGTGACCGGCCAAATCGGCTTGAGCCAACTGCCCGTTGCCGCCGTCACGAACACCCAAAATGGGGTCACGCTCAATGGCTCATTTAGCGGCACGTTCAACGGGGATGGATCGGGATTGTACAACACGCCGACCGCCAACAATTATGCCCACGGGTACGATAACGCCACGCATACAAGCATCAGCAGCTTTCAAAACATATTCCTTGGCGCCGCCAACGTGTACGGCTGGACCTATGACAACGGAGCAGGTGTCTTCGTCTGTCCCGTCGGCGGCATGTATTTGGTTCACTATACCGCAGAAGTTGGCACTACCACCTCCGCAGCCACTACAATTTCCGTGCGGGTCTGGAATTACGGGCTCAATTATGAAGTGCCGGGCAGTGCGGTTTCCCTGACCACTTCGGTGCCGAATCAGGCCATGCCCGCTTCGCAGAGTTTTCTCACCTACTTTGCCGCGGGCAATTCGATCGGTTTCCAGTTTTCTGCCAACAATTTGGGCGGAAGGTTGATGGGCGGAGTAGGCGCGGCAATTGCCCAGCCCAGCTTCACCTGCACCATTGTGCGGATTCAGTAGTCGCGCGCGTGGGTGGCGAGGCAGTTTTGGGGCGTCCCTCCGGGACTTGGATCCAAACCGCGCATAGCCAGGGGTTTCACCCCTGGCTGGGTTGGCGCGTCCCTACGGGACTGGGGAGTTGGCGGGGCGGTTTCGTCGGGAGTATTCGGGCGGCCCATTCCGCGATTTTAGTTGGCGACCGGAGGAGGATCACGAATCGGCCGTTCCTCCGCGTTCATCAGCCAACGGCGAGGGGACCAAGTCAGAGTCTCCTCCCGTCGCCTCCCACAACAGCCCGATATTGTTGGGGGCGACGGGGGGGACTCTCGAATCGGCCGTTTCACCGCGTCCAAAAGCCTGCGGCGAGGGGGCCAAGTTCGAGTCTTCTGCCGTCGCCTCCCACGACAGCCCGATATTGTTGGAGGCGACGGGAGGAGACTCTCGAATTGCCCCCCCACAGTGTCCGCCAGCCAATGGCGAGGGGACAATGCCAGAGTCTCGTTGCCTCGCCGCCAACAATAGTCACTCTCAATTGGCAATCGGCGCCATGAGGGTGCGGTTCATGCCCAGGGCAGCGCGGTTGTTGGTGATGGCGGTGGCGGTGAAATCTTGAAACTTCTTTTGCTCCTCCGCGCTGAGGAAGGAAAGACCCGAGGCCGTCGCGGCCTGGTAGATTTTGGAGAGCAATTGCAGGCTCTGGTCGGCCTGGGTTTCGGAGGCGATGTTGGCGAAGTTCAGGATGGGGACGGTTTGGTAGTCGGCGGGGAGGCCTGCGGCGGTGAGGGCCGTGGTGACCTGTTGCTGAAGGGCCTGGCTGAGCTGGCGGGCTTTGTCGCTCTTTTCCGCATCGGTGCCCGACATCATCGTTTTGAACTGCTCGGCGGTGAGGCTGCTCAGGAGGTTCTTGGAATAATCCTGGTACTGCGCCAAGCCGTCCGGGCCGAGGAGGGTTTGGATTTTGTCCTGCAAGGCGGCTTCCTGGGCGGCGAAAACGTGGTTCAATTCCTCGGACGAAGCCTTGTCACGCAGCGCGGTTGTAACGTGCCCGACGTTGTCCATGACATGGTCCGCAAGCAGGTCGTTGAGTTGGTCGCTTTGCTCGGTGGTCAGTTTGGCGGTTTGCGCGAAGCCCTTGAAAATCACCCCCATGCCCATCTTTTGCTGGTCGCGCATGAGCTTTTTCATGGCGGGATCGGCGGTAATTTTGCTCAGCGCGTTGGTCGCGCCCAGCTCGCTGTTGGCCTGGCGGAGGCGGCCGACTTCGCCGCGGAGCTTGAGCACGTCTCCGGGGTTCTTTTTGAGAGTGGCGTTCTCCCCGGCCAGGGCGCCGGCGCGGTTGGTGGCGCGCTGGAGCTCGCGCTCCAGTTCGGCGACGTGGTTGGATTGATGGAGGGCGGCCGCCTGGCCGGCTTGCAAGGCGGCCACCTCTCGTTGCAAGGCGGAGGCTTGGCGCGCTTGGTGGACGATGAGGACGATCGTCAAGGCGGCGAGGCCGGTCGCGATCAGGGCTTTTTGAGTCGTGGTCATAAGGATGGTCTGGAGCAAAGGAACGGTTGGCGTAGTGGACAAAATGGTGGTGGAAAGTACCGCGCCCGCCGTGACGGCCGCGGCGAGGCCCGCGGGGGCGGCTTGAACGGCATGGGCGGAAAGCAGCACGGCCAACACCCCGGTGCCGACTTGGACGCGGCGGCGGCCGAGCCGGTCGCGCAGACGCTCCAGGGCGCGGCTCACCCGCTTTTGGGCGGCATCCTCGCCGGTGCCGAGCGCGGCGCCCACCTCGCGGAGGGATTTGTTCTCGAAAAAGCGCAACAACAGGGCGGTGCGGTCGGGGTCCGCCAACTCGGCCATGGCCTCGTCCAAGTGCGGCTCGATTTGGGTCCAGTCGGCCTGCGGAGTGTGGAGTTCGCTCATTTGGTAGGCGATCTGTTCGCGGGCCTGGCGCCGGGCCTCCGCGCGGATGACGTCCACCGCCGTGTGCCGCGTGACCTGATAGAGCCACGCGGGCAGCACGGTGCCCGGACGCAACTGGGACGCTTGGCGCGCCAGTTGGGTAAAGACGGTTTGGGAGATTTCTTCAGCCAAGTCAGGCGAGCGCACCTGGCGCAGCGCGGCCGAATACACCAAGTCAAGGTGCCGCCCCACCAACGCGGTGAAGGCGTCCTGCGAATTGTCCCGGACGAACTGCCCCAGCAGTTCCGGGTCTGAATCGGTCATCGTCACACCAATCTATCGGCGCCCAAGACCGAAATCCGACACGGAAATTTACACCGACACGACGGCTTTGATCACGCCGGTCTCGGGGAGGAGCCAGCTGGGGAAGGCGGCGATCATCCCGTCAAAGTCGGACCGGTGGGTGATCCACGGGCGGGTGTCGATATCGCCATCCTCGATGAGTTTGATAATGCGGCTGAAGTCGGGCGCGAGGGCGTTCCGACTGGCCAGCACGGTGAGTTCGCGCCGGTGCATGACCGGGGCGTGGAGGAAGGAAACCGCTTGCTGAGTGATGCCCACGTAAACCAAACGCCCGCCGAAGGCACAATAATTCAGCGCGTGGCTCATGCTATGGTGGCTGCCGGTGGCATCAATCACCACGTCGGCCAATTGGCCCTGGGTAAGGGCGGTCAGTTGCGCCAATTCCGCCCCGTCATTCCGGGTCAAAATGGTGTCGGGCACGCGCATCCGCTCGCGCACGAA
>CAIYZC010000147.1 GCA_903930565.1 uncultured Pedosphaera sp.
CCCTGCACCCTCACGGAATGGGGCGTGCGGATGCGCGCGCCCAAGCCCGGGGCGCTGGGAAGACTGGTGGGCCGGATCAAGGCGGGATTGGCGCGCGAGGAGGGGTCCGAATCGCCGTCCGCCAAGCCGCCGGCCGCCGGACCGGCGCCATCCTGATCAGGACGCCGGGAGGGCACCGGCGACGGCCGGGAGGACCGCCGGTTTGAGGGCGGCCACGAAGCATTCCAAAAAGTGGGTGACGATCGGGGATTGGTTGGTCCGTTTCCACACCAGCATCGTTTGCACCCACGGCAGGCCGGAGGGCAGTTCACGGAACACCAAGCCGGGGCGTTTGACCTCGGCCATGGTTTTGTTGGTGGGGGCGACGCCGAAGCCCGCGGAAATCAGCCACATTTTGGAATGCACATCATTGGCGTACTGGCCGACGATGGGTTTGGCCCCCGCCTGGGCGCAAGCGGCCAGAAAATTATCGTAATAACCGTGCTGCAGGCTGGGATGGATCATCACCAAGGGTTCATTGTGGAAATCGGCCCAGCCCAGGCGGCGGGAACGCAGCAACCGGTGGCCCGTGGGGGCGGCCAGCACCATGGGGGACTCTTCCAAGAACAGCGACTCCAAGTCCGTGGCTCCGAGCGGCGAACGACAGAGGCCCACATCCAATTGATCAGCCCGCAGCCGGTGGAGTTGCTCCAGGGAAGTGAGCTCGAAAAGGGAGAATTCGACCCCCGGGTACTTTTGGCGGTAGGAACGCAGAATGCGGGCCAGGCGGTTGGTGGCCGAGGGGGCGAGGACGCCGATGCGCAGGGTGCCCACCAAGCCCTGCTGGGCGCCGCGGGCGCGCTGGGAGGCCCGGTCGGCGGCGCCCAGGACCAACCGCGCCTCGTCCAAGAACACGCGGCCGGCGGCGGTCAGCCGCACGGACCGGGTGGACCGCTCGAGCAACCGGGCGCCCAGTTCCGCCTCCAGATTCTGGATTTGTTTGCTCAACGGCGGCTGCGCGAGGCGCAGGCGCTCCGCGGCCTTCCGGAAACTCAACTCCTCCGCGACGGCGACAAAATAACGCAGGTGACGCAATTCCATAACGATTCATACTAAACAAGTATCAATAAGCGAGTAAACTGGTATTGGCTAATATTGGCCAACCCAAGGATAAATAAGGTGTGGGGCGGGATGTCAGCCCGCGCCACAGGTTGCAGGGGTTGACCATGGCGGCATCCTAAAGCGGGCCGGCGGAGGACCGCCGCAGCCGCCTGACTTAAACAGAAAGCATTCGTATGTGGATTGTCCGTTTGGCCTTGCGCCGGCCGTATACCTTCGTGGTGGCCGCCATCGCGCTGCTGCTGCTCACACCGCTGGTGCTCCTCCGCACCCCCATCGACATTTTCCCGGCGATCAACATCCCGGTGATCAGCATCATCTGGCAGTACGTGGGCCTGGACGCGCAGGAGATTGAGCAACGCATCCTCTACAACCACGAGCGCTCCCTCAGCGCCACGGTCAACGACATCGAGCACATTGAATCCACCTCCTACAACGGGGTGGGCATCATCAAGGTGTTCCTGCAACCCGGGGCTTCGGTGGACGCGGGCGTGGCGCAAATCACCGCCGTGGCGCAGACGATTCTCCGGCAGATGCCGCCGGGACAAACCCCGCCGCTCATCATCCGCTACAACGCCTCGACGGTGCCGATCCTGCAATACAGCGTCACGAGCAAGCAAATGTCGGAGCAGGAAATCTTTGACCGGACGCAGAACCAAATCCGCATTGGATTGGTGACGGTGCCGGGGGCGGCGATCCCCTGGCCGTACGGCGGCAAAACCCGCCTGGTCTCCGTGGACCTCGACCTCCCCGCGCTCCGCTCCAAGAGCATGACGCCGCAGCAGGTCATTGACGCCATCAGCGCGCAGAACCTGATTCTGCCCAGCGGCACTGCGAAGATCGGTTCGACGGAGTACGCCTTGGAACTCAACGCCAGCACGCGGCACCTGGACGAACTGAACGACCTGCCCATCAAGCAGGTGAATGGCGCCACGATTTATGTGCATGATGTGGCGCAGGTGCGCGACGGCTTCGCGCCGCAACAAAACGTGGTGCGACGGGACGGGGTGCGCGGCGCCCTGCTCACGGTGCTCAAGAGCGGTTCGGCCTCCACGTTGAACGTGGTGGCGGGGATCAAACGGGCGTTGATCCCGGTGCGGGCGCAGATCCCCGAGGACATGGAGATCCGCGAATTCGCCGACCAATCCCTCTTCGTCCGCGCGGCGATCGGGGGCGTGCTCAAGGAGGGCGTGGTGGCCGCGGTGCTGACGGCGCTGATGATTCTGCTGTTCATCGGCTCGTGGCGCAGCACGTTCATCATCGCCATTTCCATTCCGCTCTCAGTGCTCAGCTCGATCATCATCCTGGGGGCGATCGGGGAGACGATCAACCTGATGACCCTGGGCGGCCTGGCGCTGGCGGTGGGCATTCTGGTGGACGACGCGACAGTGGAGATTGAGAACGTGCACCGGCAAATGGCGCTGGGCAAACCGCTCCTGCAGGCGATTCTGGACGGCGCGCAGGAGATCGCGCTGCCGGCGTTTGTTTCCACGCTGTGCATTTGCATTGTGTTTGTGCCGATGTTTTTCCTGACCGGCGTGGGGCGCTACCTGTTCGTGCCGCTGGCCGAGGCGGTGGTGTTCGCGATGCTGGCCAGCTACGTGCTCTCCCGGACCCTGATCCCCACGATGGTGATGTATTTTTACCGGAACTACTCCTACTACGAGCACCACACGCACGCCCACGAGGGCGGCGCGGCGGCGGCGGTCACGGTTTGGTGGGCGCGCCCGTTGGTGGCCATCCAGGAACGCTTTGAGAGCGGCTTCGCGCGCTTCCGGGACGGTTACCAGCGGTGGCTGGCCGCGGTGCTCACGCACCGGAAGATGTTTTCCGCGGGCTTCCTGCTGCTGTGCCTGGGTTCGTGCCTGCTGGTGCCGTTTCTCGGGCAGGATTTCTTCCCGAGCGTGGACGCCGGCCAAATCCGCATGCATTTGCGCGCCCGCAGCGGCACGCGCGTGGAGGAAACCGCCAAGCTGGTGGACGAAGTGGAAGCGGCCATCCGGCAACAAATCCCACCCGCCGAGCTGGACGGCATCCTGGACAACATCGGCATTCCGAATTCGGGCATCAGCACCAGCTACAGCAACAACGGCATGATCGGCAGCGGCGACGCGGACGTGCTGATCTCGCTGAAGGCCGGGCACCGGCCCACGGATGACTACATCAAACGCCTGCGGGCGACGATGAGTCCGGCGTTCCCCGGCACGATGTTCTATTTCCTGCCGGCCGACATTGTGAGCCAGACGTTGAACTTCGGCATTCCCGCCCCGCTGGACATCCAGCTCACCGGCCGCGACCAGGTGGCGAACCGGGTGGTGGCGGCGCATTTGGTGGAGAAGATGCGGAAGATCCCGGGGGCGGTGGACGTGCGGGTGCAACAACCCGCCGACCTGCCGAAACTCAAGTTCTCCGTGGACCGGACGAAAGCCGCGGCGATCGGCCTGTCCGAACGCGACGTGGCCAACCAGGTGTTGTTGAGCGTGAGCGGCAGCGGCCAGGTCCAACCGGCCTATTGGTTGGACCCCGTCACCGGCATTCAATACCTGATCAACGCCCGCGCCCCGGAGCGCTCCCTGGATTCGCTCTCGGCGCTGAGCAGCCTGCCGGTGAGCGGCGGGCAGGCGGGCGAGGGCAACGGCCAAGTGCTGGCGAACCTGGCGGTCATGACGCGGACCAACGGCCTGCCGGTGGTGAACCATTACAATGTGCAGCCGGTCATCGACGTGTTCGGCGGCGTGAGCGGCCGGGACCTCGGCGGCGTGCTGCGCGACCTGCAACCCCTCCTGAAAGAAGCCGCCAAGGAGCTGCCCCGCGGCAGCCAACTCCTGCTCCGCGGCCAGGCGGAAACCATGCGCACCAGTTTCATCGGCCTCGGGGTGGGGCTGATCGGTGCGATTGTGTTGGTTTACTTGCTATTGGTCGTGAATTTCCAGAGCTGGCTGGATCCCTTCATCATCATCACGGCGCTGCCCGGCGCGCTGGCCGGCGTGGCCTGGATGCTCTTCCTGACCTTCACCTCCCTGAGCGTGCCCGCGCTGATGGGCACGATCATGTGCCTGGGCGTGGCCACGGCGAACGCGGTGCTGGTGGTGACCTTCGCGCGCAACAACTTGAACACCGGCATGACCCCGACCCAGGCGGCGCTGGTGGCCGGGACGGGGCGGTTGCGCCCCGTGGTGATGACGGCGCTGGCCATGGTCATCGGCATGTTGCCGATGAGCCTGGGCCTGGGCGAGGGCGGCGAGCAAAACGCGCCGCTCGGCCGCGCGGTGATCGGCGGCCTGATCGTGGCCACCATCGCCACCCTCTTCTTCGTACCCGTCGTGTTCAGCCTGCTCCACCGCCCCGGCGCCGCCCGGCGGTCCGAAGTGGAACTGCCGCCGGAAGCCGCCCCTCAACCCGCTTTGACCCACGCTTGATTGACCGCCATGAACCCGACTGAATCCAACGCCACCTCCCGGGCCCCCGCGCCCGATCCGAACTTCCCCCCGCCCCGGTTGGGGCTGTGGTTCATCCTGCTGATCGTCCTCCTGGCGGGCGGCGCGGTGGCGGGCTTTTATCCCCGCTGGCGCCACCGGGAGGAATTGGTGGTGGAAACGGCCGCCATGGGCATCTCGACGGTGGAAGTCACCGCCGCGGTGCCGGGCCGCGCCGTTTCCACCCTCACCCTGCCCGCCGAAGTGCGCGCCGTGGTGGAAACCCCCATCTACGCCCGCGCCAGCGGGTTCGTGAAAAAGTGGTATGTGGACATTGGCGGCAAAGTCAAAGCCGGGGACGCCCTGGCGGACATCGACACCCCGGAACTGGACCAGGAACTGAGCGGGGCGCAGGCCATGCTGGCGCAGACCGAAGCGGCCCTGGCCCTGGCGCGCACCACCGCGGACCGGTGGGCGGAACTGCTCAAAACCTCCAGCGTCTCGGAGCAGGAAAACGCGGAGAAACAGGCCGACCTGAAATTGAAGATCGCGAATGTGGACGCGGCCCGCGCCAACGTCCACCGCTACGAGGATCTGCGCTCCTTCACCCATGTCACGGCCCCGTTCCCCGGCACGCTCACCACCCGGGCGATTGACGTCGGCGACTTGATCGGCTCGGGCAAGGAGCTGTTCCGGCTGGCGGACACCACGCGGCTGCGCGTGTTTGTGCACGTGCCGCAGTCGGCCACCCCGAGCATCGCGCAGGGTTTGACGGCGGAGTTGATGGTGCCGGAAATTCCCGGCCGGACCTTCACCGCCAAAGTGGTCCGCACCGCCGGGGCGATCGACACCGCCTCGCGAACGCTGTTGACGGAACTGGAAGTGGACAATGCGAAGCAGGAAATCTACGCGGGCAGTTACGCGCAGGTGAGCTTCGGGGAGTTGCGCACCGATCCGAGCCTGGTATTGCCATCGAACACCCTGCTGTTCCGCGCCGAGGGCACCCAGGTGGGCGTGGTTGGAGCCGACGACCATGTGGTCCTGCACAAGGTCATCCTGGGCCGGGATTTCGGCCGCACCCTGGAGGTGCTCTCGGGAATCAAGGCCGGGGATCGCGTGATTGTGAATCCTTCCGACTCCCTCGTATCGGGCGTGCAAGTCCACGTCGCCGCGGAAAAGCCCGCCCCCCAGGCGGCGGCGGCACCGACCGGGAAGGCCAAATGAAAACCGTGCCCGTCCCCGCCCCGCGCGGACTCCACCTGACGC
This sequence comes from uncultured Pedosphaera sp., assembly GCA_903930565.1. GTDB lineage: Bacteria > Verrucomicrobiota > Verrucomicrobiia > Limisphaerales > Pedosphaeraceae > CAIXFN01. The sequence goes on from CAIYZC010000147.1 coordinate 5,781, forward strand.
TGGCCGGCGCCCTGGCGCTCGCCGGGGGTTGCGCCGTCGGTCCCGATTACCACAAACCGACCGCGGAAGCGGCGCCCGCCGCCTATCAGGAGGGCACCAACACCTGGAAAGTGGCGGTGCCGCAAGCCCATTTGGCGAAGGGGGCGTGGTGGGAGCTTTACGGCGATGTCGAATTGAACCAATTGGAGCGGGACGCCCTCGCGGCCAACCAAAGTCTCCAGGCCACCGTGGCCGCGTTCGATCAAGCCCGCGCGGTCTTGGACCTGGCCAAGTCCGGGCTCTACCCGCGCCTGGCGCTGGCCCCCACGATCACGCGTGAGCGCGATTCAGCGAACCGGCCCATCAACGGCGTATCCAATGGCAAACCCGACACGTACAACACGTTCAACGTCCCCCTGGACCTGAGCTACGAAGTGGATGTCTTCGGCCGGGTGCGGCGGACGGTGGAAGCGGCGCGCGCCGCCGGGGAAGCCGGGGCGGCGGACGTGGAAACGACCAAGCTGGCCCTGGGCGCCGAAGTGGCCAGGGATTATTTCACCCTGCGCGCCTTGGACACCGAAATGGCCTTGCTCCGGTCCAACGTGGAAGTGTTTGAGAAGTCGCTGGACCTCACCCGGCACCGGCGGGCGGGCGGGGTGGCGACGGATTTGGATGTGTCGCAGGCGGAAACGATCTTGCGAACCACCCAGGCGCAACTGCCCGTGATCGCGTTGCACCGCCGGCAGGCCGAACACGCCCTGGCGGTGCTGACCGGCCGCCCGGCCCCGGGGTTTCAGCTCGCCGAGCGCACCCTGGCCATCCCCGCGCCGCAGGTGGCGGCGGGGGTGCCGTCCGAACTGCTGGAGCGCCGGCCGGACATCGCGGCGGCCGAACGCCGCATGGCCGCGGCGAACGCGAACGTGGGGGTGGCCAAGGCCGCCTTTTATCCGAGCTTGAAGCTTTTCGGGGTCGCGGGTTTCCAGAGCGTCTCCGCGGCCAGCCTCTTCGACTGGCCCAGCCGCGTGTGGTCGGTGGGGCCCGCGTTGAACCTGCCGGTGTTCCTCGGCGGGCAGAACCGCGCGCAACTCCGGCAAAACGAAGCCGCGTACCGCCTGGTCACCGCCAACTATCGGCAGACAGTGCTCACGGCCTTTGGCGAGGTGGAGGACAACCTCGCGGCGCAAACCCTGCTGGCGGCGGAAGCCGCCGCCCAGGATGCCGCGGTGCGGTCCGCCCGCAAAACCTTGGAAATCGCCTCCAACCGCTACCGCGCCGGTTTGGTCACCTACCTCGAAGTGGCCACGGCCCAAAGCGCGGCGCTCGATCTGGAACGCGCCGCCGTGCATCTCCATGGCGACCAGTTGGTGACCTCCGTCGCCCTGATCAAATCGCTGGGGGGCGGCTGGACGAATGCGCCGGCCACGGTGGGGCCGGGAAAACCGTAAGCGGCGCCCGGAAGGGGGCGGGCAAGGGACCGCGGCCGCACCTCACTTGATCGCGGCCGGTTTGTCCCAGTGCAGGGTGACGAGCACTTCGGATCCGTGACCCGAGAAGAACGCCGCCTGCTCCGCGACGTCATCGTAGCAAAAGCCGTAGGCGTGATGGTCCAGGGTGTGTTCGTGGAGGATTTTCGCGTACCAATTGCACGGATCCGACTGGTAAAAGGCCGCGGGACGCGCCCAATTGTCCGGGTCGTCGAGGACATGGCGATTGATGGCCGCGCAGAACGGGGCGTTGGTGGCCAGGACCCCGGTGCCCAGAAACGCATCCTGCGTGGAGGGTTTGGCCGCGCAGACATAGGTCGGGCCGGATTGCACGGGCCGGAAGGTCAAAGCCCCTTGGGCATCCACCGATCCCCGCCACTTGCCGCTGGGGGTCAGGCCTCCCGCCGCGTATTTGGCCCACACGGAATTGATGTAGTTGTCAAAATAATGGGCGGCCGGCTGGTCCGCGGCGAACGCCGCGGCTCCGGGCGCCACGATCCACTGGTCGCCGCGCAGGCAGCTTTGGAAGGGGCCCGGCGCGCGCCGGCGGAAATCCGCGAACAACGCGGCCCGGCCGCCCGCGAGCCCGACCCGGTGGCCGTCCATCGCGATGGTGATGGGCAGGCAAAACGCGTCCACCTGGGTGGTGTTGCCGTGCCAGGTGGTGTTGTTTTCCGAGGCGTATTCGATGAAGCCCCACAGGGCGTCGCGGTCGGCGAAATCACGGGGCGCGGGGCCGAGGCGGAAATAAAGGCGGCCGTTGCCCCGGGGGCAATCCACGCGCGGCTCGTCGGCCAGCGAATGCCAATGGGCCCCGGCATCCAGGCTCCAGAAGCAATCACGGTCCGCGAAGCGGCCCGTGGCGTTGACCACGCGGTAGTGCAGGTTCGTGCCGGCGGGGGCGGGCGCTTGGGCGCACCCCGGCCGGGGCGCGAGCCAAAGGGCCGCCCCCAGCAACAGCGAATGCGACAGGGCTCCCCACGGGCGGAACCCGGAGGCGAAACAGGATGCAATACGGAGCATGGGCGCGATTAGACCCGGAACCGTCCGCGGACGAAAGCGCAAAGCAACGGATAATTGCGCAAAGAAAGTTGACATGGGGGAGCACGAATCACAGGATGCGCCAGTTCGTAACCATTGACGAAATGAGTTCGCAAGCCCAGCGCAGGAACCACGCGGCGGCGACCGGGAGCATCCCGTCGGATGCGGTGCCGGCCGCCCCCACCCCCCTTGCCGGCCGCCGTCCGACCCCGTCGCGCTAGCCATGGCCTTGGAAACTCACCGGCCGCCACCGGCGGTCTGCACGGCCGCCACGCGCCCCGCCCGGCGCGTTCCCCCACCCCTCCGCCCCTTTTGTCCGCTGATCCCCCCGCTCGGTTCAACCCCGCCGGCTCCGGCCGGTTTGTTCCCATGACCATTGATCCCTCCGCCCTGCACGAATTCACTGAAGTCCGCCCCAGCCTGACGCCCGGCGCCGGCCTCGGCCTCTTCGCCACCCGTTTCATTCCCCGCGGCACTATTTGGTGGTGCGCCCGCCCGGACAATGTGATCCGCCTCTCGCGGCAACAGTATAAAATGCTCCTCCGCTCGCACCTCGCCCAGAGCGAATCGAGCCGGCATTTGCTGCGCGTGATCCACGTTTACTGCTATTTCAACAAGACCGCCGACGAGGCGGTGCTGACCTTGGACGACGGCCGGTTCGTGAACCATTCCGACCAACCGAATTCCGTGGGTGAGCCGTCCAATCCGGCGGTGGCCGTGGCGGCCCGCGACATCGCGCCCGGGGAGGAAATCACCGAGGACTACCGGACCTACAGTCTCCAATCCTGGAACGTGCCGGACGAACCCTTCCTGCAATAGCGGTTGGCGGCGCGGCCCGGCGCGGTCCCTTTGCGCTCGACAAATCCGGGCGGCCCGGCGAGGCTAAAGCCATGGCATTGACTCCCTCGACCATGTTGGCGCTGGGCACGCCGGCCCCGGATTTTCGGCTGCCCCAGCCGGGCGGCGGCACGGTGGCGCTCGGCGATTTCGCCGCGGCGCCCGCTCTCGTGGTTGGCTTCCTGTGCAACCACTGTCCGTACGTGCGGCACTTGCGCACCGCGCTGGCCCAATTTGGGCGCGACTATCAGGGGCGCGGGGTCGCCATCGTGGGGATCAACGCCAACGACGCGGCCACCCATCCGGAAGACGGACCGGACCGCATGGCCGCCGAGGCCAAATCCGCGGGCTATACCTTCCCCTATTTGCACGATGAAACCCAGGCGGTCGCCCGCGCCTACCGCGCGGCCTGCACGCCTGATTTCTTCTTGTTCGATGCGGCCCGGCGCCTGGTCTACCGCGGCCAATTCGACGACAGCCGACCCGGCAACGGCAAGCCGGTGACCGGCCGCGATCTCCGCGCCGCGATCGACGCCCTGCTCGCCGGCCGACCGGTCCCGGCGGTCCAGCAGCCCAGCATCGGTTGCAATATCAAATGGAAGCCGGGTAACGCCCCGGAATATTTTTGAACCCCGTCCACCTTTTGCGCCCATGAAAACCTTCCCCTCGATCATGCTTTTGGCCGCCGGATTATGCGGCGCCAACTTCACCGCGCGCGCCGCGGACACCAACGCCCCGGCGGCCGCCGCGCCGGCCGCCAAAAAGGCCGCGACCTTGGTGGAGACCGAGGCCGCCGAGAAACTGCTCGCCGACAAGAAAATCGTCGTGCTGGATGTGCGCACGGCGGACGAATTCGCGGCGGGCCACATCGCCGGCGCCACCAACCTGGATTTTCGCGCCCCGGATTTCAAAGCGAAGGTGGCGGCCCTGCCGAAAGACCGCGTGTACTTGGTCAACTGCGCCGTCGGCGGCCGCAGCGCCCGCGCCTGCGAACTGATGGGCACCCTGGCATTCCCCACGATTTACGATCTCAAAGGCGGAATCCGCGCCTGGCAAGCCGCCGGCAAACCGGTGGTCAAGTAAGCGCGCGGACGGCCGGGGGCCAGGGCGTCGTTGTTTTGCGCCAGCCGGGAAAGGGATTTATGGAGTCACGGAAGTGGTTGGCCGGCGGGGCCGCAAGGGGTGGGAAGCAGGCCGCCGTGCGGGAGTTCCGCCATTGCTTCCCCCGCGGTTCTGGGGGAAGATCACCCGGATGATGCGCTATACGGATTCCGAGCTGGAGGCTTTGGCCGGGGAGCTTGAGTCCGACCTCGTGGAGCGGAAAGAAGCTTGGAAAGGCGAGGCCCCGGAGAAAGCCCGCCAGGCCATTTGCGGATTTGCCAATGATCTTTCGGACCATCGCAAGCCGGGGGTATTGTTCATTGGTCTGCGGGATGACGGCACGGCGGCTGGATTGGGGATCACCGACGAATTATTGCTCACCCTCGCGGCCATCAAGAACGAAGGCAAATTGGTGCCGCCGCCGACGATGACGGTGGAGAAGCGGTCGTTGCGCGGGGCCGAGGTGGCCGTGGTGACGGTCCAACCCGCCGACGCACCGCCGGTGCGTTATGAAGGGCGCATCTGGATTCGACTGGGGCCGCGGCGCGGGTGGGCCACCGCGCAGGACGAACGCATGCTTAACGAACGGCGGCAATACCACGACCTTCCGTTTGACGCCCGCCCCGTCCATCCCGCCCCCTTGGAGGCATTGAGCCGGTTGCTCTTTGAGCAGGACTACCTGGCCAACGCCTTCGCTCCGGACGTGCTGGCCGCCAATGAGCGCACCTACGCCCAACGCCTGGCCGCCTGCAAGATGATCACCCGCGCCGACCAACCGACCCCCACCGTGGTTGGTTTGCTGGTGTTGGGAAACTCCCCCCGCGATTGGTTGCCGGGCGCTTACATCCAATTCCTCCGCCTGCAGGGAACGGATTGGGCCGACCCGGTGACCGATGAAGCGGTGATCGAAGGCGCCTTGGGCCAACTCCTCCGCCGGATTGATGAAAAGCTGCAGTCCCACAATCGGCAGGCCGTCGATTTGACCTCCGCCGCCACGGAAAGCCGGAGTCAACCCTATCCGCTCGCCGCCCTCCAGCAATTGGTGCGCAACGCGGTGATGCACCGGGCCTATGAAGGAATCCACGCGCCAGTGCGGGTTTATTGGTTCAGCGACCGGGTCGAAATCCACAGCCCGGGCGGGCCTTTTGGCGCCGTGACCGCCGAAAACTTCGGCCAACCGGGCGTGACGGATTACCGCAACCCCAATCTGGCCGAAGCCCTCAAAGTGCTCGGGTTTGTGCAGCGCTTTGGGGTGGGAATTGCCACGGCCCGGGCGGAACTCCGCCGGAACGGCAACCCCCCACCGGTCTTTCAGGTGCAGGCCTCGGGCGTCACGGCGATTGTCCATCAACGATCATGAATGTGCCCGTGCTGACCTTGTTCAACCCCCGGGCGGGCGTGGGCAAAACCTGGCTGACTTACCACCTGGCTTGGATGTGTGCGGAGCTGGGACACCGGGTGGTCGCCCTGGACATGGACCCGCAGGCCAGCCTGACGGCGACTTGTTTGGGGGAGGACCGGGTGGCGGACCTTTGGTCGGACGCCGGTCCGGTGACCACCATTTACCGCGCCGTCCAACCTTTGCGACGCGGCGGCGAATTACGCGAGCTCCGGCCCCTCGAGCTGGCCCCCAACGTGTTCTTGATCCCCGCCGAGCTCGCCTTGGCGGAATTCGAAGAAACGTTGGCCGGCGCCTGGCTGGGAGATTCAAGGAGCGCTGCGCCGAGGACGCCGGAGCGCCTGCTCACGGCCTTCTGGCAAGCGGCCCAATCGGCGGCCAAAAGCGTCGCCGCCGACCTCATCATCACCGATACGGGCCCCAATCTCGGCGCCCTCAACCGCACGGCGCTGGTGGGCTCGGATTACGTCCTAACGCCCCTCGCGGCGGACCCTTACTCGCTGCCGAGCCTGCGCACGATGGGGCCAACGCTGACGGCGTGGCGGGACCAATGGCGGCAACGGTTGGAGCCGGGCCCGGCGTCCCCGCCGATTTGGCCCATCGGCCAAATGCATCCCTTGGGCTATTTGATTGAACGCGGCCGCAATCGGTTCAGCAACGCGGTGGCAGTGGAGGATGCTTGGTTCCGGCAGGTGCCCGACGCTTACCGGGAAGGGGTCCTGCACCAACCCGCAACCGGGCTGACAGTGGCGGACGATCCCCATTGCCTGGCCACCCTCAAACCTTACCGAAGTCTGGCGGCCCTGGCCCGGGACGCGCGCAAACCGCTGTTCCAACTGACCCCCGCGGATGGCGCCATGGGCAGCCATGCCGTGGCGGCCCGGGACGCGGCGGCGGATTTCAGGATCCTGGCGGAAAAAATCCTCGGTGCCATGGCGGCCGGGCCGGAAACCCGGCAGCGCGGTTGAAGACACGGCGCTTTTTGTTTGTGTTGGACCGGGGGTTTCGCGCATAACGTCCGCGCTTTTGACCATGCGTTTCCTGATGCTGAACTGGCGCGATCCCAAAAACCCGCTCGCGGGCGGGGCCGAGCGGGTCACCCTGGCGTATCTCGCCGGGCTGGCCCGGCGCGGGCACGAGGTGTTTTGGTTCGCGTATGATTTTCCGGGCGCGGCGCGGGAGGAGACGGTGGAAGGCGTGCGGATTGTCCGGGGCGGCGGGGTGGGATCAGCGGTGCTGCAGGCCCGCCGATGGTACCGCGCGCAGCCGCGCTTCGACCTGGTGGTGGACCAGCACCACGGTATTCCGTGGTACGCGCCCTGGTGGTGCGGGACGAACAACGTCGCCTACATCCACGAGGTTTTGGGACCGATCTGGCACGCATTTTACTCCTGGCCGGTCGCGAAGTTCGGTCGCTGGCAGGAGCGGTGGACGCACTGGCTGTACCGGCGCGTGCCCTTCTGGACGGCCAGTGATTGCACCAAGGAAATTCTCGAATCCCACGGCGTGCGCTCGGTGCAAATCATCCGCTACGGGGTTTACACCGTGCCGCTGCCCGAGTTGGACGCCAAGGAATTGACCCTGCCGTTGCGACTGATCGTGGTGTCGCGGCTGGCGCCGAACAAACGGATCGACCATTCCCTGCGGGTGCTGCACTGCCTGGTCCAACGCGGCGTGGACACCCACCTGACGATCGTGGGCACCGGCGAGGAGGAACCGCGCCTGCGGCAACTCGCGGCGGAACTGCAATTGGGCGCCCGCGTCACCTTCACCGGCGGCTTGTCGGAAGCCGACAAGGACGCCCGCTTGCGCGCGGCGCATTTTCTTGTCCACAACTCCATTCGCGAGGGCTGGGGCCTGAACGTCATCGAGGCGAACGCGATGGGCACCCCGGGGCTGGTTTATCCCGTGGCGGGGCTGGTGGAATCGACGCTGCACGACCGCACGGGGATCGTGGCGCCGGCGGAAACCCCGGAGGCCATGGCCACGGCCGTGCAGGAACTGCTGGGCCGGCCGGAGACGTACGCGCGTTACCGCGTCGCGGCCTGGGAACGGGCGAAAACGCTGCACTGGAATTACATCATCCCGCAGGCCTGCGACTGGCTGGAAGCCCGCGCGCGCGGCGGGCGCCCCGCATGACCCCGCCGCCGCGCATCACGGTGGTCATTCTGAACTACAACGGCGCCCGTTGGCTGGACCGCTGCCTGGCGTCGTTGCGCGCGCAAACCATCCGCGACCGGGTGGAGGTGATCCTGGCGGACAACCAGTCCACCGACGGGTCGGACCGGTTGGCGGAGGAATTGATGCGGGATTTCCCGAACGGCCGTTTCGTGCAAAACGGCGCGAACTACGGTTTTTGCGAAGGGAACAACCGGGGCGCCCGGGGCGCGCGCGGCGACTTCCTGTTTTTCCTGAACAACGACACCTGGCTGGAGCCGGACTGCCTGGAGCGCCTGCTGGCGGAGGTGGACCGCACCGGGGCGGCCGTGGCCACGCCCGGGGTGCGGAATTACGACAGCGACGTGTTCCAGTCGTACGGCGCGGCGGGGTTCGACATTTTCGGCCTGGTCACGGCCCGGCTGCCGCATGAAGACACGCGGCCGGTGTTCATGCCGGAGGGGTGCTCGTACCTGATCCGCCGCGCGGTGTTCGACCAAGTGGGGGCGTTTGACAAGGAGTTGTTCATGTTCGCGGACGAGCTGGATTTGTCCTGGCGCATCTGGCTCGCCGGTTATACGGCGGTGGCGGTGCCCGCCGCGCGGCTGCACCACCGGGGCGCGGCGAACGTGAACCCGAAGGGGGAGGCGGCGGTGGTGGAATTCCGCACGAGCGACACCAAGCGCTTTTACGCCAACCGCAACGCCCTGCTCGTGTTGCTGAAGAACGCCCAAAACGTGCTGCTCCTGTTGGTGCCGTTGCAATTGCTGCTGCTCACGGCGGAGGCGTTGGCGGGCGCGGTCCTGCTGCGCCGCTGGAGTTTCGTGCGGGCCACTTTTTTCGCGGCCGTGGCGGATTGCTGGCGCCTGCGGGGCCACATCCGCGCCGAGCGCCGCCGCATCCGCACCTTCCGCCGCCATGGCGATTGGTGGATGCTGCGGTTCCTGACTTGGCGGTTGAACCGGCTGGAGGAGGTCCGGCGCCTGCTGCAATTCGGCCTGCCCAAGGTGGATGCCAAGCCCCGGTGATTGCGAAGGAAAGGTCCAAGACTTGGTTCGGGGTCGACCGCGCCCAACTGGAATTCAAAACATCACGGGGAATGGGCGAATCCACCCCGGGCCTTTCGTTTTCCGGTTCAAACCCGGGGTCGCGGCCAGGCCAGGCCAACGGTGAAGTTGCGCGGGGCAAGCGGGTCGCCGGGAAGGCTTCCTTGCCAAACTTGGAAGCATTCATTACGGTTCCGCCATGCCGGTGTTGGCCGAACATCGTTTTAACGTTCAGGATTATTACCGCTTGGCGGAGACGGGGGTGTTGCGTCCGGGCGCACGGGTGGAACTGCTCAATGGAAAAATCATCGAAATGTCACCCATCGGTCCCTTGCACAGCGGTTTGGTCAATTGCTTGATTCGCATTTTCATCCCCCTGGCGCGAGGGCGCTGGCAGATGTCCGTGCAGAATCCCGTTAGGTTGGAGAATTTTTCGGAACCCCAGCCGGACTTCCAGCTGCTCAAGCCGTCGCCGGACGATTACAAGGGCCGGCATCCACAGGCGGAAGATGTTTATTTGTTGATCGAGGTTTCCGACACCACCCTGCGCTACGACC
>CAIYZC010000148.1 GCA_903930565.1 uncultured Pedosphaera sp.
ACGCTCCTCACGACGCCCGGCCTGACCCTCACCCAGGCCTGCCCGACCAATCCCGCCGTGCCCGGCGCCCTGGTGACCTACACCGGCACGGTGAAGAACACCGGCAACATCTCGCTCACCAACGTGACGGTGCTCAACAACCTCAGCGGCCCGACCGCGATCCTCACGCTCGCCCGCCTGGCCCCCGGCGCCACCGCCAACTTCACCGGCAGCTACGTGGCCCCGACCAACTGTGCGGCCACCAGCACCGCCACCGCCACGGGCACCAGCACCTGCGGCGACCCCACCACCGCCGCGGTCAGCAGCACCTGCCCGATCCTCACGGCCCCGGCCCTGGACATCACCCTGACCTGTCCCGCCGTGGAAGTCCTCCCCGGCGCCATGCTCACCTACAGCGGCACCGTCAGCAATGCCGGCAACTATCCCTTGAGCAACGTCACGGTCGCCACCGACCGCCCCGGGACCAACACGGTGATCTTCAGTGTCGCCGTGCTCGCGCCGGGCGCCACCGCCGCCTTCACCGGCTGCTTCACGGTGCCCCTCAACTGCTGCGCCGTCTCCAGCACCCTCCTGGCCACCGGCCAGGCCTGCCCCGGCGTCACCGTTTCGGACACCGTCACCCGCACCTGCGCCGTGCTGACCCTCCCGGCCATCGTGGTCACCAAGACCTGCGCCCCGGGCCTCCTGCACCCGGGCGACCAGCTCACCTACGGCGGCTCGGTCAGCAACGCCGGCAGCAGCACGCTGGTCAACGTCACCATCGTGAACCAACAACCCGGCGGCCCGGCCCTGCTCCTGGGGCCCCTGAACCTGGCCCCCGGCGAAACCGCCAACTACACCGCCGCCTATATCGTGCCCAATGACTTCTGCGGCACCGACACCGTCACCGCCACCGGCTACGATGTCTGCACCTACCGGGCGGTCGTCAGCGCCGTGACCTCCACCTGCCCGGTGATCCTGCCGCCCCCGGCCATCGCCGTGAGCAAGTTCTGCCCGCTGCTGCCCACCCCCCGCGGCGGCCGCTACACCTACACCGGCACCGTCAAGAACACCGGCGCCGTCACCCTGGTCAACGTGTTCGTCACCGACAATGAACCGACCAACCACACGCCCGTCATCGGCCCCATCACGCTGGCCCCCGGGGCGAGCGTGAACTTCAGCGGCAGTTACACCGCCCCCGAATGCTGCTGCCTGATCATCGACACCCTCACCGCCACCGGCCAGGACCGCTGCCTGGGGTCCAACGTCACCGCCACCGCCACCGAGGTCTGCCCCCTGCTCTCCCTCCCCGGCCTGGCCCTCGTCCAGAACTGCCCCGCCGCCCCCCTCGTCATGGGCACCGTCTACAACTACTCCGGCTACATCACCAACACCGGCAACACCGTCCTCACCAACGTCCTCGTCCTCGACCCGTCCGGCACCAACCTCCTGGCGGCGGACAGCCCCTTCGAGTTGGCTCCGGGTGAGTACGAACCCTATTCCGGCTCCTACCTCGTGGCGAGCAACACCTGCGCCGTGACCCTCACCGCCAGCGGCCGCGCCGTTTGCAACGGCCAGTATGCGACCAACTCCACCAGTTGCCCGGTCGCCACCACCGCCGGCCTGAGCATCACGGAGACCTGTCCTCCGGGACCCTTGACCAACGGCGCCTCCGTCACCTACGGCGGCACGGTGAGCAACACCGGCAACCTCACGCTGACCAACGTCATCGTGTTCGGCGCCGAACCCACCAACCACACGCCCATCCTGGGTCCGTTCACGCTCGCCCCGGGGGCGTCCACGAACTTCACCGGCAGCTACCTGGCCACCAGCGGCTCGGGCACCACGACCAACTCGGTCATCTCGACCAACCTCAACGGGAGCTTCACGACCAACCTGGTCATCAGCTTCACCGCGACCAACACCGTCATCGCCACCGGCGTGGACATCTGCCAGGGCGCACCCCACGTCGCCGCGGCGAATTGCTTCGGGCCGGTCACGCTCCTCGCCTTGCCGCAAGCGGTCAACCTCACCGGTCTGCCGAACGCGGCTTCCGGCATGTTCAATGTGTCCTTCCCGACCGTCAGCGGGCAGTCCTACACCGTGCAGTATAAGGACGCCCTCGGCAGCCCCACGTGGATCAACCTGGAGACCATCATCGGCACGGGCGGCCCGATCACGATCACCAACACCGGGATGGCGCTCAAGCCCGCGCGCTTCTACCGCCTGCAAGTCACGCAGTAATCCAAACCACCGCCGCGTGGCGGTCGCCCGGCCGGGGAATGGTCCCCGGCCGGGCTTTTGGCCGCCGCCGGCCGCATTCCCAAACCTGAACCCAACCTTGACCCGTATGAAAAACCTCCTTGCCCTTGCCGCCGCGCTCTTGGCGGCCACCCGCTGTCTCGCCGCGGAGCCCGCCACCGGGCCCCACTTGGAATTCGAGCAGACCGTCTATAATTTTGGCGCCACCTCCCAGGTGGCCACCGTCTCGGGTATCTTCAAATTCAAGAACACCGGCGACGCGCTCCTCACCTTGGACCCGCCCAAACCCTCCTGCGGTTGCACCGTCGCGGCGCTCAAACCCAACACCCTGCCCCCCGGGGCGGAGGGTGAATTGTCCTTCAGCATGGCGCTCGGGTTGAACCGGGGCGTCCTGGAGAAGCATATTCAGGTGCATTCAAATGATCCCCAAACCCCGGACGTGACGCTGACGATCAAAGTGGACTTCACGCCCCTGCATGAGCTCGCCCCCGCCACGCTCTCCCTCCTCCTCCCCTACGGGGTGAATTCCACGACCCAATACACCACCCTCACCCGCACCGATGGCGGGCCGCTGCAAATCGTGCGCCTGGATCCTTCCAAGCCCTGGATCAGCGCCGTGCTCGAGCCGACGGTCACCGGCCCCACCAACGCCGCGATCTCCCGCCTGCGGGTTGTCGTGCAACGGGAGGGGTCGCCGCGCCGGTTTAACGAGTGGATCCATCTGTATTCCGCCACGGAAACCAACACCCCCGCCACCAGCTTGTATTTGTACGGGCAGATGCTGGGCGAAGTTTCCCTCGAACCGGAGGCGTTGTACTGGAGCATCGACTCGACGGCCCAAACGCCCGCAGCCAACCCGGAGGCCCAAAGCCTGCGCCGCGTGCTCATTCGCGCCGCCGACGGCAAAACCCTGGCCTTGAAGAACCCGCAGAGCAGCGTCCCGGGCATCCAGGTCGAATTGGTGCCGAAGGAGCCCGGCAAAGTCTATGAACTCATGGTCCGCCTCGACACCGTTCCCCCCGCGAGCCTGAGCGGCGTCCTCTCCTTCGACACCTCGGTCGCCGGCCAGGCCCGGATGGAAGTGCCGGTAATTGTAAATATCTTTAAGCATTGATTCCGGCCGGGTTCGGACGCGCCGCCGCCGCGCCGAACCCTTCCCGCCGCCCCGCCCCCGCCCCTCCCGGAACCGTTCCGGGGGCGGGGGCGGGAAGTTTCGCGCGGCGCCAATTTTCGAGTTTCACCCATGCCCGGGCGCCCACTTTTGGGCGCCCGGGCTCCGGAGACCGTCCGGTCGGAAACGGTCGCCAAGAGCAAGTTATGATTATGAATGCATGTAAAAAAATCCTTCCCCGATTCGGTGCGCGTTTGGTTTTGGCCACGCTGCTGACGGGGCTGTTGGCGTTCCTGCTGCCGTCCGGTTCCGCGCGGGCGCAGGGCACGCCGGTCGGCTGCACGGGCAGCGGGTTGGGGATCACGCTGTACACGGATTCCCCGGATGTTCATATCGGCGACACCCTGCATTACAGCATCACGGTCTTCAACGGCACCGGCGTTGGTCCGGTGGTCTGCGACGCCACCAACATCACGGCCTTCATCGTGACCCCCGACGGCGTGACCAACATGGTGACCCTGCTCCGCACCACCCTGGTCAACGGCCAGGCCGATTATTACCAGAACGTCGTGGCCTACGTGGTCCGCGCCCAGGACCTGCGCTCGGACGGCAGCGTGCGCGCCACCGCCTACGACACCGGCGCGATTCTCCAGAACGACACGCCCAGCATGGGCGGCGCCAACCAGGGGGTTAACACCCAGGTCAGCGTTCCCTGCATTTTCCTCACCGCCCGCTGTTTGGGCGGGGTCGGTGAGAACGGTCTCATCGCCTTTTCCGGCACCGTCTCCAACTGCGACATGGTCACCTTGGTCGGGGTCACCATCACCAATTTCGTCAATGGCGTCGGCACCCAGGTGGCGTTCATCACCAACCTGGCGATGGGCCAGGTGGCGAGCTTCAGCGGCAGTTATGTGCCGGCCAACCCCTGCGCGCCCAGCACGGCCCTGCTGGTCGCCACCGGGGTGGACCAGTTCACCACCCATCCGCGCACCGTGACCAGTTCGGCCAGTGTCACCTGCGCCGAGACCCTGACCCCCGGGATTGTGGTGACCAAGGCCTGCCCCGTGGCGCCGGTCGCCCCCGGCCAGTTGCTGGCCTTCATCGGCAGCGTCAAAAACTCCGGCAACGTCAC
>CAIYZC010000149.1 GCA_903930565.1 uncultured Pedosphaera sp.
CGCGGTGCGCGAACCCGCTGCGCTGGCCGCGGCGGTGGATGCGGCCCGCGCCCGGCTCCGCGCGGGCCGCACCGAGGCCCGCGCCCTCCGCGCCGCTTGGGACCACGCCCGGGAACGCCGCCTGCTTGCCGCCCAAGCCCGGGGATTGCTGGCCGCCGGCCTCGCCTTTGAACCCGCCGACTACGGCGTGGCCGAATTGGACCTGGACGAAGCCGAAGCGGCCGCCCAAGCGGCGCTGGAGACGGCCGAAGCCGCCCTGGCCGCCGGCGAAGCCACCGCCCGCACGCGCTTGGAGTCCGCCCTCGCCCTGCTCTGCCTGCCCCAATGCGCCGCCCGCATCCCCGACGCCGTCCGCCGTCAGGAGGAAGCCCGCGAATGGCTCTGGGTGCTCACCCGACTGGAACCGGCCCTCCCGGAACTGGCGCCGCTCCGCCTGGCCACCGCCACCCTCGCCGCCCTGCTCCGCCAACGCGACCAGGGCGGGGACAACTTCCGCGCCGTCTTGGAGCAACTCACCGCGGACATCCAGGCGCGCGTCGACCGCCTCCAAGAGCTGACCAGCGTCATCGCCCACCCCTTCCCCCCGCGCGGCGGCGAACTCATGCTCAGTGAGCACCTCCGCAACCGCGATTACGACCCGGACCCCGCCGAACAAATCCTCCGCGAAGGCCGCAGCCAGGAGGAAAAACTCCGCGGCGTGGCGGCGGAAGTGCTCGGCCGCCTGGCCCAATTGGCCGAGCAGGTCGAAGCCTGCCTGCGCACCCCGCCGGAACGACCGCTCAACCCACCGCTCTGACATGGCCCGTCGCCCCCCCACCCCGGCCGCCCCCGGTAACGCAACGCCGGCGCGCCTGTCCCCCGCCGCCCTCAACCGGGCGCTCCTCGCCCGGCAGTGCCTGCTCGCCCGTCGGGACCTGCCGGTGGCCGCCGCCCTCTCCCATCTCGGCGGGCTCCAAGCCCAGCAGGCCCGCCCGCCCTTCATCGGCCTCTGGTCGCGCCTGGCCGGCTTCCAGCGCGACGCGCTCACCACTGCGCTCCACGCCCGGGAAGTCGTCCGCGCCCCGACCCTCCGCGGCACGTTGCACCTCCACGCCGCCGCGGATTACCTCGCCCACCGGGCCACCCTGCAACCCGCCCTCACCAGGGGCATGAACGCGGTTTTGGGGGACCGCGCCCGCGCCCTGGACCTCCCGGCCCTCCTCGCTGCCGCCCGGGAATGCTTCGCCGTCCGCCCCCGCACGTTTACCGGGCTGCGGGCGGAACTGGCCGCCCGCTTTCCCACCGTCGACGAGCGCGCCATGGGTTATGCCGTGCGCACCCATTTGCCCTTGGTGATTCCCCCCGGCGCGGCCGAATGGGCCTTCCAACCCGGCGACGAATTCACCCTGGCCGAGGCGTGGCTGCCCGCGGCCCGGTTCGCCCCCGCAAATCCCGCGGCCCTCGTCCGCCGCTACCTCGCCGCCTTCGGCCCCGCCACCCCGGCGGACTTTCAAGCCTGGTCCGGCCTGGCCGGCATGGCGCCGGTCTTTGCGTCCATGCGCCCCGAACTGGCCGCGTTCGAGGATGAAAACGGCCGCGAACTTTTCGACCTCCCCGACGCGCCGCGACCGCCGGGCGAAACGCCCGCCCCGGTGCGTTTCATCGCGGACTTCGACAATCTCATCCTCGCCCACGCGGACCGCACCCGCATCATCGCCGACGAACACCGTCCCCGCGTGGTCACCAAGAACCTCCTCGTCCGCGCCACCTTTCTCGTGGACGGCCGGGTCGCCGGCACCTGGGCGCTGGCGGGAACGCGGCGCGCGGCGGAAATCCAATTGGAACCCTTTGCCCCCGTGCCGGCCCGGACGCGCGCGGAACTGCAAGCCGAGGGCGGAGAACTCGCCCGCTTCCTCGCCCCCACCGCGCAAAAATGTACGGTCGTCATCGGTTAAAACTCCGACCAAGGTTGCAAGGTTGCGCCCGATCTGAAATCGGCTTGCCGATTCCGCCCCCGGGTCTAAGCTGGCGCTAATGCACCTGCTTTCCTTCCCCACCCGGTTTCTGCCGGTTTGTTCCCGGCGCCCGGGCTGGTGGTTGTCCGCCCTGCTGCTCGCCTGCGCCGCGACGACGGAGGCCGCCCCGGTGGTAGGCAAGGTCGAACCACCCAACTGGTGGGTGGGGCACTCGCGGCACTCCCTTCAGGTGCTGCTCACCGGCACCGGCTTGGAAAACGTCCACGCGGCCTCACCAACGAGTCGGATCGAAATCACGTCCCAACAGGCTTCCACCAACGGGCACTACCTGTTCCTCTACTTGGAAATCCGCCCCGACGCGCCGCCGGGACGGCATCATTTCACCCTGGCCGGACCGGACGGCGACCAAGGAGGCTTTGACTTGCCGCTGGAGCGCCGGCCCGACCCGGCCGGCCGGGCGCAGGGGTTCGGCCCCGGGGATGTGATCTACCTGCTCATGCCCGACCGGTTCGCACAGGGCGGGGCCGCGACGAACCGCCCCGCCGAACCTGGCCCCAACTCCCCGGCGGCCACCGAACCCGCACCGACGGGTGGCGGTCGGCGCGGCGGCCGGGGTGGTGGCGGACCGTCCTACCATGGCGGGAATCTGGCGGGAATTCAGGAGCATCTGGATTACCTCCAGGAACTGGGCGTCACCGGCTTATGGATGACCCCGATCTACCAAAACTCCGGCCCCGGCCGGCGCGGCGCCTACCACGGCTACTCCACGACGGATTACTACGCGGTGGAACCACACTTTGGCACGCTCGCGGATTTGCAAAGCCTGGTGGCCGCCGCCCACCATCGGGGCTTGAAGATCGTCCAGGACCAGGTGGCCAATCATTGCGGGCCGGAACATCCGTGGGTGAAGGATCCCCCCACCCCGACTTGGTTCAACAACCCCGTCACCCGTCCGCGCAACAATTTCGACATCAATGCGCTCGCCGATCCCTATGCCCGCCCCAGTCGCCGCGCGGTGCCGGTGCGGGGCTGGTTCGCGGGCAGCCTGCCGGACCTCAATCAAGACGATCCGCTGGTGCGCGATTACGAAATCCAGAACGCCCTCTGGTGGGTGGGCGTCGCCGGCCTGGACGGCATCCGGCAGGACACCTACCCCTACGTGGACCGCGCGTTTTGGGAAGTGTGGCAAACCGCTTTGGACGCCGAATATCCGCGCCTCGGCTGCGTCGCGGAGATCACCGCATCCACGCCGGCGGTGCTCTCCTTCTTCGAAGGCGGCGTCCGGCGCGAAGGCCATGACACCCACCTGCGCGCGGCCCTCGATTTCCCCCTCCACCAAGCCACCCAGCGGGTCTTCGGCACTAACGCCCCGCTCACCGACCTGGTCGCCGTGCTCGCGCAGGACAGCCTGTTTCTGCATCCCGAACGCTTGGTGACCTTCATGGGCAACCACGACGAACCCCGCATCGCCACGATCGCCAAAGGCGACCTCGGCAACCTCTTGCTCGCCGCCACCTTCACCCTCACCACCCGGCGGACGGTCCATCTCTACTACGGCGAAGAACTCGGCCTGCGGAACGGCCCCGGCTCGGGCGACGCCACCTACCGTGTGAATTTCCCCGGCGGCTTCCCCGGGGACACGAACAACGCCTTCCTCCCGGCGGGCCGCACGGGCGAAACCGCCCAAGTGTATGATTGGACCCGCAGCCTGCTTCATTTCCGGCTTGCGCACCCGGCCCTGCGCGGTGGCGGCATGGTCAACCTGCTCACCCAACGCGACCGCTACGCCTACCTGCGTCGGACGGCGGACGAGGAAGTCCTGGTGGTGCTGAACCGCGCCGGCGCCACCCCGGCCCTCAGTTTGGACCTCGGCGACCTGGACCTGCCCGCCGGGCTGCGCTTCACCTCGTTCCCCCCCGATCGTCCGGATTTGACCCTCACCGCCGAAGGCCGCCTGGTGATCCCCGAACCGCACCCGATCGAGCTCTATTGGGCGGCCCGGCCCGGCGGCCCGCGTTGAACCGATCCGGTCCGCGAAAAGAGGGTTTCCAAAACCGGCCTCTGGGTTAAGTTGGCGCGGAATGATACTGAGCGGGCATCCGGCTTGGCGGGCGTGGCTGGTTGAATTTGGCGACGAATTCACGCTGGCGCAACTGCTCGTGCGCCGCGCCGGTGCGGGCTACGAACTGCGCCACCAGCGGGACGCGGATGAACCCGCTGACCGCCTCCGCCTGCTCGCCCATGACGCCGTCCGTCCCCTCGCCCAGTTTACGCCGGACGGCACCTTCCGCCCCCTCCGCTCCGCCCCCAGCCTGGCCGCCGGCTGGCGCTTGCCCGTGGCCGACCAGGACGCACTGCCCGGGGTGCTGGACGAGTTTTACCCCGGCGCGCTGGCGGATTGGTTCGCCGCCCAACAATCACCAGCCCCCGTCACCGATTACCCCGCCTTCGCCGCCCGCCAAACCGGCCTGTACCGGGGCCTCGCCGAATTGCCCGCCATCGCGCTCACCGCCGTCGTGGCGGCGGTTTGCGCCCCCGCGGCGTGCGCCAAACGCCGACTCTGGACCGCGCCGGGACTGCCCCCGGACGCCCCCTCGGCCAAGAGCGTGATCCCCTGCTTGGAACCCTGCGCCTTGCTGTTGGACGGCGCCCGCCGCGCCCGCCAGGCGGCGAAAACCGCGGCGGCGACGGCGGCGGCCGGGCCTGATTTGCCCCTTGCGGCCCCGGTACTTCCGGGGATTTAATGGGGCTTGGGAAAATCAATGTTATGAAAACGCTCAAAGAAACTCCGCCCACGACGCGTGCCCTCCGCGACCGTTGGCGCGGCTTGCTCATTGCCTTTTTGCTCGCCGCCCGGCCCCTGGCGGCGCAAACCACCCCGCCGTCCGGTGCGGCCGATCCCGCGGCGGGCGACAGCGCCTGGCGCAAGGTGCAACGCGCGGCCCAACCGCCGTTCACGCCGGTGGCTTGGCAAACCAACCGCCCTCCTCCGGAGATCGTGATGGAGTTCTACCGCACGAACATCCTGCAAGCCGCGGACGCCGCCCGCGACTTTCAACAAAAGTTCCCCGGCCATGCCAAGCTCACCGCCGCCCGCCAACTGGAGCATGATCTCCGCACCCGGGCGGTCCAACAATTCGGCGCCACCAATGAAGCGCCCCGCTTGGCCGCCGTGGCGAAGTTGCTGCCCGCCCAACCGGCGGAAACCACCCCGGACGCGCCCCCCGCGGTCAAGGAATCTCCCGAGGCCGAAAAACTCCGCGCCCGCCTGGCCGCCGTGGAGGAATTGATGAAGGACCTCCCCGGCTCCCTGCCGGAACTGGAAAAGGCCGCCGTGCTCTTGCAAAAGGATTTCCCGACCTGGCGGGAGTCTTATCAAATGCTGCTGTTCGTCATCATGCAAAACGAAGGCGAGAAGGCCCGGGCCATGGCCAAAGAGTTCGCCGCGAGCAAGGCGCCAGCCCAAATGAAGGCCCAGTTGGAAGAACATTTCAAACAGCAGGAAAGAGTGGGCAAACCCGTCACCATCCAATTCACCGCCACGGACGGACGAAAAGTCGATCTGGCCGCCCTTCAGGGCAAGGTCGTGCTGGTCGATTTCTGGGCGACGTGGTGCGGCCCCTGCATCGGCGAGTTGCCGCATGTCAAGGAAGCCTACGCGAAATACCATCCCCAAGGCTTCGAAATCGTGGGGATCAGCTTTGACCAGGACCGGGAAAAACTGACCAATCTCATCCAAAAGGAGCACATGGATTGGCCGCAATACTTCGAGGCGGGGGGCGAGAATCGCTACGGCAAGGAGTTCGGCATCAACGGCATTCCCACCATGTGGTTGGTCGACAAAAAGGGCTTGCTGCGCACCCTCAACGGCCGGGACAACCTCGCCGGTCAAGTGGCGAAACTGCTTGCGGAATAATGACTGTGAACCAACTTCTCTTTCCTCCCATCTCCCCGCTGCTGGCCGCCGCCGCCGCCGCCGGCTCCCATCCCGCTTGGGAAATCGTGGGTGTCCTCGGCGCCATGCTCTTCGTTGCGCGCTTCCTGGTGCAATGGTACGCCACGGAAAAGCAGAAACAAGTGACTGTGCCCGTGGGCTTCTGGTGGCTCAGTCTCGCCGGCAGCCTCCTCATGCTGGGTTCCGGCGTATTCGGCTCACGGAACCTTGTCGTGATTATTTCCAACGCCTTTAATTGGATTCCGTTCACCCGGAATCTCGTCATCCATTACCGCCACCAGCAGGAGCGGCAATCCTGCCCCGGCTGCGCGCTCAAATCGCCACCGCAAGCGCGCTATTGCGCGGCTTGCGGCACGAAATTGAGCCCCGGCGGGGGTTGATCGACCTTACTTGGCCGGACGCGGGGCCGCCGCCGGCGCCGCGGGCTTGGCGGCGGTGGGCGCCACCGCCGGCGGGTTGCCGGCGGGAGCGGACCCGGGAGTGGGGTTGATGCTATATTTGGACAACACCACCGCGAAATCCGCGTTCGTCCGCGCAAAAGCATTCAATTGCGCCATCAGGCCCTCGATTTTGGGTTGAACCCCGGTGGTAAATTCAGCGATATACTTTTCATTCTCCGCAAGCTGGCCCCGGACCACGGAAGCCTGGCGGAGGAAATAAAGATTCAGGGCGCCGCTCAAAGCGATGGTGATGGTGATGACGCCCAAAACCAGTCCGCGCAGGGCCTGAATCTCATTTTGCAATTCCCGGTTGGTGGGACCGACCGTCGCCGGGTTGGGATTGGCGGGAAAATCGTTCATAAATTACTTGCCGGGGGGTTTGGCGGAGGTGGCGGTGGGTTTGGCGGCGGCGGGCGCGGCGGCGGCGGGCGGGGGGCCCTGCGGCTGCAAAAGCGGGAGAATCGCGGGGTTTTTGCGGCTGTACTCGTTCAAATCGTTGACCAGCGCCCCGATCACGTTGCGGGCGTTTTGCACCCGGGCCATTTCCGGGGTGATCGCCCGAATGCTATTGAGCGCCGAGTGGTAACTGTGGACCAACCAAAGATTGAGCACGGTGGTCAACAGCAGGATTGCCGCCAGCAGGAGCGCCAACATGTTGTTCTTCATAAAAGTACGCGGACTGTAACCCGGCCCCGCGGCCTGTCCAAGGTGATTTTTCCGAAATTCCAGGCTTGCTTTTCCCCGCCGGCTTGGTCATTTTTCGCGGGCAATCGTAAATGCCGGTTGCTCGGAACCGGGCCGCGGGGCGCGCGGGCGGGTCGATGGACGGTAAAAATCTTAATCGCGGAGAAGTTAGTTTGGCAAAAGAAGAGCCAATTGAAGTGACCGGCTCGGTGACCCAGGTGTTGCCGGGAACCATGTTTCGCGTGGCGTTGCCCAATGGGCATGAAGTCCTCGCCCACATCTCGGGCAAAATGCGGAAGAATTTCATCCGCATCAGCGTGGGCGACCGCGTGAACCTCGAAATCACCCCCTACGACTTGGGCAAAGCCCGCATCGTCTTCCGCCACACCTGACCGGCCGCCCCCGCCTCAGTTGGACTGCATCTCCGGCACCCGCATTTCAAAGGGCGGGATCCGCGTCAAGACGCGACGCCCCGTGCCGTCCAACCCCAGGTAACTCCCCGTCGCCACCGCCCCCGAAGTCGCCAGCAGGTGATAGCTGTTGTACGTGAAGGACTCGCCGACCGGCAGTGTCGGGGTTTTCCCCACCACGCCGTCCCCCTCCACGGCGATCACCGTGCCATCGTTCTCGGTCACGACCCATTTGCGGGCCTTGATGGTCACCGGCCGGTCCGTGTCATTGTGGATGGTGATGAAATAGGCGAAACAATGCGGCCGGTCCGGGGGCGTTTCCGCCTGCGGCAGGTAAATCACTTGGTCCACCACCACGCGCAGTGTGCGGGAGAGATCCATCGGCGGGTTGTTGTTCATGGATCCGGGCATCAGCGGGGCGATTGACCGGCGAGGCTCAGCGTCAATTCAATCTCATCGGCCACCTTGTCTTCACCCTTGCCCGCGTTGATCCCGAAATCGCTCCGTTTCACCGCGAATTTACCCCGGAGCACCAGCAAATCCCCTTTCAAGCTGGGCACCCGGTCTTTGAGTTTCCCCTCCAAATAGGTGAATTTCACGGGCACAGTCACCTTCTTGGTCACTTCCTTGATCGTCAGGTTGCCCGTGACCTCCGCCGTGGTGCTGTTCTCCTTGGTGACCACCTTCGCGGCGCTGACGACCTCGAAGGTGATGCTTGGATACTTGGCCACATCCAGCCACATCGGCCCCTGCAGGTGTTCCTTCATCAGCGGATTGGGCACGTGCAGGGAAGCGGCGGCCACCATCAACTTGCCCTTCACCGCGCCCGGATCGGCGGGATCGAACTGCACCGCGCCCGAAACCTCCGTGGCGGTGCCGTTGATCGATTCCAAGGGCGCATCGGTCTTGAAAACGACGTTGTTGACGCCCTTGGGGTCCTTGAAATCAAAGTTCTGCGATCCTCCAAACGCCGCCGCCCCGCAAAGCAGCCAGCCAAAAATCAACGCTTGCTTAACCATGGCCGTCAGTATCGTCCACTCGGTGCCAAAAGCCAATTCATCTTTTGCCCAGGCGGCCGGAAACGCCCCAAACCCCGGCGCAAAGCAGCATCGCGCCCGCCAACAAATCCACCCCGGGCACGAACCGGGAGTCATACACCACGCCATCCAATTCGGTGACGGAATCATGCACCGTGCGCGCCACCGAGGTCTTGGTCCACCCCCGGTTCGCCCCCAACAGTCCCCAACCCACGAACGCGGCCACCACCCCCAGCAAAGCGGCAATTCGCAAGCGGCGGCGCATAAAAATGACCACCCCTCAACGGTGCGCGGCCATGAACTTGGCCACCCCCGCCAAATCATCGGAATTGATCAGGTCCACCTGGTGCTCCTGCAACGCCTGCCAGAAAACGGCCTGGTCCGGCGCCCCCCAAAACCGCACCCGCCGCCCCTGCTCGTGGGCGAGGCGCACCAGTGTGTCCAGCTTGGCGGCGTCGGTGGCGGGCATCACCCCGGCACCCCGCCAGCGGAACAGGCCGGCCCAGTTTTCACTGATCCAGGGCACCAATGCCGCGGGCGGATTGGTGTCCAAGTCACCCACTTTGCCATCCCCCGCCGCGTACCGAACCGGATCGGCGGCGAGCAGCTCCCGCGGATACCCGCCGGTGAGCACCGCCAGCAAGGCGTTGGTTTCCTGCCGACCGTCGTTGAACACCGAGAAAATATCGGCGTAGGCTTCCAAGGCCCGCCGCAGCACCGGGTACATCGCCGCGCCGTCGGTCTTGAAATCAATCAGCAGCACGCACTGGGGGCCGCCCCGGTAAACCCGTCCGCCGTTTTCCCGGATGCGCTTGCGCAACGGCGCCAGGTAGAGGGATTCCAAGGTGCGCTGGGGATCCAAATGCTTGGCATCGTGCGCCACCAGGAGTTCGCCTCCCACCAAATGTATGTCGGCTTCCACGCTGCAAAACCCCTGCGCCAAAGCGTCGAACAGCGGATGGACGTGCTCGTAATCATTGTGCGCATGCGTGTTGGGCAGCGGCACCACCACCGGCGCATTCGTTTGCGGCGCGGCGGATGCCCCGGCCAAACTCCAACCCAAAAGTCCGGCCAACAGCCAAATTCGGCCGCGGCGTATGAAGGAGAACGCTTTCATTGATTCGGGAGGGGCCGGGCGCGGTATTTGTCGTACAGACGGGTGTGTCGGCTGGTCAAATCGGCTTCCCGTCCGGCGATCCACAGCCGCGTCACCCGGCTGCGGACCTGCAAAATGTCGCCATCGGCCACAAACAAGCTGGCTTCCTTGCCCGCCTCGATCGAGCCCAGTCGGTCGCCCAAACCGAGGATTTCGGCCGGGTATAAAGTTATCCCCTTCAGCGCTTCTCCGGCCGGCAACCCGAAGGCCACCGCTTGGGACGCCGAATACGGCAGATTCCGCGCGAACGAAGCCTCCATGGCTCCCGGCCCCATGGCGAACGCCACCTTCACCCCCGCGCGATGCAACACCTCGGGCGCGCTGAAATGCACCGTGTAACCCAGCTCCTCCCGCGTGGGCACGGTGAACATGCCTTCAAAAATCACCGGCACCTTTTTGTCCGCCAGCAGCCCCGCGACTTCGCCCGCCTCCAGCCCGCCGACAATCACCAAGCGCAAACCGTTCGTTCCGGCCCAGCCCACCGCCGCCTTGATCTGCCGTGGATCCTCCGCGTGGACCATGACCGGCACTTCCCCGCGCACCACCGGGCGCATCGCCTCCCACGGCGGATTCAACGCTGCCCGACCGGCGGCCCGGGCCTTTTCGTATGCCTTGGCCTCCTGAAAAAAATCGTCCAAAGCCTTGCGCCGCGCCGCCCGTTCGCGGGTCTGCTCCTCCATCGGCTTGGCCCCGCCGGCCCCGCCGCCGCCCGGCGGCCCGCCCCGGCCCCGCCCGCCGCCCGCCCCGCCCAATTCCAAAGCCACCGCCGGCCAGTAAACATGCAGCCCCGCCTCCCGCCGGATGGTCATGTCCTCCATCGTCCAACCGGCGAAGGTCACCACCCCCGACAACCCCGCCACCACCCCGCCCTGGGGCGCCGCTTCGGCGTGCGTGATGCCGTTGGCGCGGGCGACCGGCAGCAATTCGGAATCCGGATTCACCGCCTGCCAGGCGCGCACCTCCGGATGAAAATCCCCCACCTCGGTCGTGTCCAGGCTCGCCCGCACCGCTTCGATCTCGGCCAGCCCGAGCGCGCTGTCCAGCGCAATCAGGCCGGGATACAGATGCCCGCCCTGCAAGTCCACCACCGTCGCGCCGGGCGCGCTCACCCGCCGCCCCACCGCCTGGATCTTGCCGTCGCGCACCCACACGGCGCCGCCCGCCAACGGCTCGCCCGTGACCACGTGCACCGTGGCGTTGCTCAGCAGCAGCGAAGCGCCCGCCGGGCCGGCCGCGGGGGCCGCGCCCAACGACGTCGCCAGGAGGGGTGCCAGGGCCGCCGTCAGGCAACCGCAAAGCCGGTTCCAAACCGGGGAAAAAGAGTTATTCATGGTCCAGGCAATGGCGGATCACGCCATCAAATTCGTGCTCCAAGGAAACGTCAAAAAAGCCCGTGCCGGCCGGTTCGCCGCCCGCCCCGCCCGTTCCGGCCCCGCTGGTCGCCGCCAGCTTCACCTTGGCCACCAGGTCGTGGCGCTCGGCCGCCAGGGCGGCGGACCGCGCGGGCGCTTGGGTGTAATCAAAATACTCGCGTCCGTCGATCCACGTCTGCCGGCAAACCGTGAAACTGTCCAATGGGGAACCGGACCAAACCACAAAGTCCGCATCCTTCCCCGGCTCCAGGGAACCCACGCGGCCGTCGATGTGCAACTGTTTGGCGGGGTTCAAGGTCACCAACTGCAACGCCTCGGATTCCGCGACGCCGCCGTACTTCACCGCCTTGGCCGCTTCCTGATACAACCGCCGCGCCAAGTCGTCCGAGTCGGAGTTGAACGACACGACCACGCCCCGGTCATGCATCAGCGTGCCGTTGTAGGGAATGGCGTCGTAAACTTCCCACTTGTAAGCCCACCAATCCGAAAACGTCGAGCCGCCCGCGCCGTGCCGCGCGATTTCGTCGGCCACCTTGTAGCCTTCCAACACATGTTGAAACGTGGCGATCTTGACGCCGTAATCCTCCATCAACCGGATCAGCATCAGGATTTCATCCTGCCGGTAGGCGTGGCAATGAATCAGCCGCCGGCCCTCGATGATCTCCCCGAGCGCCTCCAGCTCCAAATCGCGCCGGGGCGGCACGCCGCCGCTCCGGCGGTATTCCGCCCCCGCCGCCAGGTACTGCTTGGCCGCGAGGAAACGTTCATTGATAAACGTGGGCACCCCCATGCGGGTTTGCGGGAACCGGGTCGCGCTCCGGTCGCCCACGTTCGATTGCTTCACGTTTTCCCCCAGCGCGAACTTGATGCCCGCGGGCGCGCCGGCGAATTTCAACTCCTCGGGCGTGGCGCCGTCGCGCAGTTTGATCACGCAATTCTGCCCCCCGATGGGGTTGGCCGAACCGTGCAACAGATTCACCGTCGTCACCCCGGCCGCCAATTGCCATTGGATACTCGGACTCTCCGCGTTCACCACATCCCCCACCCGCACCATGGCGGAGGAAGGCAACGTCGCCTCGTTCACCCCGCCCAAAATCATGCTGTGGCTGTGGCAGTCAATCAGCCCCGGCGTCACTTCCAAACCGGTGCCATCCACGATCAAAGTGTTCTCCGGCGCGTGGCCCATCGGGAAAAGATTCGGGCCGATCTTTTGAATCTTCCCGTCGCGCGCATACAGATCGGTATGTTCCAATTTCCCGGCGGCCCCGCCGGTCCACAACGTCGCGTTCCGAATCAGCACCGCGGGCGGATTCGTCAGTGGCCCGCGCCCCGCCAACGGGGACAACGCCACCCGCTTCGCCGGTTCCTTGGGCTTTGCCGTGGCCGTGGCCGCCGGAGCGTTCGTCCCCGCCCCGCCCGACCGCGCCCCCGCCATGCGGTTGGTGTTGCCACCCCCGCCACCACCGCCACCACCGCCGCGCCGACCACCGGCGCGCGTTTCATCCTGCTCCCGCGGCTCGGCCGCGGCGTTTCGGTAGGCCCGCCCGTCGATCCACACCCCGCGCACCTTGGCCTCGGGATCGAAATAGCCCTTGCCGTCAACAATCGTCAAATCCGCGTCCTTCCCCGCCTCCACCGTGCCCAGGCGGTCCTCCATCCCGCACAACCGCGCGGGAATGGTCGTCAACGCGGCCAGCGCGTCGTTCTCGCTGAGCCCCCGGTCCAACGCCAGCCGCAGGTTCTTGCGGAACACGCTTTTGTCCGTCAACCCGGCGGTCGTCAACGCGATCTCCAGCCCTTGCCGGCGCAGGACGGCCGGATTCTCCGGCGCCCAATCCCAGACGCGCAATTCATCCAGCGTGACCTGCCGCCAGTCGTCCTCGAGCGGCAACCTCGGCGCCGTGGGAAAATTCAACGGCACGATGAACGGCCCGCCCGCCGCCTTCGCCAGCGCCGGGCGCCGCCATTCCTGCCCCGAGGACAAAAATCCGACTTCCAAATTCATCTCCCGCGCCACCCGCGCGGCGCGGTCCACCATCAAGGCCGAACGCGGTTCGAACAGCACCCGCTGCTTTTTGGCCAATGCCGGCGCCAACTCTTCCAAGCCGGGATTGTAGGCCGGCCGCGGGCGTCCACTCGCTCCGCGCCGGTACGCCTCCGTTTCCGTCTGATAATGGTCCCCGTCCAAAAAGCTCTGCCGCACCACCGCGATCACGCCCATGAGCGAGCCCGGGTAACCCGCCCCGCGGCCCCCGCCCGTTTCAAAAGCGACATGCTGAAACACCTCGGGCCGCAGCACCACGGCATTGGCCTCCTCGTCGGAAAGCGCCACCAACGCGCTCACCCCGCGCACGATGCCATGGTCCGGCGTCACGTTGGCCACGGTGAAGCCGAGCTCGCGCATTTTCTCGTTCGCCTTGGCGTCCGGCACATACGACCGCGCCATCCGGCGCTCCGGCGTCACCCGCGTCACTTCATACCCCGGCCCCTCCATGCCCGCCTCGCGCTCCTGCGCCGCCACGCCAAAGAACTTGATCGTCCCCGCCGTGAGCTCCTCCTCCTGTTGACGGGTTTGCGGCGGCCGCCCACCGCGCCCCGTGGTCGCCCCCGCTG
Source organism: uncultured Pedosphaera sp. (assembly GCA_903930565.1). Classification (GTDB taxonomy): domain Bacteria; phylum Verrucomicrobiota; class Verrucomicrobiia; order Limisphaerales; family Pedosphaeraceae; genus CAIXFN01. The sequence continues at coordinate 13,624 of CAIYZC010000149.1, forward strand.
TCGGCGCCGCCCCGCTCGCCACGGTCAGATAGGGGTCAATGAACCCCGCGTAAATCGTTTGCCCTGTCAAATCCCACACCCGCGCCTCGGCCGGCACGGTCAGCTTTTTCCCCACCTTTTCAATCCGCCCGTCGCGAATCAGCACCGTGGCGGATTCCAGCACCTCGCCGGGCTTCACCACCACCCGCGCCCCCACCAGCGCATGCACGCCGGGCGGCACCGGCCTAAAGCCGGGCGCGACCAATTCCGCCCGCGCGCGGTCCTCCGCCGCCGTTTGCGGTCGCGGATCGGGGGCGGCCAGCAGGTAGGTTTGCGGGGACAGGGTTAGAAGGAGACCGGCCAGGCAGGCCGGCAACATTCCCCGTCGCGCAGAGCGGCGGGCGGGAAGGCGAATGCGCACGTTGAGCACCACGCCCCCAATTATGCCCGCTCCCCCGCCGCGCACAAGCGCCGAGTTCAAAAAGCGCCCCAACGGTTCCCGGTCCCGGCGCAGCCCCTGGGAGCGCCGGCATCCTGCCGGCTCCGGGTGTTGTAAAAAGCATGCTGGTTGGCGGAGTAGATGGTGTTGGCGGGAAAGAAAGAGGTCGGCCCGCTTCGCACAAAACCTTCCGGGTTGGCGTTGTGGGGGCTGGTTGGCAATTCGGGGAGCCGGCAGGATGCCGGCGGTCCCAGGTTTTGGGGAAAAGCGGCTTCACAAGTGGAAACAGTCAGGGCATGGTGGGGGCGTGGTCAAACTCGAAGACATCACTGTGGGAGCGGTGCTGACCGGCCTGCTGGCGAACCAGCCGGTCACGGTCCGGCAGGTCCAGCGCTTCGGGGAGGATGTGCTCTGGATCACCTCCGTGGATGCCGAGGGCCGGCCGGGCGAGGAATTGTTGTACCGGGACCGGGAATCCTCCCTGACCCTGGTGCAAAAGAGCCGACCACGCAGTTTTACCGCGGATGGCGCCATTTTCCGGCTGGTTTCCGAAGGAAACGCCTGCGCTACGCTTTCCTGTTCGATCGGCACATTGCGGTGAACACCTCGGCGGTGATGCCGCTCCCGCACCAGATCACCGCCGTTTACGAGACCATGCTCGACCGCCAGCCGCTCCGCTTCCTGCTCGCCGATGACCCCGGGGCGGGCAAGACCATCATGGCCGGTCTTTTGATCAAGGAGCTCATCATCCGGGGCGATGTGGACCGCTGCCTGATTGTTTCGCCCGGCGGTTTGGCCGAACAATGGCAGGATGAACTCGACGAAAAGTTCAATCTCCCCTTTGAAATCCTGACCAATGAAGGGTTGACGTCCGCCCGCACCGGCAATTGGTTTCAAAAGCACCACCTGTGCATCGCCCGGCTGGACAAATTGAGCCGGAACGAGGAAATCCAAGGCAAGCTGGCCGCGGTGGATTGGGATTTGGTCATCGTGGACGAGGCGCACAAAATGTCCGCCACCTATTTCGGCGCGGAGATCAAATACACCAAGCGCTTCAAGTTGGGCCAGTTGCTATCGGCCCGCGCCCGGCAGTTCGTCCTGCTCACGGCCACGCCGCACAACGGCAAGGACGAGGATTTCCACCTGTTTCTTTCCTGGCTGGACGGGGACCGCTTCGAGGGCAAGCCGCGCGACGGGGCGCATGTGGCGGACGTGTCCGACGTGATGCGCCGCATGGTCAAGGTACAGCTCGTCACCATGGAGGGCAAGGCCTTGTTCCCCTTCCGGCGGGCCTATACCGCCGAATACTCCCTGAGCAACGAGGAGCAGGCGCTGTACAAAGCGGTGACGGAATACGTCCGGCGCGAGTTTATCAATGCGGACAAGCTCAACTCCGCCAACGCCCGCAAACGTGCGGATGATCTCAACGAGCGCCTGCAACAGCGGCGGGCGGAACTGGCTTTGGAGCGGCAGGTCAGCGCGCGGCCGCCCGCGCTGTTGGGCGGGGCATTGCTCGTGCCGGCGGGCTGGTTGGCCGCCGCAGCAACAAGCGCGGGAGACGAGCAGCCGGAAATGATGCGGGAAACGCCGACGGCTTATGGTGCGGCGGATCGCGAAGTCGAACGACTGGCCATGCAGGCCGTAATGGCGAATGAGCGCAGCCTGGGCTGCGAGCCTGGCGATGTTTCCAAGGAGAACCGGGGGTGCGACATCGAATCCCGGTACCCCCAAGACCATGCGGAACAAGGTCAGTTGCGTTTTATCGAGGTAAAGGACCGGGTGCAGGGGGCGGAAACGGTGACAGTGACAAAGAACGAGATTCTGACGGCATTAAACAAACCGGATGCGTTCATTCTGGCGGTGGTGTTTGTCGGCCTACCTGGGAGCGCCGGCATCCTGCCGGCTCCGTGTGTTGGCAATGGCGAACGAATGGACCATGAGGGTGAGTGTTGGCCGTCGGGGGACGGGGAAGCCGGCAGGATGCCGGCGGTCCCAGGGGTGTGTTACATCACGCGGCCGTTCGAGCAGGAGCCTGATTTCCCGACGGCGAGTGTGAATTTCAAGCTCAAGGATTTGTTGACACGCGGGGCTACTCGGGGAGAATGACGACAGGATACCAAATGAAGACCGAATGGGAAACAGATCGCGACGGCACTCGCTTGGAGACGCCGGCAAGCCTGGAAGCGCCGGCGTCCAGCCGGCTCCGTGTGTTGCCCGGCAGCGTGGCGGTGGGCAAGAAGGAGGGTGTTGGAGCAACGAAATAGAGAGGTGAGCTGGAACAACACCAACCAGCTGGGACTCAACGTGTGCCCTATTACAACGCACAGAGTTGGCAGGATGCCGGCGCTCCCAAGGGGGCGGCTGTCCAAGGCGCTTTGAACTTATGAACGCCGGTTTGGCATCCGGCAATGTTCAGGATGGCGGGGATTTCCCCGGCGGTGCCGCCATCCAAGCGGGCACCACTTTGGGCCCCGATTCCGACTGGCGGTCGCGGGGGTATTTGCCGCATCTCGATCAGCCGGGGTTGGTGCAGGCGATCACGTTTCGTCTCGTAGATTCGGTGCCGGAGAAGATTGTGATGGGCTGGGTGCTGGAACTAGGGTTGGCGGATGGCGGAAATGGGGATGCTGGAAGGGAAACGAAAGGGGAGGCCGGCGGGACGCCGGCGGTCCCAGGTGGTACCGGCTTTCCAAAGTTGAAACGGGAGGTGGAGCTGCGGAAGCGGTTGGCGACGTATGAGGATGCGGGGCATGGGAAATGTTGGCTGGGGCAGGCGCGGGTGGCGGAGATGGTGCAAGGTGCCCTCCAGCATTTTGACGGCGCGCGTTACCGCATGCTGGCGTGGTGCGTCATGCCCAATCATGTGCATGTGCTGATCGAATCGATGCCGGGGTGGCCCTTGGCGAATGTTGTCCATGCTTGGAAATCCTTTTCCGCCAACCGGGCGAATGAGCTTCTGGGGCGGACGGGTGCGTTTTGGTTTCGCGATTATTATGACCGCTACATCCGGGATGCGCGGCATTTTGCCAAGGCGATGGATTACATTGAACAGAATCCGGTGAAGGCCGGGCTGGTGGCGATGCCGAAATTATGGCCATTTTCGAGCGCTGGAAAGCGGGTCGTGGGCGCGAAAGGGGTGGCGAACTGAGTGGAAAACCTGGGAGCGCCGGCTTCCAGCCGGCTCCGTGTGCTGGCGAGCGGCGTGGGGGGGCAAAAGGGATGGTGTTGGAGCAACAGAACGGGGAGGTGTGCTTGGACAATACCGTCCGCTTTGGCTTTAACATGTGCCGCGTTACAACGTATCCGTATTGCTAACCTCGGCTAGGCAAATTCCCGCGGCGGTCGCAAGCTCGGGTTCATGCAAATCTCCAAACCTGTTCGCAAGCACGCTTCTCCCGCCGACCGTCAAAGGATCCTCCAAGCTTATCGCCACACGCCTTTCAGTGACCTGGATGTCCTCGCAGGTCACAAGAAATTTCCTATCCCGGACCGACCACGAACGGCCCTTCCTACACGTATACCAGCGAGGGCCGCCTCAACACGCGGACGTGGGCGCGCGGCATTGTGACCTCCTACGCTTACAACGCCGCGGGTGACCTGAAGACGACCACCTACAGCGACGGGACAACGCCGGCGGTGGGCTACGCGTACGACCGCCTGGGCCGGCAAATCGGCATCACCAACGGCTCCGCGGTGACGGCGTTCACCCTCAACGATGCCGGAAGCGTCCTGATCGAGGCGTACACCAACGGACCTCTTAACGGCAGGGCGTTGACGAACGGCACGACACGCTGCTGCGCCGGACCAACTTGGTCACCCCGTACAACGGCGTCCCCCAAACGGTGGCCACGAACAATTTCGACGCCGCTTCCCGGATGGGCACCATCTCGGATGGCACAAATTCGGCGACCTATTCATTCCTTGCCAATTCGCCGCTGGTGAGCCAGATTAACTTCACGAACGCGGGTTCCTGGCGCATGACCACGACCAAGACATACGATTACCTCGACCGGTTGACGCAAATCGCTTCAACGCCATCGGCATCCCCGGTGATTTCGTTCGCCTATGCGTACAACAACGCGAACCAGCGGACGGCGGTAACGAACGCGGATGGTTCGCACTGGTTGTACGGCTACGATGCTCTGGGGCAGGTGACGAGCGGGGTGAAGTATTTTGCCAATGGCACGCCGGTGCCAGGTGAGCAGTTCGGGTATGCGTTTGACAATATCGGCAACCGCACGAGCACCACGGAGGGCGGAGATCAGTATGGGAACAACCTGCGCACCTCGACGGATGGCGCGAACCTGAACAACCAGTATACAAATCGGACCGTTTCTGGAGCCATGGATATTCTGGGTTCGGCAGTCACCAACGCAACGGTGACGGTAAACAACCAGCCCACCTACCGCAATGGCACGTTCTACGAAGCCACCTTGGCGCTCGCAAACACCAGCGCGGCAGTGTGGCAGACCATCACCAATCTCGCCGTGGCGCACAGCAGTTCCACCACCGACCTGGTCGCAACGGTAACCGGCAACACATTTCTGCAACAAACGCCCGAGTCCTTCAGCTACGATTCCGACGGTAAACTCAGCCAGGATGGGCGCTGGACGTACACGTGGGATGGCGAGAATCGCTTGATCCAAATGGTGAGCCTGACCAACGCGCTGACGGGCTCCCAACTGCGATTGACGTTTGGGTATGATTCCAAATGGCGACGCATTTCCAAGGCTGTGGAGGCGTACAACGGTACCACTTGGACCACCAATCTAGCGGAGAGCTTTGTTTATGATGGGTGGAATCTCCTCGACGAACTGAATGCGACCAATAATGCGGTGATCCGGTCGTACTTGTGGGGGTTGGATTTGAGCGAGACCTTGCAGGGAGCGGGGGGTGTGGGGGGATTGATTGAGATGAACGATGTGGCCGGAGGCTCTGGTGGGCACTTTGCGGGCTCTGATGGCCGTGGAAGTATAGCCAGCTTGCTTGGGGCGGTAGCCGGGACCAACACTGCTGTGTATGAATTCAATGCGTTTGGGGTGATTCTACGAAGCGATGGCCCAATGGCAAACGTCAACCCTATCTACTTCGCGTCCAAGTATCATGAGCTTGAAAGCAATTTGAGCTATTATGGCTTTCGGCATTACGATCCGCAAAATGCAAAATGGTTAAGCCGAGATCCCCAAGGTGAACGCGCCGGTCCAAATGTTTACTGTATTGCGTTCAATGATCCTATACGCTTCTATGATGCTTTAGGACTTGATGTGCTGGTGGCGCAAGCAGGCACAGAGCATGGAACCGTGATACACAGTAACTACAATCCCATGACCGTCTTGGGCCTGCCTGGTTGCTGTTGCAGTAAGCAGGTGATTGGTGTTATTCAACCGCAATTTGCGTTTGCGAAAGCTATTACCACCAACTCCATTGGCGATGGTATAACTGACGAACTTAAACAAAGACAAAACTTGTCCTCTAAAAATGTCTGGATTTTACAGCAGTTTATTTCTGTCGGTTGCGGTCTGATTGTTGATTTTATTCCAAATTCTAAAGCGGCCAACTGTTGCACAAACATTTATTGGCGTCAACGAAGACTGGAAACAACTTATTTGGGTTTTGGTTTGCCAAAATTGGTGTGGGACCAGAATGGCGGAGGGGATGGCTTTGGTGACTTCGCAGGCCAAGTAACGTTTGGAAACCGAGACGAGCAATATGTGTTGGAACTACTTTGCAATGGGCAGACCCTTACGACTATTTCCTGGACGCTAAAAATAAGAGGGGATCGGAAAAACCTTACGGTTACGCTTGAAAATCCATTTATGCCAAAGTAAGCATACATGAAACTAACTGTTTACAGCAAATCTATGAGGGTAATGACTGGTGCAGTCTTGCTTTTTGCTTGCCTCGGGACACTCACCCTACGGAGGAGCGATGCCGACTTGGTAGCGGAATATGGTATAGTGCTCGACAGTTGGCCCACGAACAATTCACGTGCTGTGCAACTGGAAACTCAGCTTCGATCACGCTCACAGACGGTGCTGCCACTCGTGTTCAACGATTTAGCTGGCAAGCGTTCCGCTCTGAGTCAAACCAAGGACTTTATAAGGGGAAAGTTGCAATCCAAAGCGACAGACGAACTGGCTCAAAGGGCGGCGAAAGCAAGCTTAATTGTCAAAGCATTAGGCACAAACGCGAGTTCACAATGTCCGGCTATGCTTAGATTACTACAAGAAAGTGAGGATTATTGGGGGTTCATTGGGGCAGCGATTCTGTACACTGGGATCGACGGAGTCTGCGGTCTGACAAATCTAGCGACGCGTGCGGACACGCGTGGGAGAATGCGAGCAATCGTGGCATTGTCAAACGCGGAGAGTCAGCTTTGCGACACTGTTGATCGCGACACACTTGACAGGTGGAAAATAATTTACATCAATACAGCCTTGTTTAGGGTGCTTAAACTGAGTGATGCGGAGTCGCGCTATCAGGCAGTTTTCGCGTTGGAAAAAATAAATCGGCGGCATCCTGAGTTCATGATCACAACCCTTGCAGCACACTGCGGCGTGGAAACTAACTTATCCGTGCTGAAGCTGGCAGTTGATGTAGTATGTAAACTGGGTGGTGAGGCTAACACCCTCCTGCGTCATTACGTAGAGGCAAGACTAAATGACCAGAACCCCGATATTAGGGAGTTTGTTGGAAAATATCTAGAACGATAAAGTGTATTTGCAAAACCGGCAATAAGGAGGCGCCAACAAATAATGTTGTCATGTCCGTGTTTTTGAGCTATCTGTTGCGAGCATGTCGTTGTTTGATAATCTTCAAACCAAATTCATGCGTCTCTGGCCGGAGTTGAATGAGCGTTCACGACGCCTTCTGGCCGCCACCGAAGCCAAACAGATCGGCTACGGGGGGTTGTCCTTGGTGAGCCGGGCCTGCGGCTTGTCGCGGGTCATCATCACCAAAGTATCCGTATTGCTAACCCCGGCTAGGCAAATTCCCGCGGCGGTCGCAAGCTCGGGTTCATGCAAATCTCCAAACCTGTTCGCAAGCACGCTGCTCCCGCCGACCGCCAAAGGATTCTCCAAGCTTATCGCCACACTCCTTTGAGCGAGCGGGAGTTCGCCACCCAAGTCGGCATCAGTGTGGCAACGCTCAACCAATGGCGCAAGCAGTCTGCCACGCCGCCCCCACCGGAGCGGCCCCAGTTCGTGGCTTTGCCCAACCTCCTTCCCAACCCCACGTCGGGACCCAGTTATCGTCTGGTGTTCCCTTCCGGCCTCGCGTTGGAGGTACGCCACGGTTTCACGGCCCAGGAACTGGCCATGTGGTTGCAGTTATCGCCCCGGCTATGATCCCGTTGACGCCCACCACCCGCGTCTTTCTGGCCGCCGGCAACACGGACTTGCGCAAGAGCTTC
>CAIYZC010000150.1 GCA_903930565.1 uncultured Pedosphaera sp.
CGATTCCCACGGCGTGGATCGGGCTGGAGTTGATCGAAGGCAAGAACCGGCAGGTGCGGCGGATGACGGCGGCGATCGGGCATCCGACCCTGCGGCTGCTGCGGGTGCGGATCGGGGGCTGGGAGCTGGGGGAGCAGGCGGCGGGGACGTGGCGGGAATTGACCGCGGCGGAACGGGCGCGGGTGCTGGCGGCGAGACCGGGTAAGGAGTGAGCGGGGCGGGAGGCGGCGTCGCCCGGATTGCCATGGGGCTAGGAATTGACCGGACGCGGAGGCTGTGGCAGGGTGATTCGGGTTTCACCCCATTGCCGGGAATCGGCGGCGGGGTAGAATCCATATTTGAAAGATTCTATATGTTGAGCAGCACTTTGCGTGCGCGCGGCGCGGCCGCCCGTACGAATTCGGTCCGTTGGTGGCACCTGCCTTTGCCCGTCCGGCGGTGGATCAACCAAGCCTTGGTGAGGACCGGGTATCAGGTGGTCAAAACGGCCGCGTATGAGCCCGGATATTTCACGCGGCCGGATCCGGTGTTGGAATTGGATGACCGGGCGATCGCGGCCCGGATTTCACCCACGCGAAAGCACTTGTGGCACGTGGCGGCTCCGAAGTCGGGATCGACCTGGCTGTCGGCCATGCTCACGGAACTGATGGGGTGGCAGGTGCTGTCGGTGGCCACGGGGTATGAACGCTGCGAGCAGGAGGTGGATCGGCGGCGGTTGCTGAGGTATCCCACGGTGAACCTGTTTTCGATGCAACAGCATTGCCGGGCGTCGGACACGACGCTGCGCTTCGTCGAGGAGTGCCGGGTGCGGCCGGTGATCCAAACGCGGGACATTTTTGATTCGTTGGTGAGTTTCCGGGATCACTTGGTCAAAAACCAATCCATGCCGATGGCGTTTGTGGAGGAGTCCTTCGCTGAACTGCCGAAGGAGCGGCAGTATGATTTTGTGATCGATTTGGTGCTGCCGTGGTATCTGAATTTCTACGCCTCCTGGTTCCGTGCGGAGCGGGATCGCCCCGGCCGTTTTCTGTTTGTGGATTTCCGGGACTTGGTGGTGAACCCCGAGGCGGAGTTGGACCGGATTTTGGAGTTTGTGGGCGAGCAGCGTTCGCCCGCCCAGGTGCGGCGCGCCCTGGAATCGGCCGCCAACCGGGACACCAAATTCAATCAGGGAACGGACGGCCGGGGGCGGCGGTTATTGAGCCCGGCGCAGCAGCTCCGGATTCGGGAGCGGGCGGCGCATTACCCGCAACTGGACTTTTCGCGGATCGGACTCTGACGGTGATTCAACGGGGGCGCGGACCGCGCACGGCGGCCCAGCGTTTGCCGAGGGAGCGGCGGAGTTTTTCGACTTGGCCGCCGGCCCCCCAGAGCCAGAGACGGGCGGCGGGCCAAAGCGGCGCGGATCCGCGGGGAGTCGAGGCATCGGCGAAGGCGGACTGCGTGCGGCGGACGAATTCGCGGATGAGGCCCAGGTCCCGGGCTTCCAAGGAGCGGAGGTGGTCGGCCACCCGGGGCACCGTGGCCCGGGCGTGGGGCAACTCTTCCGGTCCGTAGGCGACGCCGTAATCGTAATTGGGAAATGCGGCGTGCCAGTCGGCGGGGGTACGGCGACCGTCGGGAATGACCAGGGCGGGGCAGCCGCACAAGGCGGCCAGCGTGGCCCAGTAGCAGGCGGTGTCGTAGCAGTAAAAGATTTCCTTTTGATTCAACAGCCGGGCGGCGGCCTCCCAGTCGTTGTGCTCCCCGAGCAGGACCGAATCCGCGGGATGGGCGGGCGGGTTGGTGACTTTCCCTTTCTTAACGAGATAACAACTGCCCGACCGGAGACCGCCGTGGTCGCGGAAAGTGCGGTAATCCGTGTAGAGCGTTTTCAAGAGCCCCAAATCGCGCCCGAGACCGCGGTAATCAAAGTAATTGGAGAAACGGAAGATGAGGTCCGAAGCCTGTTCGCGCTGGTAAAAGCCAGTAGAGCGGGTGAGCTCCGGGGTGTTCAATAACCAGCGGACAACGCGCGGGCAACCCAAGGGGTTGCCGACGACCAACTCGGGATAGACGACGATGAAATCGCGGTGGAGTTCGCGCGCGGTCGGGAGGCGGCGGGGGGCTTGGAACGTGGGCTCGCTGGGGCCGTGCGTGACCCAAGCCGCTTCGCCCAGCATGCGGAGGTCATGGCAGAGCTTGTGGAGCGCGACGAGGCCCCCACTGGAGCGCTTGAAGCGGCCGGTGGTGAAGATGAGATAGGGGCGGCCGGCCATGGGACTCAGGGGGCGGGTGGGGCGGCGGCGGTCAAGGCCGGGCCGTGCGCGAGGAGGAACCGGAGCAGGTCGCAAAGGGCCGCGATGGCCGCGGGATCGACGGCGGTGCCGGTGGGCAGGGCGAAGACGGAGTCCGCCAGGCGCTCGGTGACCGGCAGGGTCCCACCCGCCCGGGGTTGGAGGGTACGGTAGGGCTCCATGCGGTGGCAGCCGGGATGGAAATAGCGCCGGGCCAGGACGTTTTCCGCTTGCAGCGCGCGGACCAGGAGATCGCGGCTCAGGCCGGTGCGGGCGGCGTCGAGGGTGAGGACGACGTATTGGTAGTTGTTCCGTTCCGCGGGGTCGTATGGGAAGAGTTCCAGCCCCGGGAGGTTCGCCAGGCCGGCCTGGTAGGCGGCGTAGTTCCGCGCATTGACCCCGACGAAATCGGGCATGGCGTCCAGGGAAGTGAGGCCCATGGCGGCGGCGATTTCGCTCATTTTGCCATTGGTGCCGGGGGAGACGACGTGATCGTAGCCGGCGAAGCCGAAATTCCGGTGCAAGCGCAGGCGCTCCGCCAGCGCGGCGTCGTGGGTGGTGATCGCCCCGCCCTCGAAGGAATTGACGAACTTGGTGCCGTGAAAGCTGAAAACCTCGGCGCGGCCGAAGCCGCCGACGGGGCGTCCGTGCGACGAGGCATGAAGCGCGTGCGCGGCATCGAAGAGCAGGGTGAGTCCGTGGCGTTCGGCCAACACGGTCAATTCGTCGACAGCAGCGGCCCGGCCCCAGAGGTGGACCGCGAGGATGCCCGCGGTGCGCGGGGTGATCAATTCGGCCACGCGCCGGTGGTCGAGGCTGTGGGTGGCGGGATCGACATCGCAAAAGACCGGGGTGAGCCCGACTGTGTGGAGGGCGTGGACGGTGGCGATGAAGGTGAAGGAAGGGACGATGACTTCGCCCCGAAGTTCAGTGGCGCGGAGGAGGATTTCAAGGCCGACGGTGGCGTTGCACACCGCGAGGCAATGGGGCACGCCGGCCAGGGCGGCCAAGCGTTCCTCGAACTCCAGCACGCACGGGCCCTGATTGGTGAGCCAGCGGCGGTCGAGGATTTCATCCAAGCGCTCGTGGAGGCGGCGGCGGTCGCCGAGATTGGGACGGCCCACGTAGAGCGTCCCGGGGAAGGCGCGGGAGCCGCCCAGCAGGGCGAGATCGGCGAGCCGGGTTTTGGGCAGGGTCATGCGGGCAGGTGCAGGCCGGTCCACTGCCGGCGGGGGAGGTAGGCGCCCGCGGCGTCGTAGCATTGCCGACGGATTTCGGCGGCGTAAGCGAGCATGGTTTCGCGCGGGCGGCGTTTCAAGGGCCGGGCCGGGGAACCGAAGTAAATCATCCAGGGTTCGCAGTCCTTGGTGACCAAGGAATTCGCGCCGATGGCGGCGCCTTCGCCGATGGTGACGCCGGGCATGACTACGGTGTTGGCACCCACCAAGGCGTGTTCCTGAAGGCGGACGAATGAGCGCTTGGGTCGGCGGAAGGGGGCGGGCACGGTGGGGTTGGTGAGGCAGGCGCCGGAAAAATCGTCCGAACCGGTGAGAATGCGCACGCCGCCGGCCAGGCCCGAGAAATCGCCCATGGAGAACTCCCCGCCGCCGGTGATCGAAGTGAACGAGGCGAGGTGCACAAAGCTGCCGATGGTGGTGGCGGATCCGCCCATCAAGAGGACGAAGTCATCAATAATGACGGAATCGCCGAGGGAAATGGACTCCGCGTGCGTGATTTTCGCCTGGGGCCAGATGGTGACATCCTGGCCCCGGCGGGCGAACGGGAGTTGGTCGTGGGGGTTCACAGGCGCGGCGGTCAGCGGCGGAGGCTAAAAGTATTGGAGGCGGCCGGCGAGCCATTTCTCGTGCAGGGTGTGCCCGCAATGCGAACGCTCCCGGCGGCTCCAGCGGGCGGTTTGCGTTTTGGCGACCCAGCGGTCCCAGCGGCGGCGGAACCAGCCCAAGCGCCATTTGGCGCGGAAGTAGGCGCGGTTTTCAGCCTCGTAAGGCCGGACGCCGGGTTGGCGGCGGAGGGCGTTTTGGGTGATGGATCCGAAGTGGTGGAGAAAGCTGCGGCCGGTTGAACCCAAGCGGAAGCCCGCGAGGCGGGTACGGCGGAAAAAGTCGGCGTCCTCGAACTGGCCGATTCGGAAGTTCTCATCAAACATTCCGACCTGGTTGAAGACGCGGCGTTGGACGAGAAAGCAGATGCCGTTGGCCGCGCCCCAGCGGACGGTGTCGCGCATGGCGGCGGTGTAAGCGCGGGCGTAAGCGGAGAAGTCGTAATTGAGCTCCCCTTCGCGGATGCCCGGGCTGGCGATCCCGGCGTCCTCCGCCGCGGCGAAGGCGAGCAGTCCCTCCAGCCAGCCCGCCGCCAGGCGCACGTCATTGTTGAGGACCACAATGGCATCCGCTTCGGGGGCGGCGGCGACGCCCTGATTCCAGGCCTTGGCGCAGCCCAGGTTTTCGGGGTTGGAGACCACCGTGAGGCCGGCTTGACGGGCGAGACCGGCGCGGGTTTCGTCCGTGGAGGCGTTATCGACGACAATGATCCGGGTGGCCGGTGGAACGGTGGCGGCGAGGTCGTTCAGGCAATCCCGCGTGTAATGCCATTGATTGAGAACCGGGATGACAATGGCAACCTTCATGGGCGGGAGGGCCGCGGCCGACCGGCAGGGGTCAGCGGCCGGCCCAGAATTTGACGGCGTCCTGGGTGGTTGTCCACCACGATGACCTCGTAGTCCAAGTCGGTGGTGCGGTGGAAAATGCTCTCCAGACACGGCCGGGTCGTCTGCTCCAGGCTATTGTAGCTGACAATGATGATGCTCACGTCTTTCATACAGTCATCAAGCGCGACGTGAAGGGGCGAGGACGTTCCCCCCGTCTTTCCGCAGCGGTTTCGCACAATGTGAACGAATCATGCCCCGGCAAATCTTAAAAGTTCGCC
>CAIYZC010000151.1 GCA_903930565.1 uncultured Pedosphaera sp.
CGGAGCCGCGAGCAGTTGCTCCGCCGCCCGCCCCTCACCTTTGCCGAGCTGTCCTGGCCGCCGGAGGATCAGTTCACGGGGGCGAATCTGGAAGCCTTCCGCGCGAGTTCCCAATTGTTCGTGGACGGTTTGCTCGAATTTTCGGACGGCCCGGCATGCCTGCGCGCCTTTCTGGCGGAATTGCCCCGGCACCTGAATTGGCAGCTTGCGTTCCGCAACGCCTTCCAAGGCCGTTTCGCCGGCACTTTGGCGGTGGAGAAATGGTGGGCGTTGCGCGTGGTGGCGTTCACCGGCCGCGATTTGGACCAAACCCTGGGGTGGGCGGCCAGTTGGCAGAGCTTGGATGAACTGCTCCGGACGCCCGTCGAGATCCGCACCCGGCCCGACGAACTCCCCCTGCGGTCCGAGGTGTCCCTGCAAACCATCCTCAATCAATGGGATCTCAGCCGCCAGGACAGCGTGCTGGGGGATAAAATCCAGCAATTGACCGTCCTGCGTTCCCGGGTGGCCCAGGAAGTGGTCCATTTGGTCGATGATTACCGCCAGGTTCTGGTGGAGTACCAAAACTCCCGCAACCCCAACCAACACACCACCATCATCCGGGATGCGTCCCGCTCCGTGAATTCCAACCACCTTCGCTCCACTGTGCGCTTGCTCGACCAACTCGATGCTCGCCGCGCCCAATTGCGCCAGGCGCCCCCGACGGCCGCTCCCGGGGAGGCCCCCGCCCCGGCCGGCCGGGCCCGGGCCGGCCGTTAATTGCTCCCGATGCCCCCCTTGACAGTCTGCCGTTCAAATTTATAGTGGCCCAACATGTCGAATGACAACGTAGCCGGCGACCTCGGAGATCCCGACGGTTCGCCGCTCCCGCAGAGCGCCGGTTTAAAGGAATTTCGTTCCGCCGGCCGGGGCTTTTGGAGCCACATACCGGACGCCCAATGGCAGGATTGGCGCTGGCAACTCCAGCACCGCATCACCAGCCTGGCGCAACTCCAGCGCCTGTTGCCCACGCTCACCCCCGAGGAACACGCGGGCACCATGCTGGCCAACACGAAGCTGGCCATGGCGATCACCCCGTACTTCTTCAACCTGATCGACCCCGCGGATGAAAACTGCCCCATTCGCCGCCAGGTCATCCCGCGCTTGGAGGAGACCACCACCGCCGCTTGGGAAATGAGCGATCCGTGCGGGGAGGACTCCCATTCCCCCGTGCCCGGTCTGGTCCACCGCTATCCCGACCGCGTGTTGTTCCTGGTCACCGACCGGTGCGCCTCCTATTGCCGCTATTGCACGCGCTCCCGGCTGGTCAGCAACGCCACCGGCTACGATTTCCATCCGGAATTTGAGCGCCAGATCGATTATATCCGCCGCACTCCGACCATCCGGGATGTGTTGTTGAGCGGCGGCGATCCCCTGTTGCTGAGCGATGACAAGCTGGGCTACCTGCTCCGGGCGTTGCGGTCGATCCCCCATGTGGAGTTCGTGCGCATCGGCACCCGCATCCCGTTGTTCCTGCCCCAGCGCATCACCTCGGAGCTGTGCGCGGTGCTGCGTCAGTTTCATCCCCTGTTCATCAGCATCCACACCAATCACCCCCGCGAACTCACCACCGAAGTCCGCGAAGCGCTGGGCCGGTTGGCGGACGCCGGCATCCCCTTGGGCAACCAGTCCGTGCTCCTCCGCCACGTCAACAATGACGTCCACGTCATGCGCGCCCTCATGCAGAAGCTGCTCATGTGCCGGGTGAAGCCGTACTACCTCTACCAGTGCGACCTCATCGCCGGCTCGGCGCATCTCCGGGCCAGTGTCCGCGAGGGGCTTGCCATCATGGCCGGCCTGCGCGGCCACACCACCGGCTACGCCGTGCCGCAGTACGTCATCGACGCCCCCGGCGGCGGCGGCAAGGTGCCCATCAACCCCGATTACATCCTGCACCGCAACGCCGACCGGGTCATCATCCGCAACTTCGAGGGCCGCGTGTTCGAGTACCCCGAAGCCGCGGACGGCACCCCGCTCGTCCCCGCGCCCCTCGAAATTGAGGAACCGGAACTGGTCTGAACGGTGCCCGCCGGTTCGGGCAACCCAACCGGGCCCCTCCTCGCGGCCGCAAATCCTCCCTTCCGTCCAAGGCCGGGGCGTGGGCGGCCGCCGGGCCGGGATGGGTTCCGATTGACTCCGGGGCGGCGTTGGTTTTGAATCGTCTGGAATTCGAAAACCATACGAACATGTTCTCTCACGTTGTTATTTTTTGGACCAATCCCGCCAACCCCAATGCCGCTGACGAGTTGCTGGCCGGCGCGGAGCACTACCTGCGCCCCATACCCGGCGTGCTGCACTTCCACGTCGGTAAAATGGCCGGCAGCCACCGGCCGGTGGTGGATCAATCCTATCAAGTGGCTCTGAACTTGGTGTTCCCCAGCAAACAGGCCCAGGACGAATACCAAATCCACCCGCTCCACGTCGACTTTGTGGAGAAGGTGTTCAAGAAGGTCTGCACCAAAGTCGTGGTTTACGACTTTGAGTAAATCCCTTTCCGCCCCGGCCTGTGAGCCGGGGCGGGCTTCGTGACGACTCAGCCGGGGGTCGCACCGCCGCCGGCGTAATAGGCGTCCACCTTGGCGCCTACGTCCTTGTAGGCGACATCGATCTCGTAGATCTGCTCGAATTGTTTGATCGCTTCGGCGGTTTTTCCCATTTTTTCGAGCACGCAGCCGAGGGTGTAGGTGAGATCTTTTTTCTCGTCGTCGAACACGAGCTTTTCCTTGAGGGCTTCCTGGAGGCGGCGGGCGGCCATCTCGTTCATGCCGCGTTGGGCGAAGCACTGGGCGAGCAGGTTCATGGATGCGATCCGCCGGTGGGGGTTGCCTTGGGACTTTTGGAACTCGGGGATGGCTTCGGCAACTTTGCCACTGGCGAGGAGCAGTTTGCCCAGTTCGAACCGGATTTCGAGGTCGGTGGGGTACTGATCGGCGCGTTGCTTGCACTCCGCCAATTGAAAGGCCGCGCGCTCGGCTTTGCACTGGGCCAGACGCTCGGCGTAATCGGACGCGTTGGGATCCAATTGCGCGGCGGTGCGGTCCAGTTGTTTGAGGCGGATCTCCCCGATTTTCCGTTGCAGGGAGGCATCCTGACCGACATCGGTGGCGGAGATTTTGCCGAAGTACTCAAGGGCGCGGTCGAAGTCGCCCTTTTCCGCGTGCAATTCGCCGAGGTCGCGCAGCAGTTTGAGGTTGTTGGGCTCCGCCAGGAGCCGGGCCTCCCGCTCCCGAATGAGGCGGTCGGAGACATCCTCGGCTTTGACTTGCCGCTTTTCCTGTTCCAATGAGACCGCTTCGGCTTTGTTCTTGAGGATGTCCCGGTAGGAGCCGGTGCCGTCGGCGAGGCCGGCGTAGCCGCCTTCGTCCATGGTTTTGTTGGCGGAAATATTCTTCAGCACCTGGGAGATTTCGTTGTCCGCCGGGTATTCGCGTTGCAGGACGTCCAGGACTTGTTCGGCGCGGGTCTTGTCGCCGGCCTGGCTGTGAG
This sequence comes from uncultured Pedosphaera sp., assembly GCA_903930565.1. Classification (GTDB taxonomy): domain Bacteria; phylum Verrucomicrobiota; class Verrucomicrobiia; order Limisphaerales; family Pedosphaeraceae; genus CAIXFN01. Next base: position 3,526 of record CAIYZC010000151.1, read on the forward strand.
CCTCGGCCAGGCGCAAATTGAGGGCTTTGTCCTTGGGGGCGTGGCTGACGAGGATTTCCAGGGAGAGCAGGGCGGTGCGGGGCAACTCGGCGGCCAGGGCGGCCTCGGCGAGGAGATTGTGGCCGGGGTTGCTGTGCGCGTCGGCGGCAATGATCTGCTCCGCAATGGTGATGGCTTCCAAGGGAGAGCGTTGCAGCGCCATCCGGCCCTTGGCCAGCAGGGGGGAGGAACCCGCGCCGCTGGTCAGGCGCTTGAACCAACCGGTGGCGGCGCCGGCTTTCTTGAGCTGCGCGCCGCGCAGTTGTTTGCGGATTTCGTAGCAGCGCGGTTCCAGGGCCAGCACCTGCGTGAAGAGCTCGATCGCGTAATCCACGTTCTCGCGCTGCAAAGCATCCTGTCCCCGCGTGCAAAGCGCCCGGAGGTCCCGTGACAATTCGCCCACCGTTATTTCAGCCATGGCGGCAAGATGCCAGAAAGGCGCGCGAAAATCCACCGCAAATCTTCTCGACGCCGCCCGCGCCGGCCCCCTACGATCCGCCCCGGTCCCATGCATCTATGATCCAGCAACGTTGGCTGCGCATTATCCCGGTCGCGCTCATCATGTACACGATTTCGTACGTGGACCGGACCAATATCTCCCTCGCCCTGGACCCCCAGATCAGCACCATGATGAAGGACCTGTTCATGGACGACAAATTGAAGGGGGAGGCGGCGGGGATTTTCTTTTTCGGGTATGTATTGCTGCAATTGCCGGGCGGCTATTTGGCCACGCATTGGAGCGCCCGCAAAATCATCAGCATTTTCTTGGTCTGTTGGGGGGCCTGCGCGGTGGGTTGCGGCTTGGTGGGGACGTTTCAGCAATTTGAATGGACGCGGTTTTTCCTGGGGGTGGCGGAGAGCGGGGTGTTCCCGGCCACCACGGTGCTACTGGCGAACTGGTTTCCGCGGGCCGAGCGTGCGCGGGCCAACGCGTATTGGAATTTGTGCCAACCCTTGGCGGTCGCGGTGTCCGGCCCGTTCAGCGGCTGGTTGCTGGGGTTACGCGACCAGGGTTGGTTGTCGCACGCGCTGGCGACCGCCAGCGCCCCGTTCACGCCCGCCCTGGCCGGGCCGTGGGGATGGCGGCAAATGTTGGTGCTCGAGGGCGCCCTGCCTTTTGTCTGGCTCCCCATTTGGTGGTACTTTGTCCGCGACCATCCCCGCGAAGCGCCTTGGATTTCCCTTGAGGAACGGGAACATTTGGAAACCACCTTGCGGGCCGAAGCGGCGGCTTCGGAACCGGCCACCAAAAAAGCGGTCTGGCGGATGCTGTTCGCACCTGCTTTCCTCGTGCTGGCGGGCATCTACGGGGTGCAAATATGCGCCGCCTACTGGGGCCTGCCCGGGCTCACCCATGGTCTGAAGGGCACCGAGGATTCGCTGTTGCTGTACGGGCTGTGGTGGGCGGTGCCTTATGCGGCAGTCACGGTGGTGGTGACCTTCCTTTGTCTGTGGGCGGACCAAAAACGTCCCCGGCGGGATCAGGTTTCGTTCGTCAACCCCACGCTCTTGGTCATGGTGGGCATATACTTCTTGCACAATTGCGCCGCGTACGGGTGCATGACGTTTTTCACCACCGGACTCAAAGGCCGCGGGTTTTCACCGTTCCAGTACGGCTTGTTATTTGCCGTGCCCTACGCGGTCACCGCCGTCATCATGATCTTAATCTCCCGGCACTCGGATCAAACGCGGGAGCGGCGGGGTCATGCCGGGTTCATCTATGGCCTGAGCGGGGTTTGCCTGATTTTGAGCGTTTTGTGCCAACAGCACTTTTGGGTCTCGTACGGTCTGTTGTGCCTCGCGATTCCGGGACCGTTTGCCGCCATGGCGCCGTTCTGGGCGATCCCGAGTGAGGTGCTGCCCCGCAGTTTGCTGGGTTTGGTGGTGGGCATCGTGAACGCCGTCGGCAATATCGGCGGGTTTGTCGGCCAGTTCCTGGTGGGGTGGTTGGTGAAAGAGTATCACGACAACCACCGGGCCTTCGAGCTGCTGGGCCTCGGAATGATCATTGCCGCGGCCCTATGTTTTCTGTTACCCAAATCCGCACCGCCGCCCCCGGCCAACAAACCCGCCTGAGGCGTACCAACGAACCTGATTTTTGAATATGAAACTGTGCCGTTTTCAAACCCCGCCCGCCGGCGCCCCCCGCGTGGGGCTCTCCCTGGATGACACCACCCTGCTCGACCTCACCGCTTTGGGGATCGCCGGGCTGACCGAACTGCTGGAGGCCGAACGCCCGCTCGCGTTGCTGGAAGCCTTGGTGCAGGCCGGCCCGCCGCGCCTCCCCGTGGCCGCCGTGCAATTGCTCGCCCCCGTCGATGACCAGGAAGTGTGGGCGGCCGGGGTGACCTACCTGCGCAGCAAAAAGGCGCGCATGGAAGAATCCGACTTCAGCGCCACCGCCTACGACCGGGTCTACGAAGCCGAGCGGCCGGAGATCTTCTTCAAATCGCTCGCCGCCAAAGTGGTGCCGACCGGCGGGCCGGTGGGGATCCGGAAAGACGCCCGCTGGAATGTGCCCGAGCCGGAGCTGGCGCTGGTGTTGAATTCCCGCGGCGACGTGGTCGGTTACACCATCGGCAATGACATGAGCTCGCGCGATATCGAGGGCGAGAATCTGCTCTACTTGCCGCAGGCCAAAGTTTACCACCGCTCCTGCGCCCTGGGCCCCTGGATCCGCCTTGGGGCATCGGAGGCGGAAGCGCGGGCATGGAAGATCGCGATCACCATCGGCCGCGCGGGGGCGCCGGTGTTCCAAGGGGAAACCTCCGTCGGCCAGATCAAACGCAGCTTCGGCGAATTGGCGGGCTTCCTGTTCCGCAGCCAGGAGTTCCCCCGCGGGGCGGTGCTCCTGACCGGCACGGGCGTCGTGCCGGCGGAAACCTTCACGCTGGCCGAAGGCGACGTCGTCACCATCGGGATCGATGGCATCGGGGTCTTGGAAAACGCGGTGACCCGGGTTTAAAGGAACGGCCCGTGGGCCTCGAAGGCCGCCCGCGCCGCCGCCGCCATCGGCAGGTATTCCACCACTTGGAATTCCAAGCCGAGCAGGGTGGCCGCGCCATCCAGGCGGGACTGGAGTTTCGGGTCGTCCAGCCGGACCTGGCCGGGCCGCACCCCGTGCTTTTGAATCGCCCCGGCCAGCGCGGCGGCGGTGCATTGCGCCGCCGTCCAACCCGCCTGGCCGAGATGCACCGCCAGCACTATTCCGGTGCGCTCGTCCACCACCAGGCTGAGGTGCGGAAAAAATGGACGATCCACGCCTTCCTCCACCAAGGGATCGCCAAAAAAAGTCAACGACTCCCAATTGCGATCCGGCAACCGCCGGGCTTGGCGCAGCGCGGCGACATCGAATTCCGCCAGAATCGGGGGCGGTTCCGGCGGCGGCGGTGCGGGGACCATGCGGTGCCATTCCAATTGGGCCGCCGTCAGTTCGCCCGCGGGGGCTTGGGGATGGAAGGGAAACTCGTCCTCCCGCCGCCGCCCGTCGTACAGCCCCGGGTGATCGCGCAGCAGGCGGGCGAAGGGCAGGAGGTGCCGGATGTCGTCCAAGATCATCCGGGCTTCCGCGGCATCCACGAACCACGGCAGGTAACCCGGGCGGTGGCTTTGGAACTCGGGAAACCGCTTGGGCGAACCCGGCGCCGGTTGAAACCGCATTTGTTGAATGAGGATTTCATCCGGCTCCTGCAATTGCTTGCGCGGGACGAAATCCACCAGCACGGCGTCCTGGCGATACATCGTCTCCGTGTCTTCCGGGTCCTGGTCGCCGGCGAGCAGTTCGAGCAGGAAATTGGTGCCGACGGTGCCGCGGTAACTGGCGGACCCGAAAACCTCCCGATTGGCGCCCAGCACGGAGATGAGGCGCACTCCGTGGGCGTTGTTGACCCCGAGGATGTCCGCATCCGCCATCCACTCCCACGGGGCGAGTTGCTGAAACTCCACTGCGGCGCTGTAAAGTTCGCGCCACAGGGCAATCGGGACCGGCGGCCGGGGGGGCGGCGGTCGCCGGGAAGACGCTGCATCAGCCATGCCTTATTCTCCCCGGCGGCCGCCACTCGCGCAAGTGCCATCTGTTTTGCCGGCGACCCCGGCTTGACGGGCGGGGTCGGGTGGGCTTAAGGAGGAGCCGCCATGAACACGCGCTCCGCCCTTGCCTCCCGCTTCCGCCCCCACCCGCACCCCGCCCGGGCCGACCGTGCCCGACGCCGTTTCCGCGCCTTTCCAGGTTGGGCCGTCGCCTGCGTTCTGGCGGTCGCCCTCCCCTGTCAGGGCGCGGGCGAAGCTTATCTCCCGCCGGCGCCGCCCTGGCACGGAGCCAGCGAGTTATTGATCGCGAAAGAAGGCGCCCCGTGGATCACGCCCGCGGAGAAAGCCGGCTTGCGCGACACCCCGGGCTATGACGACACGATTGCCTGGCTGCGGCAACTGGCCACGACTTCTCCCCAACTGAAACTCCATGAGTTCGGCCGCACCGCGCAGGGGCGGCCCTTGTACGCCGTTCTGGCCAGCCGCGACGGGGCGAAAACCCCCGAGAAAATCGCGGCCAACGGCCGGCCGACGCTGCTCGCCCAGGCGGGCATCCATGCCGGGGAGATTGACGGCAAGGACGCGGGTTTGATGTTGCTGCGGGATCTCGCCACCAAGAAGCTGCCGGGCCTGCTGGATCATGTGAACTTGGTGTTCGTGCCGGTCTTCAACGCGGACGGCCACGAGCGGATTTCCGAATGGAGCCGGCCGAACCAGCGCGGCCCCGTGCACCAGGGCTGGCGGACCACCGCGCAAAACCTGAACCTCAACCGCGATTACACCAAGGCGGACGCCCCCGAGATGCGGGCCATGCTGGGGTTGATCAACGCCACCGCGCCCGCGTTGTATATCGATCTGCATGTCACCGACGGCATCGACTACGCGTATGACGTGACTTATGGTTACCAAGGGTTCGACGGCGAAGCGGCCTGGTCCCCCCGTTGCGCCGAGTGGCTGGAGCGGGTGCTCCGACCGGCGGTGGACATCTCCCTGCGCGCTCAAGGGCATATCCCGGGTGGTTTGGTCTTCGCGGCGAACGACCGGGATCTGGCGGAGGGCATTATTCGCGCCCATGGCAGCCCGCGCTTTTCGCATCCGTATGGCGACCTGCGGCATTTGCCCGCGATCCTCGTCGAAAACCACTCCCTCAAACCCTACGCGCAACGGGTGCTCGGCAACCGGGTGTTCCTGGAGGCCGTGCTGCGGTTGCTGGGCGAACAAGGGGCGGGACTGCGCTCGGCGATCACGGCGGATGCCGCGACCCGGCCGGCGAAGCTGGCGGTGAATTGGACGGGCCGGGACGGCACCAATCGCACGGACTTTTTGGGCATCATGCACGCCGATTACGTTTCCCCCGCCTCCGGGACGATGGAAGTCCGCTGGCTGGGCGTGGTGCAGCGATACCCGGGGGTGCCGGTGCTCCAAGACCATCCGGGGGCCTGGCTCAACCGCCCCCGCGCCTACTATGTGCCTGTGACCAAGCCGGAGGTCATCGACCGCCTCCGTCTGCATGGCATCAAGTTTGAGACGCTTTCCAGCAGCCGATCGGTGCCCGTGGAGATGTACCGGCTGGCGGGTGTGAAAGGCGCCCCGGCGCCGTTCGAAGGCCGGTTCCGCGTCGGCCTGGAGGGCATGGAATCCGAGCCGCATACGGAAACCTTCCCCGCCGGTTCCGTGCGGGTGAGCACCGACCAACCGCTGGGGGACCTGGCCATGGTGCTCCTCGAACCCATGAGCGAGGATTCGTTGTTCCAGTGGGGCTTCTTCAACGAGATTCTGTCCCGCACGGAGTATATTGAGGGTTACGTCGTGGCCCCGATGGGCGAGCAAATGCTGGGCAACTTGCAAGTGCGGGCGGAATTTGAGGCGAAAGTGCGGGCCGACCCGAAATTCGCGGCGGATGCCACGGCCCGCCTGCAGTGGTTTTACGAACGTAGTCCTTACTACGACAATCGTTACCTGCTGTATCCCGTCGGCATCGAGCGCTGAGCGCCGGGGCCGGTCCGGCTCAACAGCAGCGGTTGATGCCGTGGAACCGGCGTTCGGTCTCGGCCACGTAGAGTTCTTCGCGCGTCGGCGTTTTCCCGGCCACGGTCTCCGCGTGGTGGGAGCAGCCGGATTCCACGCACGGTTGGACGGCGGCCAGTTTCTCCGCGCGCTCCAGCGGCGCTTCGCCGGAGAGTTCGCGGGCCAGGCCGAAGCCCAGCGCCACCAAGCCCGCCACCGGAACGGGGCGGCCGGCTTGGGCGGCGTAGCCGGGCAGCCAAACGGCGGGCGATTCACAAAGGATCACCGGCTCCCGCCGGGCGAGGAGGCGCAGCCAAGCGTAGAGGCTGAGCGCAAAGATCGCGGCCACCAAGAGCAGGAAAAAGCCGGTCACGCCGGCATCCAAATCCGCGTTGAAATGCTTCACGCGGTTGACGTGCAAAGCCGTTTCAGCAGCCTTCAAAGCGTCGCCCTGGGCGGCGGCGAGCACCGCCTGCAGCTTGGGCAATTCCGCGTCGAGCGCCCGGGCTCCCGCCAGGAAACCGATGCGCGCATCCGCGTGGTAAATCTTCTCCAACCCGGCGGTCATCGTCACGGTGAGCAGGACAAGGAGGGGCCCCAGCGTTACCCAAGCGTAACCGGGCCGGCCGGCGCGGCGGCCGGCGGTGGGATCGGCGGGGTGCAACTGCATCTTCAAAATGATGGTGGTGGCCAGGCACAACGCGATGGCGGCCAGGAGTTGGTTGGCGATGCCGAAGATGGGCCACAAGGAGTTGATGCCGCCGAGCGGATCCAGCACGCCCTGGATGAGGAAATAGCCCCAGGCGCCCACAATGAGCGCGCTGGCGAACAAATTGGCGCCGAGATTACGGGTGTCACCCAACGGTTTCCACAGTCCGCCCAGGACATCCTGAACCAGGTAGCGCCCCACCCGCGTGCCGGCGTCCATGGTCGTGAGAATGAACAGCGCTTCGAACATGATGGCGAAGTGGTACCACAACCCCAGCCAGCGGCCGTGGGTGACTTGGGAGAAAATGTTCGCCATCCCCACCGCCAGCGTCGCCGCCCCGCCGGTGCGGCCGTAGAGCGATTTCTCATGCATTTGCGCCGCCAGTTCCGCCATTTGGTTCGTGCTCACCAGGAAGCCGGTGGCGGAGACTTTGGCGACCGTGTTTGCGGCCACCGCGGCCGGGGTGGCGCCGGCGGCGGGGACGTTCATGCTGAGATAGACGCCCGGTTCCATGGTGCAGGCGGCGATCAGGGCCATAATGGCCACCAACGACTCCAAACACATCGCCCCGTAGCCAATCGGCCGGGCATGGCTTTCGCGCGCGATGATTTTCGGCGTGGTGCCGCTGCTGATCAGGGAGTGGAAGCCCGAGATCGAACCGCAGGCGATGGTGATGAAGCAGAAGGGGAACAGCTTGCCCGCGAACACCAATCCGGTGCCGTCGATAAAGCGGGTCACGGCCGGCATCTTCAACTCGGGCAACACCAGCAGCACGCCGGCGGCCAACGCCAGGATGGTGCCCAGTTTCATAAAGGTGCTCAAATAATCCCGCGGGGCCAGCAGCAACCACACCGGGAGCACACTGGCCGCAATTCCGTAGGCGATGATGCCCCAGGCAAGTTGTTGGGCGGAAAGCGTGAACACGCCCGACCAATGGGGATCCTGGTGCACAAACTGTCCACCCCACACCGCCAGCAGCAGCAGCCCGATGCCGATCACCGAGGCTTCCAGCACCCGCCCCACGCGCACGAACCGCAGGTAGCCGCCCATGAACATAGCAATCGGAATGGTCGCCCCCACCGTAAACACGCCCCACGGACTCTCCGCCAGCGCCTTGACCACCACCAAACCGAGCACCGCCAGGAGAATGACCATGATCGCCAGCACCGCGGTAACCGCGAACGCACCCGCGACGGAATTCAATTCCTCCTTCACCATCTGCCCGAGGGATTTGCCATTGCGCCGCATCGAACAGAAGAGGATGACAAAATCCTGCACCGCACCACCCAGCACGACGCCGATCAAAATCCACAAGGCTCCGGGCAAATAGCCGAACTGAGCGGCCAGCACGGGCCCCACGAGCGGTCCGGGACCGGAAATGGCGGCAAAATGATGACCGAACACGATGAAGCGGTTGGTCTTCACAAAGTCGCGCCCGTCGTCGTTCACCTCGCAGGGGGTCGCGCGGCGGTCGTCCAGCATGAGCACGCGCACGGACAGCCACTTGGAGTAAAAGCGGTAGCCAATGGCGTAAGTGCAAAGGGCGGCGATGACCAAATAGGCGGAGTTGAGCGGCTCGCCCCGGTGGACGGCGAGCATGGCGTACGCGCCCGCCCCGGCCAGGGTGAGCAGGAACCAAAGCAAGGGGGCGAGCAGGCTCTTCATCGGCTCAACGGTAGATATCCACCAGCAACACGAGCGCGTCGCCTTTGCCCACGTTCAAGATGGCGTGCGGCACGTCGGCGCGGTAGCTCACCGAGTCGCCACGTTCCAAATCCTCGGAGTCCTCGGCCGACTGCACCCGCACTTTGCCGCTTTGAACGGTGAGAAACTCCCGCGTGCCCGCGAAATGCGGCGCGCTCCGCAAGGCCCCGCCCTCTTTGAGTTGCACCTCGTAAAACTCCACGTCTTTTTCCAGGTTCAACGGCGACAAGGTGCGGATTTGGCAGTCCGCATCGGACCGGTAATGGTAGGTGCGGTCACCCGCGCGAATGACCATGATGGACGACATGGCGCCGGGGGTTTCCACAAACTCGCCCAGCGACATGCCAAACGCCCGCGCAATCCGGAACGCGACGTTGAGCGTCGGATTGGCTTGGTTGCGTTCAATCTGGCTGAGCATCGACCGGCTCACGCCCGAGGCGTTCGCCAGCACGTCCAACGACCAACCGCGCTCCGTGCGCAGGTTCTTCAGGCGCCGGCACAGTTGGTCGCCCGCCCATTCCGGATGCGGCTCGCCGGCGTGGCCCAGGGCCAGGTCCGCGATGGCGGAGGCGGCGGCCGGGGCGGGCGGGTTCGTCGCGGGGACCGCCGCGGTGGCGGCGGCGGGAGCCGGCTGCTTCTTGATCGGTTTGGAAACTGGCATAGGCGCTGTTCGATATAACGGATATTGTTCTTGCAAATTGTACTATCGGCGGTTTAGGATTTGTGCGTAACTGATGCCCGGTGGCATGGGCTGGACAAACCCCACCACCGAAACCGTCGCCACCGAACAACGGCGGCGACCCGTCAGCCGCCGCCAACGAACAGATATATGAAAGCACTGGTCAAAAGCAAAGCAGAACCGGGTTTGTGGCTCGCCGATGTGCCGGAACCGGTCATCGGTCTCAACGATGTTTTGATCCGCGTGGATCGCACCGGCATCTGCGGCACGGACCTCCACATTTACAAGTGGGACGCCTGGGCGCGCAAAACCATCCCCGTGCCCATGGTGGTGGGCCATGAGTTCGTCGGCGAGATCGTGGAAGTCGGCTCCAACGTGAAGGATTTCTTCCCCGGCGAAATTGTCAGTGGCGAAGGGCATGTCGTCTGCGGCCGCTGCCGCAACTGCCTGGCCGGCCGGCGGCATCTGTGCAAGGACACCCAGGGCATCGGCGTGAACCGGGCCGGCGCCTTCGCCGAGTACCTGGCCCTGCCCATGACGAATGTCTGGCACCATCATCCCGACGTGGACCGCGATGTGGCGTCCATTTTTGATCCCTTCGGCAACGCGGTCCACACCGCCCTGACTTTCCCGGTCCTGGGCGAGGACGTCCTCATCACCGGTGCCGGTCCGATCGGCATCATGGGCGCGGCCATTGCGCGGCATGCGGGGGCGCGGTTCGTGGTGATCACGGACGTGAATCCCTACCGCCTGGAGCTGGCCCGCCGCATGGGCGTGACGCTGGCCGTGGACGTGCGCACCACTGCGCTGGCCGACGTGCAAAAGCAGTTGGGCATGGCCGAGGGGTTCGACGTGGGGTTGGAGATGTCCGGCAACGCCGCGGCCTTCCGCGACATGATCGCCAACATGAGCCACGGAGGCAAAATCGCCATGCTCGGGATTCCGGAAAAGGAGATGGCCATTGATTGGAACGCCGTGGTGTTCAGCATGTTGACCATCAAGGGCATTTACGGCCGCGAGATGTACGAGACCTGGTACAAGATGAGCGTGATGCTCCAGAGCGGTTTGGACATCCGGCCGGTCATCACCCACCGGTTCCACTACACGGAATTCCAAAAAGGCTTCGACGCCATGTTGAGCGGCGAATCCGGCAAAGTCATCCTCAATTGGCGGTAACGGATTATTCTCCATGAAAACATTGATTCGTCGTTGCTTCGCCGGGCTCGGCCTGCTGGCGTTGGCGGTCCTGCCCGCCGCCGCGGACGCCTTGCGCGTGCCGGCTTTCACCGCCTACATCGAGCCGGATTTTGAAGCCGCCCGCGTTTCGCCACGCTCCGGCATCAGCGGTTGGAACGATGCCCAGCAGAGCGTGGTGTGGTACGGCCAGTTCCCCACCGCGGGCAAGGTGACGTGCGCCGTCGCGCTCCGCCTGCCCGCGGGCACAAACGCGCAATGGCGCCTGACCGTGGCCGGGCAGGCCCACACCGCCCAAGGGACCGGGGCGGGTCGGGAGTTGACCACGGTGGGTTTCGGGGAATTCACGGTGCCGGGCGACGGCGCTTACCAACGCATCGAATTGACCGCGCTGAACCCGGCGGGCCAACCGAACGGCGAACCCGAGTCGCTGGTGCTGGACGGCCCGGCGGCCGTGGGCGCGCACTTCAACCTCAAGTCCCGGCGCAACGCCGCCTCGGTGCACCTGGCCTACCCCGTGCCCGCGGGCACGAACGTGGCCGCGTTCTATTGCGAAATGGCCGGGGTGGACGAGCCGTTGTACACCTATTACATGGCCTGCGGCTGGCACCGCGGTTATTTCGGGATGCAGATCAACAGCCCCACCGAGCGCCGGGTCATTTTCAGCGTGTGGGACAGTGGCAACGAGGGGGTGAGCCGTTCCCGCGTGGACCCAACCAACCGCGTGGTTCTGCTGGCCAAGGGCGCCGGCGTGGATGCCGGCGATTTCGGCAACGAAGGCACCGGCGGCCACAGCCATTTGGTTTACAACTGGAAAACCGGGGCGACCCAGCGTTTTCTGGTCACCGCGCAACCCACGAACGGCACCTACACCATTTACTCCGGCTATTTCTTCCAACCCGAGCGTAAACAGTGGGAGTTGATCTCCAGTTGGCGCGCCCCCAAGGAAGGCGGCTGGCTGCACGGGTTGTACAGCTTCAGTGAGAACTTCGGCGGCGACAACGGCCACCTGCGCCGCAAAGCCCGCTACGGCAACCAATGGATCCGCACGCCGGAGGGCGTGTGGGTGGAATTGACCGGCGCGACCTTCAGCCACGATCCCACCGGGAAGTCCGACCGCCTCGACCGCTTCATGGGCGTGGAGGAGGGGCGGTTCTTCCTGAGTCACGGCGGCTTCGGACCCGGCTTCACGAAATACGGTGAATTGTTCCACCGCCCCGCCACCGGTCAACCGCCCGTGGACCTCGTCAACTTTGTCCCCCCGGCCGGTCTGCCCCCGGGCTCCCGCTAAAACCACCCCAACTCCTTTCCCGCCATGTACGGTTCCTTCGCCGCCCATCTCCAAGCCCAAACCGCCGCCATCCGTGCGGCGGGCACCTACAAATCCGAGCGCCGCATCGACACGCCCCAGGGCGCGCACGTGCGGGTGGCGGGCGGCGCGCCGGTGCTCAACCTCTGCGCCAACAATTACCTCGGGCTCGCCCAGCATCCCGAGATTCGCGCCGCCGCGCAGCGCGGGTTGGAGGCGTGGGGCTACGGCCTCTCGTCCGTCCGGTTCATCTGCGGCACCCAGGCGCCGCATCAGGAATTGGAACGTCGGTTGAGCGAGTTCCTGGGCACGGAGGACACCATTCTTTACGGTTCCTGCTTCGATGCGAACGGCGGCCTGTTCGAAACCCTGCTGGGGCCGGAGGATGCGATCATTTCCGATGAGCTGAACCACGCCAGCATCATCGACGGCATCCGCCTGGCCAAAGCCGCGCGCTACCGCTACCGCAACAACGACATGGCCGATCTGGCCGTCAAGTTGGAGGAAGCCAAGGGCGCGCGGTTCCGCCTCATCGCCACCGACGGCGTGTTCTCCATGGATGGCTACATCGCCAACCTGCCCGCCATCTGCGACCTGGCCGACCGGCACAACGCCTTGGTGATGGTGGACGACTCGCACGCGGTCGGGTTCATGGGCCCCCGCGGCCGCGGCACCCACGAACACCATCAAGTGATGGACCGGGTGGACATCCTCACCGGCACCCTGGGCAAGGCCTTGGGCGGCGCGAGCGGCGGCTACACCAGCGGCAAGAAAGAGATCATCGAGTACCTGCGGCAACGTTCCCGTCCTTATTTGTTTTCCAACAGTGTCCCGCCCGTCATCGTGGCCGCCTCGTTGCGCGCCTTGGAATTGCTGAGCGCCGCCCCCGATCTGCGCGACCGCCTCATGGCCAACACCCGCCATTTCCGCACGGGCATGACCGCCCTGGGCTACCAACTGCTCCCGGGCGAGCATCCCATCGTCCCCGTGATGCTGGGCGACGCCGCCCTGGCCGGACGGGTGTCCGAGGCCATGCTCGCCCGCGGGGTCTATGTGGTGGGCTTCTCCTACCCCGTGGTGCCCCTCGGCAAAGCGCGCATGCGCACCCAGATCTCCGCCGCCCACACGCGCGAAGACCTTGACTTCGCCATCGCGCAATTCGGCGCGGTCAAACAGGAATTGGGAATCTGAACGCCCCATGGTGCGCTTGGTCTGGAACCGGAATTGCGGGCGCCTGACTACGGTTTCCCGACGGGTTTGACCGGGGCCTTCGCGGCCCCCGGTTCGTCGCCGTCGCTATCGCCGCCGCCCGCCCCCCAGAGCGGGGGCACGTTGTCCTTGTTCCAAGCCGCCCACCGGGCCTGCAGCTCCTGCACCTTGGCGGGCAGCTCCGGGGCCAGGTCGTGGGTTTCGCCAATGTCCGTCGCCAAATTGTAGAGTTTCGGCGCGGTGACGCCCTGCCGGGCCTTGCCGGTCTGGGTGTCGGCGTTGTGGTCGTAGCGCACCAATTTGTAATCCCCCGCGCGGATCGCCATTTGCTCCCCGAAACGCCAGTAGAGCGCCTCGTGCGGCGCACCGGACTGGTCACCTTTGAGGAAAGGCACCAAGTTCACCCCTTCCAGGCGCCACGCGGGCGGCGTTTCCACCCCCGCCGCGGCCAGGGCGGTTGCGGTCGCGTCGAGTTGGATCACCGGTTGCGCGTACACGCCCGGCTCGAGGTGTCCCGGCCAGGAGATGACGAAGGGCACGCGGATGCCGCCCTCCAAGGTGGTCCGTTTGGAGCCGCGCAGCGGGGTGTTGCGCGAGGCGTTGATGGTCGTGCCCGGCATGGTGGGGCCGCCGTTGTCGCTCAGGAAGAAAACGAGGGTGTTTTCCACCAACCCGGCCGCAACGAGCTCCTGGCGCACGCGCCCGATGGCCTCATCCATCGCCAGCAGCATGGCGGCATACTTGCGGCGTTTTTTGTCCGCGATGTCCGGGAACTTCGCCAAGCGGTCATCCGTCGCCTCCATCGGGGTGTGGACGGCGTTGAAAGCGAGGTAGAGGAACCAAGGCTGGGTGCGGTGCCGCTCGATGAAGGCCACGGCTTCCCGCCCGAACGCGTCGGTCGTGTAATCGAGTTCGTTCACCGGGGCGTCGCCGCGCAGGATGCCCTTGGCGTTGGTGTAACTGTGCGCCCCGCCCAGAAAGCCGTAGAATTCCGCAAAGCCCCGCTGGGGAGGCCGCATGGCCGGTTCGGCGCCCAAATGCCATTTGCCCACCAACCCGGTGACATAGCCGGCGGCTTGGAGGCGGTCGGCGATGGTGCGCTCGGTCACCGGCAATCCCTGGCCGCCGCCGCCGGGATTAAACTCGTGTCCGAACCGCGTTTGGTAGCGCCCCGTGAGCAACCCCGCCCGCGTGGGGGAGCAATAGGGCCCCGAGACGTAGCCGCTCGGGAAGCGCACCCCGGATCCGGCGAGCGCGTCAATGTTGGGGGTCGGGATGTCGCGGCAACCTTGAAACCCCACATCCGCGTAGCCCATATCATCGGCCACGATGAACAAAATATTCGGTCGCGCGCCGGCCGGGGCCGCGGCCGCGCATCGGGGCAATCCCGCCACACCCAGGGCGCCGAAAAAAACGAGCAGGAGGTATCGCATAAAGTGGTTGGGGGGATAGGAGCGTGCGGCGGGAGTGATGGTTCAGTCCGCGGGGTTCGGCGGGCGGACAAAATCCCAACGCTGGATGGCATCCGGGAGAACGACCTTGCCGCAATCCCAGAACCAAACGTAAGCCGCCTTGGCCGTGGCATGGTAAGCCAAGCCACCCACGGTAATGCCGTTCCCCGGGGGGATTGGCAAACCCGGAGCCACGGTTTTCCACGTCGCGCCTTCGTCCCCGGAGATGAGGATCGCATCCTTGCCCAGCGTGGCGATCACCCCGCCGGGCAGTTCGATGGGCGCCACGCGCCGTGCGCCAGGGGCCGCGACGCTGGTCCACTGCGCCCCGTCACTCGTGCCCTTCAGCACCCGGCCCCCCTGCTCGCTGCCGCAATACAATGCGCCTTTCACGGTGCGCAAGATGGCGGCTCCGCGGGCCGGTGTCAAATCCGAGACGCGCGTCCAGTTGGTCCCCGCATCCGTGGTGCGCCAGAGGCCGCCGGGTTGCCGCCAACCCCAGCAGCCCACCACATAGGTCTTGGCGTCCAACACCAGGCAGCCTGAAGTCAAATCCGCGTCCGCGGGCAGGTTGGCGCCGAGCTCGCGGAACGTGGCGCCGCCGTCGGTGGATTGCCACAGCTTTTGCCGGGCCTCATGACCCGTGGCGAGCAGGGTCGCCCGGCGCGGATCGCTGAAGTCGATGCCCAGGCTGTCATGGTGGCTGATGCCGCCCAAAGCCCGGAAGGTGCGGCCCCCGTCCGTCGTTTTGACCACCCCGGGGCCGGTGTAGATCCCGACCTCCCAAAAGGTCTCCGGATTGGCCGGATCGAACAGGATCTGCTGGGGTCGGTTGCGGATGGCCACTTCGCCCCCGTCGCCCAACTTGGTCCACTCCGCGCCGCCGTCGCGGCTCACCCACACGCCGGCGCCGGCGACCCCGGCGATCACGCGTGCCGAATTGGGGACGGGAAAAACCTGGCACAAGTTGCCGCATTCGCTGGGCAAGTTGGCGAGGTTGCCCGTGGCCGGCACCCAATTGGCGGCGACCGGGAGGGCCGCGGTCAACCACATCCCGAGGGTGAGCGCCAAGTGGTGGTTCATGGTTCCACTTTGAAAGTCCGGCGTGGCGGTGTCAACTCCGCGCCGGCTATGACCTGAGATGCACCCGGCGCCGGCTGACGACCCTTTGCCGGCACCGGACATCGCCCGCATAGTCCCCCATCCAACGTGAATTGGCCCAGGAACCGGCGGGGGTGGTTTGGCCGCGCAAAGCGCGATCCCGCCCACGCGGTCTCAATCCCCGGTCGGGCTGCCCGGCACACAATGGAAGAGGCCGGGGAAGGCTTGGATGTCGCGGCCGAACTTGGCGTAGCTCATGATGTCCACGTTGCCGCTGAAGCCGGTGACCAGACCGCCCTTCTTGCCGTGCCGGCGGCCGAGGCCCTCGCCGATGGAGGGGTAGCTGCTGCCGTCGTTGTAGCAGTTTTGCCCGGGGAACTGGTTGTAGTAGTTGGCCTCGTCCGGCTCCCAGATGTAATACGCGTCCTGGCGGAACAGGGAGAGCTTGTAGGACCCGCCGCCCAGCGCCCCGTAGCCGTTCACCGCGCCATTCCAAATATACGTGGACTGTTTGTTGGAACGGATCGGCCAGTACTTGTTTTGCGCCGCATTGGTGACATCCGTGGGGCACCAATAGACGTTGATGTTCTTGAGGTAATCCCACATTTGGCCGCCCTGGTAGGCCAGGACGGGGTTCTGCACGTACGGGGAGGCGGTCATGTCCGGCGGCGCGCCGCCGACCGGGGTGTAGAGCCAGCCCTTGTAATCGTTGCCCCAGAGCGGGTTGCCCATGTAATCGTGGTTGTCGTTCGCGTACATCTGCGACGCAAAGGCCAGCTGCTTGTTGTTGCCCATGCAGGTGGCCCGGACGGCGCGCTGCTTGGCGGCGGCCAGCGCGGGCAGGAGCAGGCTGGCGATGATCGCAATGATCGCGATCACGACCAACAGTTCGATCAAGGTGAAGGCCCGGGCGCGGGCGTTCACGACGGTGATAGTTGTTGGGGCGTCGGTTGGCATGTTCTTTCGGGCGACCACCGCGATGAATGTTTACTGAATCACGAACCACGTCACCCCATGGGCGGGCATGGTGACCGGCAAATCCATGGTGTACTCGCGGTCCAGTGGGTATGGGATCGCCGTGCCGTCCCGCTCGCTCACCGTCGCGGTGGTCTTCAATCCGGTGTAGTAAAGCGGGATGCGCAGGGAGCGGGTGGCGGACCGCTCCAGAGGATTGTAGACCATGAGCAGGCCCTTTTCAAGCCCCCCCGGGTTGGCGTGCAGGACGTAATCCCAATCGCGGCCGTCCGCCCGGCGCAGATGGATCAGGTCGGCGTTCAACACTTCGCGGTGCTTCTTGTAGAAGTCCACCCAGCGTTTGACCACCACCTCGGTCTCCGGGGCGTCGAAGAGCCGGGGGCCGCGGTAGCAGGCCATGACCCCGGCGCCGAAGAGGTTCGCCAGGCGTTGTTCGTAATGGGGCAGGTGCTCCTTGAGCGGTTCGATGGTGGCCGCGGGGCCGCCGCCCTGGTACTCGGTCAGCGGCACGAACATCCAACCCATGCCAGGGGTCTTCTCCCACGTGCCGTCGTAGATGTTCTGGCGCTCGATGATCTCCTGGTATTCGCGGGGCAGCGACCAATTGACCTCGCGGTAGCCCATGCCGATCTTGTTGCCACCGGTGAGGAAGTACCAGTCGGGAATGTTCAGGTACACGCCCTTACCCCGGCACCACTCGTACAAATCGGTGATGGCGCGCCATTGCACCCACTGGGAATCGAGTTCGCCATGGTGATACGGATGGTTCGTGGC
>CAIYZC010000152.1 GCA_903930565.1 uncultured Pedosphaera sp.
CCAACCTCACACCCCCACCAACGCCCCGCCCACCAATCCACCCCGGGCCGACTTCCGGCACCGCGTGGCCGCGGTCGGGCTGGTGGAACCCCGGTCGGAAAACATCGCGATCGGGTCCGAACTCCCCGGCGTCGTGGCGGAAGTCCTGGTCACCGCCGGTCAAAAGGTGCGCCGGGGCGATCCGCTCTGCCGGTTGGACACCCGGGCGCGGGAGGCCGCGCGCCGGGAAAGCGCCGCCGCCGTGGCCGCCGCGGAAGCCAGTGTGGGCAAAGCCCGCGCCCAATGGACCGCCGCCCGCAACCAGCACGACTTCGCCGCGGCGCTCACCGATGCCCGCGCGCTGAGCGCCGAGGAACGCGCGCACCGCCGCGACGCGGTGGCCACCGCCGCCGCGGAATTGGGCGCCGCGGAAGCCGCCGTGGGCGTGGCCCGCGCCGCGCTCCAGGTCGTGGAAACGGATTTGGAGCGCAGTGTCGTCACCGCGCCGGTCAACGGCGAAGTCCTGCAGGTGCGCGTGCGTCCGGGCGAGGCGGTGCCGGCGGGGCCCACCCCGGTCCCGTGGATGATCCTGGGCGACACCGGCGAACTGCATTTGCGGGTGGACATCGACGAGCACGAAGCGTGGCGGGTCGCGCCGGGCGCGGCGGCCGTCGCCGAAGTGCGCGGCAACGCGGGCCTGCGGGCCCGCGCCCGGTTCGTCCGCCTGGAACCGCTCGTGATCCCCAAGCAATCGCTCACCGGCGACCGCACGGAGCGGGTGGATACGCGGGTGCTCCAGGCCATTTACCGGATCGAGAAAAATGATGTGCCGCTGTTTGTCGGCCAGCAGATGGATGTCTTCATCGAAGCCGCCGGCGAGCCCGCCGTGGCCGCCGGCAACGGGGGTGCGCAATGAAGCGGTGGATCGCCCTCGCGTGGGTGGTGCTGGCCGGTTGCACCGTGGGGCCGAACCACGAAGCCCCGCGGAATCCGCTCCCCGCGGCCTACCCGGTAGCCGAACGGGCGCCGGTGGCGGCCACGGGCGTCGCCCCAGCCGCGGATCCGGCCCAATGGTGGACCGCGTTCGGCGATGCCCGGCTGACGGAATTGGTGCGCCGGGCGGCGACGAACAATGCGGACGTGCGCCGGGCCGCCGCGCGGGTGCGCGCGGCGCGGGCGTTGCGCGGCGTGGCCGCCGCCGATCAAGGACCACAAGTGGACGCCCACGGCGCCGCCGCCCGGGCGGGCCAGAGCCGGCATTCCCTGTTGGGCGGGCAGCTTGCCGCGCAAGGCCGGCCCGAGGAGAACAGCTTGTTGGACGCGGGCTTTGACCTGCGCTGGGAGATCGATGTCTTTGGCGGCCGGCGCCGCGCGAGCGAGGGGGCGGCGGCCCGGGCGGACGCCGGCGTGGAGGAAGGCCGCGAAGTCTTGCTCAGCGTGCTGGCGGAAGTGGGACGGACCTATTTGGATTGGCAGGCCGCCGGCGAGGAACTCCGGGTGGCCCGCGCGGCCCAAGCCACCCAGGCCGAATTCAGCCGGCTGATGCACGCCCGCGCCGCCGCCGGGTTGACCAGCGGGATCGCCACGGCCGCCGCGCTGGCCGGGGAAGCCGCCGCCGCCGCCCCCGTGCCCCCTTGGATCGAGGCGCAAGCGGCGGCGCGCCACCGCTTGTCGGTGCTCTTGGCCGCCGATGAAACCGAATGGTCGGGGTTGCTCGACGGACCGTCGGAAATCGCCGCCCCACCCCCGCGCGTGCCGCTGGGATTGCCCGCCGAACTCCTGCGCCAACGTCCCGATATCCGCCGCGCCGAACGCCTTTTGGCCGCCGCCAATGCGGACATCGGCGTCGCCCGCGCCGACCTCTTCCCGAAGTTCTATCTTACCGGCGGTTTGGCGCGCCAAAGCATCGAGGCCCGGGACTTCTTCAGCGGCGGGAGCCGTTACTGGTCACTGGGTCCGGGGGTGGATTGGCCCATCTTCACCGTGGGCCGCATTCGTGAAACCATCCGCGCGCGGACGGCCCGGCAAGAGGAAACCGCCCTCCTTTACGAAGGCACGGTGCGGGCGGCCTTTGCCGAAGTGCGCGACGCCTTGGTGGCCTTTGGTCAGGAACAGGACCAGCTCCAAGCCCGCCGCGCCGAACAAGCCGCCCGCCAAACCGCCCTCGACCTGGCCCGGGACCGCGAACACGGTGGTGTGGGCGACCTTCTGGAAGTCCTCGCCGCCGAAAGCGCCCTGCTGGCGGCGGAAGCCGAAGCCATCGCCGGCCGTCAGCTCCTCAGTCGCAATTATATACGCCTCGCCAAAGCCTTGGGCGGCGGCTGGTCGCCCGAACCGGTGGCCGCCGCCACGCCCTGAGTGAAACCCGTTGGGTCAGCTCTCCATGGGGGGTCAAACCTTAGTTTGTCCATATGATTGACCTCCGGCGGCAACC
>CAIYZC010000153.1 GCA_903930565.1 uncultured Pedosphaera sp.
GGAATTCAGACCACGCCAACAGGGCGATTGCCTCGGTGTCACCGTTTGCCAACCAAGCCTGGTTCAGGTCGTTGGAATGATAAACGAACCGAACCGGCGTGCCGCCGGGACTTTCGCCATCGACCTGAAAATAGCCGGTTTGGGGCGCGCGGCTGCGTTGCGCGCGCCGGCCATTGACGAAGAGCGAGCGGAAGTACCATGGCCCACCCGGAACGACGGGAATGGAGGTTTCCCAAACTCCCGGCGCGCCCGGGGAGGGCCGCCAACCGGTAATCCGTCGGCCACCGCTGAGGATGGGCTTTTCGTTATCGCAGGCGGCGATGGTCAGGCCCGAATCAGCGGGGGTAAGCCGCAAGGGGACGGGCAGTTCGTAGGTGCCGCCGTGCAACCGGAGGGTGCCGGGGCCGTTGGTGCGCACCACGGCAAGCGCGGCTTCCAAATCAGGAAGGGTCTGGCCGGGCTCGGCGGCAGTGGGAGCGGCCATGCGACTGAGCCGGACACCAGATGGAACTGGGGTGGCGTACCAAACGTTGTCGGCGGCGGGAGCGAGGCTCGCGGAGCCCAGGAGGAGGCCCAGGAGCAGGCCGAAGAGTCGGGGAGCGGGAAGGGTTTTCATGGCAAATGGTCGGCGGAAGGTTTGCCGATCCTGGGCAAAATAAACAAACCGGTTCCACAGGTGGTTGGACGGTGCTCCTTCCGCTCCAATTCAGTCTTATCGCGGCACGGAGAAGCTGTTTCCCGGGCCGCCCCGGCGACGAACCAAGGATCGGCAAACGGCGGGCGGGCGGCGGAAAGGCTTGGCTCCCCGCCGCCGCCGGCTTCAGGGCAAATCCCGCCAGGGCGTGAAATTGAGCAGTTGCAATTCCGTTTTGGCGGGGGCGTGCGCCACCACCGTCAGGCTGGCGTAATCGATCTCAAACCCGGCGGTTTTGGCCAAGGGCAGTTCGAGCAGGATGGAGAGGATCATGCGGATGGTGCCCCCGTGGCAGGCCACGGCGACGCCCTGACCCGGATGGGCGGCGAGGATTTGCCGCACGCAGGGTTCCACCCGCGCGCGGAAGGTGGCGGCGTCCTCGGCATTGGGAATGCCCGATTGCTCCAGCAGGGAGAGCCATTGGAATGGGCTGACGCCAAAACGCGTCCGGACTTCCTCCCAACACAAGCCCGTCCAATCGCCGAAATCCACTTCACGCAAGCCCGGCAAGACGACGGGGGCGGCCGCCTGCGTGCGCACCTGCGCCAGCGGCGCCAGCGTCTGGCGCACCCGGCGCATCGGGCTGGTGTAGAGGGCGTCCCACGGGCGCGAGTGAAAGTAACCGGCCAGGGCCGCCGCCTGTTCGTGGCCCCGGGGGGACAAATCCATGTCGATCCGCCCGCCGAAAACGCGGTGGTAAGCGGTGGCTACCTCCGCATGGCGGAGCAAATAAAGCGTGGTGGGGTCCGTCATGCCAAGGCCGCTTGTTGCGCCGCCAGCAATTGCCGGATGGCGGTTTTGCCGACCGTGAGCAGACCGGCCAGTTGATCGGCACTGAAGGTGGACTCCTCGCCCGTGCCCTGCAGCTCGATAAACTGACCCGCGGCGTTCATGACCAGGTTCATGTCCACTTCCGCGCCGGCATCCTCGGTATAGCATAAATCGGCCAGCACTTGGCCTTTCACAATGCCCACACTGACCGCCGCCACCGGGGCGAGCAAGGGGCTTTCGCTCAGTTTGCCCGCGGTCTGCAGGGCGCGGATGGCCAACGCGAGCGCCACCCACGAACCGGTGATCGCCGCCGTGCGCGTGCCACCATCGGCCTGCAGCACATCGCAATCCACCCAAATGGTCCGGGCTCCCAGTTTTTCCAGGTCCAGCGCCGCCCGCATGGCCCGGCCGATGAGGCGTTGGATCTCCTGGGACCGGCCGTCGATCTTGCCCTTGGAGATGTCGCGCGCCTTCCGTTGCAGGGTGGAGTACGGCAGCATGGAATATTCAGCCGTGATCCAGCCGCCGACCACGCCTTGCTCCTTCATCCAGCGAGGGACGGTTTCTTCAACCGTCACGCCGCAAATGACCCGCGTGTTACCCCACTCGACCAGCGTGGAGCCGGTGGCATGGGGGGCAAAGTGGTTTTGGAACCGGAGCGGACGCAATTCCCCCGGTTGGCGGCCATCCGCGCGCCCCGCCGGCGTTCCTTCAGCAATGGATGATTCGAGCATACAGTGCGGGGACCATACGCGAGCCGCCCGGCGGGGGGCAAACGGAATCCCCCGAATCCGGGCGCCCACAAAACCGGGGAATTTATCCTACTGAATGAGAACTCCCAAAAAGTGGCGCAAGGGTGCCGTCTTCGGAGCGCGGAAAGCGCGGCCAAGCTCCAGCCCTGGGCAATGCCCCACAGCCGTTGACTTAAGCTTTCGAAAGCCGGCTTCGCCCATCCGTGCATCCCGGAGGGATGATAGCCATTAGACGGTGGTAGAGGAGCAGCGCGACGATACCCCCCGTATCTCGCCACGAAATCCGCGCCCCTGGAGGGGTCGCAGCGGTTTCTGCTTTCCAGCTGACTCCACCACTTCGCCACGCCGCTGACGGGCTAAAGTTTCTTTAGTCAACGGCAGTGGGGCGTTGCCTAAATCTATTCCGCCCCGTTGGGGCTGCGGAAACAGCCGCTTGTGCGGCGGGCTCCCCGGACAGGAATCGGACCAGGATGTTGGCATCAACAAGTTGCGGGTGCCAGTTACTTCGCCCCCGCCAGCGAGGCCTCGTGAGCGATGGCCGTGCGCGTAGCTTCCTTTTCCACCGCGACGGAGGCCACTGGTGGGGAGAGTTTCACGCTGCCTAACAAATCATCCAACCGTGGGACGGGGCGGATCACGGCGGAGCCGTCGGGGCGGAGCTCGTAGGACACGCGCTGGCCCGGCATCAACTTCAGCGCCTTGCGAACAGCCAAGGGGATGGTCGTTTGGTAACGATCGGTGATGGTGGATTGCGTCATGATTTGAACATGCCCTTCAGCGCTGCATGGCCCAAATTGTTTGGATTACCTCCGGATGGGTGAATCCCCTGAAACCTCCGGCGACAGGTGGCCGGACGCCAGTCCAGCGGCTAATATCAGCGCCTTTAGACCGATTCCGCCGCCATCGGCACTTGGAGCTCCTGAACCACGTAGGGGGCGAATTCCTCGTGCAAGTGGGGCGGGAGGCGCACTTTGAACCAGGCCTTTTCGCCGTTGTAATCGCGCTCGATCACTTGCCCCACCGCGTGCAACCGGGCGATGACTGCGGACGCTTCATGCGGCACCGCCAGTTCCATGAACTCGCGGATCGGGCGCACTTGGTTGTTCAATTCCGCCAGCAACGCCGGCAAACCATCCCCCGTCAGCGCTGAGATCACGACGGCATTCGGATACAGCTGCCGGAAACGCTCGCCCGCGCCTTCGCCCGATTCGGTCAAACGATCGGCCTTGTTCAAGACCATGAGGGTGGGCTTGCCGTGGGCGCCGATTTCCTCCAGCACCGCGTTCACCGCTTCGATTTGTTCGGCGGCCTGCGGATGGCTGGCGTCCACCACATGGAGGAGCAAGTCCGCTTGGACCACTTCCTCGAGCGTGGCTTTGAAAGCTTCCACCAAACCATGCGGCAGTTTGCGGATGAATCCCACCGTGTCGGTGAGCAGCAAGTTTTGGTTGGTCGGCAGGCGCAACCGGCGCGTGGTGGGGTCCAGCGTGGCGAACAACTTATCCTCGGCCAACACGGCGGCGCCGGTGAGCGCGTTGAGCAGGGTGGATTTGCCGGCGTTCGTGTAGCCCACAATGGAGGCGAGCGGCCAGAGGTTGCGCTGGCGGCCGTGCCGTTGCGTGGCCCGCTGGCGGCGCACCACGTCCAATTCGCGGGCGATGCGCGAGATGCGATCCTGCACCCGGCGGCGGTCGGTTTCCAACTGGGTTTCACCGTCACCCCGCATGCCGATGCCGCCCTTCTGGCGGGAAAGATGCCCCCAGAACCGCGTCAGCCGTGGCAGCAGGTGCTGCAATTGAGCGAGCTCAATCTGGAGTTTGCCTTCCTTGGTGCGGGCGCGCTGGGCGAAAATGTCGAGAATTAGGGCCGTGCGGTCCAGCACCTTGCATTCGAAAACCAACTCCAAGTTGCGGCTTTGGGCCGGTGAAAGTTCGTCGTCAAAAATGACCGTGTCCACGTTGTCCGCCCGGCACTCGCGGGCGAATTCCTCCGCCTTGCCGGTGCCGATAAAGGTTGCGGCCACGGGGGCTTCCATGCGCTGCGTCCCCTCCCCCACCACCGCGCCGCCCGCGGTCTCCGCCAGTTCGGCGAGTTCGGCCAGGGAATCACTGGTTTCCAAGGCGGTGCGCTGCTTGAGTTCCACGCCGATCAGGAACACCCGCTCGGTCCGCTTGGTAGAGGTCGAAATTAAGGCTTTCAAATGGGATCAGATTCTGTCGCTGATGCTACCAACTGCCCCGCGGCAGGGAAAGCCCGGAATTTCCCCCATGTCCGCGCCTCATTTTCCCGCCGCCTTCACAGCCAGCTCAATGATCCGGCCGGAGGGCGAATAGGACGCGGCATTGTTCGTGCCGCGCGAAAACTCGGCGATGTACAAATGCCCGGGACCGCTTTGATGAATATCGATCGGCCGGCCCAAGGGCGCCAGGACCGTGTGCATTTCCGCCTCGTAAACGCCTTGGGCATTCTTCTGCAGTTTGGCCTGCAACACATCATACCCCACGTTGTCCCGCGGCGTCCGGATGAAATTCCCGAACCGGGTCAGCACCAGCGTGCCGCGCCAGCCTTCCGGAAAATCGGCGCCCAACCACACCATGCCGCTCGGCGCGGAATGCGGGTCAAAGGTGTACATCGGCCGGCCATCGTAGAAACCCCCCGCCGGCCCGCGGTTGACAATGGGCGGGGTGAATACCAATCCCGCCGGCGGCTCGGGCGTGAACTCGTACGCCTTGCGCGCGCCCCAGTTGGAGAACGTGTAGGGGAACCCGTAGTGCTTGCCCTTTTCGATCAGGTTGAGTTCCTCCGGGGCGTCGGCATCGGGTCCGTGTTCGGTGGCGAACATCTCGCCTTTTTCGTTCCAGCAAAAACCATAGGGATTGCGCAGGCCCCGGGCGTAAATCTCCGGCTCGGACTTTGGCGCCCGGGGATCGAAGCGCCACATGCAGGCGGTCATCGGTGTTTCCCCGCCCTGGAAATAGTTGGTGTCGGTGGTGCCCCTTCCGCCATCCGTCCGCGCCCCGTTGCCCACGTACAAATAGCCATCGGGACCGAACGCCATGTTCTCCACGCAATGCATGTACTCGGGGCTGCCGGGGTAGGAAGTCTGAATCCACGGCTTCATTTCGTCCGGATCCCCGTCGGAGTTGACCGCCGTCGAGCGGTAAATCGTCACGACGTTCTGAATCGGCCGGTGTTCCCCGTTCAGCTGGTTGGACGCGATGTACAACCGCCGTTCTTTGTCCATCGTCATCGCCAGAATGAACACCGGGCCGCCGATATCGTCCGGCCGGTGTTCCAAATAGCGTTTCGCGCGGAGCAATTGGCGGATTTCGCCAGTCGCGACTTTCACCCGGTAAACGTCCCCGTTCTGGCTCAGGGCGTAGAGCACCTTGCCCTCGCCATTGCTGGCCAAGCGCACCATGTTCGCCGGCATCCGCGCCACCTCGCGCACGGTGAACCCGGCGGGCGGGGCCGGCAACGGGGGATAGGTCAGGGCCTTCTGCATGGCCTCAAACGTGGGATAGGCGGTCTTGGCCCGGACCGGCGCCACCTCCGCGGCCGCAATCTGGCCGCCCGCGTTGCCCCAGGAATTCCGCACAAAGGTGAGCACGTCCGCAACTTCCTCGTCGTTGAGGACCACGGCCGCCATATTGCCGTCGTACTTCGTGCCGTTGACCACGATTTCCCCGCCCAAACCCTCGCAGGCGATGCGGATGGCGCGTTCCTTGTCCGCCAACAAAAAGTCGGATTTGGCGAGCGGCGGATACGATCCCGGCACCCCCTGGCCGCTGATTTGATGGCAGATGAAGCAGTTCTTCACGTAGACTTGGCGTCCGCGCTCCAGTTGGTCCGCCAAGGAATCCTCGACCGGCGCGGCTTGAACCACCGGCAACTTCCCGCATCCGAGTGCCAACAGCATTCCCGCCGCCACTGCGCGACCGGTTGCCCGCCAAAAGTTCAAGCCATGCGCCATCATAGTTGTATCAAGCTCCCCCACCCTAACGCCGCCACCGCCTCGCTTCAATCTCCAACCCCCGCTTTCCGATGAATCAATTTGGTTCCCACCCAATTTCAGAATTGTGCTCCGGGTCCAGGGCGTGCTTCATTGTCCCCATGTCCGCTTCCCGCCACCTCTTGCCACGTCGCCGTTTCCTGCATGTTGTGGGCACCGGTCTAACCACCGCCGGGCTTGGCACCGGCCACTTCGCCGCCCGGGCGCAGGTCCCTCCGCGGCCGGCGATCCCCGGTTTCGAAGCCACCCCCGCCTCGGCCGCCGCTTCCCAAGGTTGGCGGCCCGTCTCCGATCGCCGGCTCCGCGTCGGCCTCGTGGGCTACGGGGTTTGCCGGTTCGCGGCGGAATTCGGTTTCCAAGACCACCCGAACGTCGAAGTCGTCGCCGTCAGCGACTTGTTGCCGGACCGCTGCGCCGAGTTGGCGCGGGTCACCCGCTGCCCGAAGACCTACCCCTCCTTGGAGGAACTTGTCCGTGATGAACGGGTCGAAGCGGTCTTCGTGGCGACGGACGCCCCGAGCCATGCCCGCCACTGCCGCCTGGCGCTCCAACACGGCAAGCACGTCGCCTGCGCCGTGCCCGCCGTGTTCGGTTCCCTGGCCGACGCCGAGGAACTTTTCGCCGCGGTCAAGGCGTCCGGCCGCCACTACATGCTGTTCGAGACCTCCTGCTTCCACGAGGATTTGCACGCCATGCGCCGCATTTACCAAGCCGGCGGGTTCGGCCCGCTCGTCTATGCGGAAGGCGAGTATTACCACTACATGGAACAACCCATCGACTCCTACAAGGGTTGGCGCGTGGGTTTGCCGCCGCAGTGGTATCCCACCCATTCCAACGCCTATTATATCTGCGTGACCGGCCAACGCTTCACCAGCGTCTCCTGCCTGGGCATGCCCAGCCGCATCGAACACCTGCAACCCGCCCATAACCCCTATCACAACGCTTTCGGCACCGAGATCGCCCTCTTTCGCACCAGCGAGGGCGGCACCGCCCGCATGGCCGTCAGTTGGGACACCCCCGGCGCGGGCGGCGAGATGGGCCGCGTCCGGGGCCAAAAAGGCACTTTCTACGGGCGCTACGAAGGCCTGCTGCCCGCCGCGCAACTCCCCAACGTCTTGCGTCCCCCCTTGCCGCCCGGCGTTTCGCCCGGCAGCCATGGGGGTTCGCACGGACACCTGATGAACGAGTTCGTCACCGCCATTTTGCAAAACCGCCGGCCGCTCATCGACATCGCCATGGCGCTGAATCTCACCGTCCCCGGCATCGTCGCCCACCAATCCGCCCTCCGCGACGGCGAGACTCTCCCCATCCCCCAGTTCCAACTTGGTTAGCCCGGCTTCACTCGGCCTTTGACGTCAAAAGCGGCGCGTGCCGCGCCCGCTCCCAACACGCCTGGTTGGGGGCAAAGGCGGGTTAAGCTGCCCAAGTGCCGCAATGGGGAGGAGGAGCGCCCTGAAACATTCGCCGCGCGACGGCGTCGATCGTCCCCCCCGCCTGGCCTGCATGGCGTCCGCTTCCATGGGACATTCGCGGGGTGGACGCGGCCGCCGGGACGCTCGATTGCAACTATCTTTCATGCGCGCACCCCGGGGGAATAACCGTGGGGGAATGTCAGCATTGCTCCGATTTACTTTGGCGCTCAATATCAAATTCATTCATGGCAACGCCTGCGCCGCGATGGCGGCGGCAGGCGGACGCGGAGCCGCGACGAAGCAACCCGTATGGGCGCCCCGGCTTTCAATCCGATTCGTGGTTGCCGCATCCCGGTGGCGGTCGAATGGTTTACTTAATGATTAAATCACCCCAAACTCCTATGGCCCCGACCCCGCTTTCGCCCCACCGCCCGCTGGACGAGTTTTATTCCGCGACCCAGCAACGGCAAAAGTTCATCGACGAACTCTTTAATGAGGCCGCCCCGGACTACGACTGGGTGAGTTTCATGATGTCCTTCGGGACGGATCGCAAGTATCGCCGACAAGCCCTGCACGAAGCGGGATTGCGGCCCGGCATGCGCTTGCTGGATGTCGCGAGCGGAACAGGTTTGATGATTCGGGCGGCGCTGCAATTGGGGTTGAATCCCGCCGACGTCTCCGGCGTGGACCCCAGCCGCGGCATGTTGGCCCAAAATCCCGAGCGCCACCGGGTAACTTTGCTGGAAGGCCGGGGCGAGGCGCTTCCCTTCCCGGACGCTTCCTTTGATTTCGTATGCATGGGCTATGCCCTGCGCCATGTGGAGGATCTGCGGACCTTGTTTGCGGAAATCCGCCGGGTCTTGCGCCCCGAGGGACGCGTCTTGATTTTGGAGATCACGCGGCCGGCCAGCGCGTCGGCCCGTCGATTGCTCCGGCTGTACATGCAAAAAGTGGTGCCGTGGGTGGGCTGGCTGCGGCGGCGGAACCAGTCCACGCTGCGCCTCATGCAATACTACTGGGCGACCATCGAAGAGTGTGTGCCGCCGCCAGTCATCCTCGCCGCGCTGGAAGCCTCCGGCCTACAAGCGGTCGTGCGCACCACCACGGGACCGGTGTTGAGCAAGTATTCGGCCCGGCGTTGAACTCCGGCTGGCAAAACGCGCCTCCCCTGCCTTCATGGCGGGTCGGAATGTAATCCTTGCGTTAAATTTGCTCCCTCCCCAAAATAAACAAAGATCATGGAAAACGACTATGATGTGCTGGTGGCGGGATGCGGCCCGGGCGGCAGCAGCGCGGCCTCCTACTTGGCGCGCGCTGGCAAACGTGTGTTGGTGCTGGAAAAGGAAGTGTTTCCCCGTTTTCACATCGGCGAATCCCTCCTGCCCTGCAATCAGGCCATCTTTCGTGAACTCGGCGTCCTGCCCGCGATCCAAGCGGCGGGTTTCCCGCGCAAGCTCGCCGCCCGGTTCTGTTTGGGCAATGGGTACCCCTCCACCCGCTACGCTTTCCGCGACGGCCGCTTCAGTAGTGAACCCGAAGTCTTCTCCGTGGAGCGCGCCCTCTTCGACCATATCCTGCTCAAACACGCCCGAACTCTCGGCGCGGATGTCCGGGAGGGGTGGTCGGTCACCAAATCCACCGCGGACGAGGGCGGCGTGCGGGTCGAGGCCGTCGATCCGGAGGGGAAGCACCATGTCTTCCGGGCCGCGTTTTTGATTGACGCCACCGGCCGGACCAACCTCACCGGCAACCAGGAGCAGGTGCGCGTGATTCATCCGCGGCACAAGAAAATCGCGATCTTTTTTCATTTTACCGGCGTCGCCCTGGACGCCGGGGAGGCCGCGGGCGACACCATCATCGTGCGCCTGGAAAACAAATGGTTTTGGATCATCCCCGTGTCCGCGACCAAAACGAGTGTCGGCCTGGTCATCGACAAGGAGGAATTTGCGGCGCAGGGCGGCCAGCCCGAGGCCGTGTTCCAACGCTGGCACCAATCCAGCGCGGTGATGCGGGAACGGTTGCGCCAGGCCGCCGCGGCGGGTCCCGTGCGCACCACGACGGATTTCAGTTACGTCAACCGCCGGCTCGTCAGCCTTCGGACGATGCGCGTCGGCGACGCCGCGGGCTTCATGGACCCCATCTTTTCCGCCGGGGTCTACTTGGCCATGTGGTCGGGCAAACTGGCGGCCGAAGTCGTGCTCGGGGCCCGGGGCCCCGCCGACGAGCTGGCCGGGCCAATGCGGAAATTTGAGAAACGGGTCAACGCCGGCATGCGCTTTTACTGGAAGATGGTGGAGAACTATTACACCACTCCCTTCATGGAATTGTTTCTGCAGCCCCGGCGCCACGCCAGCCTGCCCGACGCCATCATCGCGATGCTGGCCGGCCAGTTGGAGGGCGGTTGGAACCTGCGCTGGCGGGTCCGTTACTTTTTCTTCCTGGTGAAACTGCAGGCGCACCGTGCGCTGGTCCCCCGCCTCTCCTTCGCCGCGGTGGCCCGGCGGGAACGCGGGGAGGCCGCGCATCCTTAATCAAAGGCCCGCCTTGGAATCCTTTCTCCGCTTTCCGCGCTGGTTGTGCCTGGGGTTGCTGGTGCTGAGCGCCGGTTGCCGCACGCCCGCCCCCCTGCCCGGCGTCGATCTGTCCACGGCGGGCTGGAAGCTGCAACGCGGTCAGGCCCTGTGGACCCGGTCGGCCGGCCAACCCGAAATCGCGGGCGAGTTGCTGCTCGCTTCCAACCCCCGCGGGGATTGCGTGGTGCAATTCTCCAAAATTCCCTTTCCCATCGTGGCGGCCCAGACGGCGGGCGACCATTGGCAGATTGAATTCGGCGCCCGCCCGTATCGCGTTGCGGGGATCGGCCGTCCGCCCGCGCGCTGGCTCTGGTTTCAACTGCCCGCGGCGGTCGCCGGCGGCGACGCCCCCCAACCTTGGCGGTTCGAATCCTTGGGCGACGGACGTTGGCGGCTGGCCAACCCGCGCAGCGGCGAACTCCTCGAAGGCGCGTTCTTCCCATGAAACCCCGCTGGTTCCGCTGGTGGTGGCCCGCGCTGCTGATCCCCCTCCTCGCGGGGTTGGCGCGGCTGCGCTTCGACGTGGATCCCCTCGATTTGCTGCCCGCGGATGTGCCCGCCGTGGCCGGACTCAAAATCTACCAGCAACACTTTGCCAACGCGCGCGAGTTGATTATCACCATCAGCGCCCCCGATGCCGCGCGGGCGGAACGCGCCGCACGGACGATCGCGGGACGACTGCGCCCGCAAACCAACCTCGTGGCCGCGGTCGACTGGCAGCCGCCCTGGCTGGAGCATCCGGAGCAGGCCACCGAGCTGATCGCCTATCTCTGGCTGAATCAACCCCCCGAAATCCTGGCGGCGCTGGAAACCGGGCTCGCGGAAACTAATCTGGTCGCAACGCTCGCCGCCACGCGGGAGCGGCTGGCCACCACGCTTTCCCCGCAGGATCTGGCGCAGTGGAGTTACGATCCCCTCGGGTTCAGTCAGTTGCCGATCGGCCCGGCCATGCCGGAGCTGGGGCGCGGCTCCGCCATGTTCGCCTCCCCGGATGGCGCCTTTCGCACCGTCTTCATCAGCGCGCGCCACGACCTCCCCGGTTACCGGGAATGCACCGCCTGGTTGCAGGCCATCCAGTCGGCGGTCGGCGATGCCGGGGCGGACTTCCCCGGCTGCCACCTCGGTTACACCGGTCGGCCGGTCTTCGTCGCGGAGATTTCCGCCGGGATGCGGTATGACATCACCTCCTCGGTCGTGGGCACCTCGGTCATCATCGCCCTGCTCTTTTGGTTCGCCCACCGCCGCGTCAAACCCATGCTCTGGCTGCTGACGTTGCTGGCGGTGATTCTGGCGTCCACCCTGGCGCTGGGCGGACTGATCTTCGGGACGGTCAGCGTCATCAGCATGGGCTTCGCCGCAATTCTGCTGGGGTTGGCGGTCGATTACGCGGTGGTGCATTACCAGGAGGCGCTCGCGCAACCGGAGTTGACCGTGCCACAAATCCGCCGGGCCATCGCGCCCAGTATCTTCTGGGCGGCGGTGACCACGATTTCGGCGTTCATGGTGTTGAATTTCGGCGGCCTGCCCGGCTTGGGGCAGCTCGGCTCGCTGGTGGGCATCGGCGTGGCCTTGGCGGCCTTGGTCATGATCTTTGCCTTTTTGCCCCCGTTGTTCCCCGACCGGATGGGGCCGCCGTCCGCGGCAGTGGCCGCCGTCCCGGCCCCTCCGTCCGCCCCGCCAAACCCGCTGCGCACCCAACTCGTTGTGCTGGGCACGGCCTTGGTGGTGGTTGTCAGTGCGGCGGTTTTGGCCCGCGGACTCCCGGGCATGGACGCGAGCACCCAGGCCTTGGAACCGCGGGGCAGCCAGGCCTACGCGGCGTTGGCCGCCCTGAAGCAGAACCTCGGCCAGGCCCACGAGCCGTTTTGGCTGGTGGCCGCGGGACGGGATGAGGGCGAGGTCGCGCGCAAACTGGAGGTCATCGAACCCGTTCTGGAGCGCGCGGTCACCAACGGGCTGCTCAGCGGCTACGCTTCGCCCTTGATGCTCTGGCCCCGGCCCGACCGCCAAACCGCCAACCGCGCCGCCATCGGCCGGTTGCTAACCGAACTGCCCACGCTGCGCGCCGCCGTGCTCACGAATGGATTCACCCCGGAAGCCTTGGGCATGATGAACGGCGTGATGGAGACTTGGCGGCGGGCGGTCGCCGGCCCGGCGGTGTTCTGGCCGAGCAATCAACTTTGCGACTGGATTTTTCAACGGATCGCCGCGCGCGAGTCCAATCAAGTGGTGGCCGCCGCTTTCCTGTTCCCCACCGGAGGCACCGAATCCTTTGCGCCGCTGAACGCCGAATTGCCCGCCGCGGGCGTGTGGCTTTCCAGTTGGGAGATCCTCGGCACAACGGTGTTGGACGCCGTCAAAAAGAATCTGTGGAAACTGCTGCTGCCGATGGGGGCGCTCATCTTGCTCTCCCTCGGGCTGGCGTTCCGCCGATGGACGGAAGTGTTGTTGAGTTTGGCCGTACTGGGCCTCAGTGGCATCTGCCTGCTGGCCGTGATGAAAACCGCGGGCTGGTCCTGGAATGTCCTCAACCTCATGGCGCTCCCGTTGGTTTTGGGGACCGGGGTGGACTACAGCATCTTTATGCAATTGGCTCTGCGGCGCCACGCTGGCGACCTGGCGGCGGCCCGCCGATCCGTGGGGCGGGCCTTGCTCCTTTGCGGGAGCACGGCGGTGGCGGGTTTTGGTTCCCTCGGCCTGTCGAGCAACGGCGGCATGGCCGGCCTCGGCCGCGTTTGCTCCGTGGGCATTGCCGCCAACGTGCTGCTCTCCGTCTTCGCGCTGCCGGTTTGGTGGCACGCGCTGCTGGGGCCGACGCACCCACAATCCGCCCCCTCGCAACTTTATCGGGAGCGCCTTTGGCGCTGGGGCCTGGCGGTGGCGCGCCGGCTCCCGCCGAGTTGGTCCGCCGCCCTGGCCCGCTGCGGCGCCGCCTTCTACTGGCGGTTCGCCGCGCATCGACGCGGGGTGGTCGTGGAGAATCTCTTGCCGGTGTTGGACCATGACCGCCCTGCCGCCACCCGCGCCGCCCGGGAACTGGTGACCCAATTCGCGCTCAAGTTGGCCGATCTCTGGCGTTACGAGAGCGGCGTCGCCGGGAAACATTGGTTCTCGGCCTGGCAGGGTTGGGAAAACTACACCACCGCTCAGGCGCGGGGCAAAGGCGTGCTTCTGATCACCCCGCACTTGGGCAATTGGGAGCTGGGCGGCGCCTTTCTCACGGAACGCGGCTTCAAACTGCTCGTCCTCACCCAACGGGAACCGGACGATCGGCTGACCGCCTTGCGTCAGGCCTCCCGCGCCCGTTGGGGCGTCGAAACTCTCGTCATCGGCGAAGATCCGTTCGCCATCCTGGAAATCATCAAACGCTTGGCGGCCGGCGCCACGGTGGCCCTGCTGGTGGACCGGCCCCCCGCGGGCACCGGCGTGCCGGTGCAGCTGTTTGGCCGGCCGTTCACCGCCTCCATCGCCGCGGCCGAACTCGCCCGCGCCTCCGGCTGCGCCCTCCTGCCGGTGGTCATCGTGCGCCGCGCGGACGGCTACGCGGCCCGGATCTTTCCCGAGCTCGCATATGACCGCGCCGCCATCGGCAACCGGGCCGGCCGGGTGCGATTGACGGCGGAAATTGTGCGTGTCTTTGAACCCGCCATCCGGCAGGATGCCAGCCAATGGTTCCATTTCGTTCCCGTATGGCCCTCCCCACTTCCCCCCGTCTAATGCGCCACCTGCTTCTCATCTTGAGCCTCTATTGCGGCGCCTTCGGCGCCCGGGCCGCGGATACCAACGCCGTCCTCGAGGGCTGGTTCACCGCGCAAAAAGGGGTCCATACTTGGTCCGCGGACTTCATCCAAACCCGGCACCTGAAGGCGCTGACTCAGCCGCTGATCACCCCCGGGCGCCTCCGCTTCGCCGCGCCGGGTGACTTCCGCTGGGAACTCGGAACGCCGGCCCAGACCATCGCCCTGCGCCACGAAGGGGAGATGTACTTGATTTATCCCCGCCTCAAACGGGCGGAACATTACGCCCTCGATGCCACCGCTCCGCGCGAGTGGCGCGAATCCATGGCGCTGCTCAGTGCCGGTTTTCCGCGCGACCAGCGCGAATTTGCCTCCCAGTTTCACCTTTTGGCGCTGACCGAAACCAACGGCGCCTGGCGGCTGAAACTCCAACCGCGGAGCGACTTTGCCCGGCAATGGATGCCGGAGTTGGGAATCACCTTGGCGACGAATGATTTTGTGCTGCTGGGCACCGAACTGGTGTTTGTCGATGGTTCGTCGATGAGCAGCGTCTTCACCAACGCCGTCATGAATCCGGCCTTGGACCAGAAGGTTTTCCAGTGGCAGGCGCCCGCGGATTTCAAAGTGACCAACCCGTTGGCCAAATGAGCGGCGACGACGTGCTTCAACGCGCCTTGGAATGCCTGCCCCACGGCCCGGAGTTCCGCTTTCTCGACCGGCTTACGGAGTTGGACCCGGGACGGAGCGGCCGGGGCGAATATCTGGTGCGCGGGGATGAACCGTGGTTGCGCGGCCACTTCCCGGGCGATCCGCTGGTCCCGGGTGTGCTCTTGGTCGAGGCCGCGGCCCAATTGGCCGGCGTGGTGGCGCAAAGCGATCCGCAAACCCCGCCACTCCCCGGTTTGAAACTCGCCGCGCTCCGCGGTGTGAAGTTTCTGGGCGCGGTCCGACCGGGTGAAGTGGTTCGCCTGGAGGCCCGGATCACCGGCCGCTTCGGGCCCCTCCTCCAAGCCCGGGCGGAGGCGTTCGTCGGCGACGCCCAAGTCCTGTCCGCCGAATTGACTCTCGCCGGCACGGCTTGAGGAGCCGGCCGCCCGGCCCCTCAAGTCACCACCCACTCATCCGACCACAAAAGGGCATCTTCCAGATAATCAAACTCCAGTCAACACTTGGAGGTATTGAGCGCAACGATCATCTTCCAACAGATCAGTTGCAATCAGATGTTCGGTTTCTCGGATCACAACACTGAGACTGGCGCTGGGTGACTCAATTTGCCCAGCGGCCGTCAGGATGGCCTTTGATCTTTTAGCGCGCTGGGACACACTATGCGTTTCTGAGGCAGGCAAGCCATGGCGCTCCAAGAAATCGGCAACCGCGTCAATGCGTTCGGACTTCTGTCTCCGAAAGATTGGCTCTAAGACGCCTTCAAGTGTGCCAGGGCCTCCGTCAGTCCCGCCAAAGATGACACAACCGCAACCATTATCCTGGTGCCGGAGGAACTCGTTGGCCCGCAATTGGTTGAAATTGGGGAAAATGTGATCAAGGGTCAGCCCGTAGGCCTCCCGCAGACTTGCAACGCGCTCGTCCGCAGTGTGGTGGTCCGCGTCATGGACCAAAACAAATCCAAATGGGGGAATCCGTGTTATCGCGTCCGTTGTATTCTCGGCTAAAAATATGATGGCCTTCATCATCGATTTGATCTCGGCTTGACGTTGGTCGCCAGAACAATTGAAAAGGAGCAGCAATCGTTCCCCGCCATTCAACTCAAAGGAAGCATCCAACAACGGCAGAGAATCAGGTAAAATCGGTCCACTCCGGCGAAACCTCGCCACGCTGGAATCACGAGCTTTCAACCGGCCGATCAAATAGCCCGCCAACCAAAAAGGATAGTCTAGCAGTGCCTTCTCAGATCGTTCCGCATTGCGAGCAAGCAGAATACGGCTCAAAAAGGCGATATCGTGCGATCCTTCGCAAAACACAAAAATCGGCCTCATACCCCAGGCTGTGCTCCCCGCACGTCCAAATCAACTTCTTCAATCAGAAATTTTAACTTGGGACCGGGATAATGGTAGCAGCGCGTGCCTCCAACTTCGAGACGGAAAGCGTAAGCACTGAGGTCATCCTCTGGGAGTTCGGACCGTGCCAAGGCATCAACGCACTCTTTGCTATGTGACGTCAAAAAGACCTGCACGTTGAATTGCACCGCCAATTTATAGACAAACGTTCCGAACGCCGACAGCAAGGAATGATGGATGCCGTTCTCAAATTCATCCAGCAAGACAACTCCGTCCCTCGCGTATGCGAAGAGCAAACCGATGTGAAAAATCCTCTGTACCCCGTCCCCAAAACTTGCCAAATCGGGAGCCACGAGGAAATCATCATGCTTCACGCGAAACCTCGTAAACATCTTCCCACCTGTCCCCGTGTGGGCGTCAACATCGCGGAATTTGGCGTCCACATTTTCCCGCAAAAACCGCACCACTTCCTCCTTGCTCCCGCCTTCCACACTGCGATTGAAGAGATCGACCAACAACTCCGGGTCGTGTTGGGTGAAAGGGGTGGAAAGCACTACCGGGCAGAGAACATGGCAACTCCCGAACTTGGTTACCCGCGGGCGTTGTTCGAAAAGGTGCGTGGTAGAATGTTGGGTCTGGGAACAATAACGCGCGAAAATCTCAATTGTGGTGAGATAAAAAGCTTTGTCATCCAAATCCTCGCCATTGGCCAGGTTTTCGATGATTACTTCCGCCCGCCGATCCCCCAGGTCGCCATAAGTGCCAGCAATCATTGCTTTGGGTGCAATCTGTTCACTAACCCAGGTCGCGGGGGGCGCGCCGTTAAGTTTTGCACGTCGACAAATCACATTGAGGAGGCCGTTAATGTCATTTTGGCTGACTAATAGGAGGACACCCTCCAATAGGGAGCTCTTGCCCGCATTGTTGGGGCCGACAAAGAGGTTGATCCGCCGGAGGCCCGAAATGTTGATATCGCGCAATCTCCGATAGCAACCAATCGTCAAGTCCGAAAAGTGTTTCGGTCGAATCGCGTTGAACGGCACCCCAAGTTGGTGATGAGCAACCAGGACTGGTTGTTTGGTGGCCGCCGCAAATACCCCGCGTAGCTTCCCCATCGCCAATTCCAAATTCTGCAAGTCTTCAGCAGACAGTTTAGTCGCGTAGGTGAACAAAATGTCCATGTTGGCATTGATCTTCCGCAATCCTTCAGCCAACTTGTCCCTCATCATCATTGAACTAGAATATGTGGCCTCGGAAAGACGCCGGGTTTCATCCAAGGCCCGCAGGGCATTCTCGTCGTTGATGATTTTCCCGAGCTCCCGCACATCCGCCCCCGTTGTGATTACGGCCTCGGGTGAGGTGCGTCCCGCCTCTTCCGCCCCCTCTTCGTCCCCCTCTTCCCTCGAAAACCAAGAAAACAACCGGTGAAGATTGGCTTGGTTGTCCGGTTGCTCGGCGTCCTCCGCCCACTGCAACCAACTTCGCAAATTCGGGCTTTTGACTACTTCCCTAAATAGATTGTATTGCTCTGCCCTAAATTGAGCGCCAAAATCCCCGGCAATATAAGCGTCACACAGCGCCAGTGTTCTGATGATCTGGCGCAATGCGCGCTTTTCCATCCCAATGGCCGCGCAAACCTCGTTTTCGGACCACCGGTGGTCATGGAGAAGTTTGAACAACGCGCGAGCTTGGTTCACCGCCGGCCATTTGCGTTTGCCACTGATGTGGCTCAAACCCATGATCACCAAATGCCGCTCTTCTCCCGCGTCCTCGTACATGACCACCGGCACTTTATCGAAAATCTCGGGGCTTAGATTTCCCAATTCATATCCCCCCTCCTCGTAACGTCGCTTTAGGTACTTCAACACCGCTATGCGACGATTGCCCTCAACCACAAGATACTTCCCACGCGTGGGAAGTTCCTTAACCTGGATTGGTTCAAGATTCAGCCAGCCATTTGTGGTGAAACTAGCCAAAAGGTCGCGCCCATTTTCCAAGTTTTCGCCCATGAGAAAACCCGCGGTTCTTCTTTGGACCACCGGATCGGTCAACTTTTCCACCGCAATTTCTTTGTATTCCGAATTTTCAATAAACCGAAAATTGTTCGGATCCAAAAAGAGGTTGTTAAGCTTTTTTTCAGAGCGATTGCCAGCAGAGTTAGCCGACGCCTCACTGGGCGACTCCGGGACCCCGGGCTGATTGACATCATTCATGTTCAAAATACGTAATTACAAAGCAAAAGACTTTAGCCGCATACCACCCAAAACGCGAGGGTCTTGCGTTTCAGTCAATCAATCCCGTTTCGATGGCGTGTGCCGGCGGCCTTTCGTAACACGGCTAGCACTTTGCATCCACCGCAAGGGTTCGTCAACCGAGTTAAGC
The DNA here is from genome assembly GCA_903930565.1 of uncultured Pedosphaera sp. Taxonomy (GTDB): domain Bacteria; phylum Verrucomicrobiota; class Verrucomicrobiia; order Limisphaerales; family Pedosphaeraceae; genus CAIXFN01. Next base: position 18,349 of record CAIYZC010000153.1, read on the forward strand.
GGTGCCAAACCGTTTGCATTCCATTCCGAACTTCGCGAATTCCGACTTTCACTTGCCGTCCGCCAAAAGTGGGGCTGGGCTATTTTCAAGCCTTCTGCGTTTCCGGCGCGAACCGCCGGCGCCATTCGGCGCGCGAAAGCTTCCCGCGGGGCCCGGCGCCGAGCGCTGCGACCAACCGCCATTCGCGCGGGACCTGCCAAGCGGGCAAAGCCGCTCGCGCAAATTCCCGGAGCTCCCCTTCCGATGCCGCCGCGGCGACCACGGCCACAATCGCCTCGCCCCGCCCGTGCTGCGCCTCGGGCATGCCAAACACCAGGCACTCCCGCACCCGCGGATGCGCCAGCAAAGCGCGTTCGACGGTCTCTGGGGAAACCTTTCGCCCCGCCACATTGATCTGGTCCCCCGCCCGCCCGCGCACATACACCCAGCCGTCCCGCAATTCACCCAAGTCCGAGGTCACAAAGGTGCCGCCCCCCAAGGCCGCTGCCGCTTCGGGCCAGTAAGTTTCGCCCACGGCGGGACCCCGCACGCTCCAGCAGCCAGCCTCGGTCAACGCGAGGGAAACCTGCCGCATCGGGCGGCCGGCCAGCGCCGCGTCAGTGCGCGGCTCCGGGCTGTCGTCATAGGCGATCCCGCCGCATTCGGACGCGCCGTAGAAGTTGTGCACCTTCAATCCACGACGCTCAAAAATATCGCGCTCCACGTTGAGCGGCAGCGGGGCGCCGGCGGAAATGGCCAAGACCACGTTGGCGGGAATCGCCCCGGCCTCGTGCCAGGCCCGCCACAGAAAAGGCACGCCGGCCAAGGTCAACTTCGGCGCCCCCGCCGCCGCCGAACGGACGGCTTCGGGGAGCGGGGAAGCCGCGAGAATCAGGGGCACGCCATGCAGGAGCAAAGGCAGCACGAGATTGGAGAAGCCGTACGAATGCGCCGCTGAAATGACGCCCAGATTGGGCCATTCCGGACGCAGCCCCATCGTGGCGACAATATCGGCGGCGTCGGCGGCGAGTTGTTCCGGCGTGAAGGCGACGAAGCGGGCGGCGCCGGTGGTGCCCGAGGTCATTTTCAGATGCCGGCACCAGGGCGGCGGCGGGGGCACCGTCGGTGGTGTTTGGTCGGGCTCGACTGGACAAGCCAGGCCGCCGGTCCGCCAGGCCGCCAACAAAGTGAACAGAAATTCCGGTGTATTGCCCCGGGGGAAAAATGCCGGCGCCGCGGGCGTCGTTTGAGCTTCGGCCGCGGCGCGCAGTTCCCGAAAAGTCCAAGCGCGCCCCGAAGCCGCGTGCTGCAACGCCCGTTCATCCCCATGTTCCCGCACCACTTCCAGCCAGCGTTCGTAAAGCATTGTCAGTGTTTGGCCGCGCCCCTAAACTGGGTCCGCAACGTTTTATGGCCGCCCCCCCCAGTGATGCCCCCCGGCGCTTCGAGTTGGCGCGCGACAGCTTCGCGTTCGCCAACGAATTGTTCTGGGAATACCACCGGGATGCCCGCGGCGCCATGAGTTTCCAACCCCGTCACCCCAAACCGGATTACGCGCACCGCTGCTTTGTGCTGGCGCGGGCCGCGCGGCAATTCCTGTATCATGCCCGCTTTGATCCGGACCCGGCGCCCTTGGACGAGTTGGCCTGTCGACAACGGGTCCGCCGGGTGATGGCCCGCAGTCCGCGCCAGGAATGCGCGCCGGCCGGTCGCATTGTCTTTCCCGGCTTTGCCGGACTGCGGGATTTCAGCCGCGCGCACGAAGCCTTGCTCAAGGCGGAATGCGGTGGCGCATGGCGTTCCTATGTCTTGCGCAGCCACTGGCGCATGGTGTTTCCGATTTCGCGGGAGCACCAAGCCCTTACGGCCGCCGGTCTCATCGCCGCCCTGGACCGGGGCTTGACCTCCTTGGTGCATTTGGTCCAATTTCCCGCCCTCACCATTAATCACGGAATGCTGTTGTTCGCGGTGGCGGGCGCGACCGACCAGCCCGAATTTGCGGCCTACGACCCAAACGACCCCGCCCGACCGGCACGCATCACTTTTGACCGCGGCACCGGGCGCTTCTCCCTGCCCGCCAACCGCTATTGGGGAGGTGGTCATTTGAACCTTATTGAGATTTACCGGAATTGGTGGTTTTGACGGCTTCCGCCGGTCGGCTCGGCCGCCAAAAGAGCGGTCCGAAAAAGGCCAGCCCGCAAAGGTTGATGCCCACAATATATCCAATTTTGTAGTGTCTCCCGCCACCCTGCACGGCGTAGATCGGCACCTCCTTGCCCAATAAGAGACTGGGCAAGGCCAGGGGGAGCAGGGCTCCGTGCAACGCCCCGCGGCCAAACCCCATCTCCCCGGTTTGCGGAAACGCCCAGGGCGCCGCCCA
>CAIYZC010000154.1 GCA_903930565.1 uncultured Pedosphaera sp.
CGGGCGGCCTGAACGGGCGCGTGGGTGCTCAGGCCAATAGCCGGTCCGCCCGTGTGCCCGGGGAGGAAGAGTTCGGTCACGCGGGCGTGGCCGGCATCAAAAAAATCCTCCTGTCCCAAATGGCAATACTCCGCCCCCAGCTCGCGGGCGACGGCGAGGTGGTCGTTGATAACCAAGGGCACGCCGGCAGCGCGGGTCACGGGCAGGATCGCTTCGGCCAAGCGGCGCACGGTGTCCACGGATTCGTTTTTGGCGCGCAATTGGATGAGGTCGGAGCCGCCGTCACAGAGCGCCCGGGCCACCTCGGCGGCGGGGCGGCCGTGGAGGTAGGCGGTGTCCACAAAAGTATAAAGCCGGCAATCCGGAAGCGATTTCACGCCACGAACATAACCGCGGGGAGGGACACGTCCAAGCGGTTCGTTCTCGGATCACGCAGGGTAAGGCCGTAAGGCACACTCCCGATGAGGCAAGAAAAACGCAAAAGATTTTTGACCAGGGCGGCCCCGGGGAGCGACTAATCCATGATGACCAGAACCCTTGAGGATCCGATGGCGGAACTGGCGGCGCGGGCCGGAGCCGGAGAACCGGCGGCGGCGGCCGAGTTCGTGGCGCGGTTTTACGCCCGGATTTACGCCTTTCTGCGCCGTTTGTGCGGGCAGGACGCGGACGCGGAGGATTTGACGCAGAAGACCTTCGCCAAGGTCTGGGCGGCGCTACCCGGCTACGGCGGGCGATCCTCCCTGAACACTTGGTTGCACGGGATCGCCCATCATGTTTACGCCGATTGGCGCCGCCAACGCAGGCTGCCGGAAGTGCAAACCGAGGACTGGTGGGAGCAATGCCCGGCCGGGGAGCCGAGCCCCTTCGAAGATGCGGCCCAACGGGACGAGGCCGGGCGGTTGTATCGGTGGGTGGAGGAACTGCCCGCCGAGGCCCGGGAATTGGTCCATCTCCACTACTATCAGGAATTGACCTTGCAGGAGTGCGCCGAGGTGCTGGACGTGGCCGTCGGCACCGTGAAATACCGGCTGCGCGGCGCGGTGGACCAGCTGCAAGCCCGGGCCCGCGCGCCCCGTCCGCAGCCGCTCCCGCCGATCCACCAAACCAAACCGCAAACCATATGAACGAAACTGAATTGGAAAACCGGCTGCGGCAAGCCCCCCGCCCCACCCCGCCCGCCGGACTGCTCGCCCGGCTCCAGGCCGACCTGCCGCCCGCCCCACGCCGGGAAAACCGGCCGGGCACCCGGCCGGAAACTCCGGGCTGGGGGCGGTGGTTTCCCACCCTGGCGTTTGGTTCGGTGGTGCTCGGGGGCATCCTGGCCCTGGGCGCCGAGGCGGCCCAACTGGCCCGCTTGCGGGCGGAGAATGAAGCCCTCCGCGCCCGACTGGACGCGGCGCGGGCGGTGGCCGCAGCGCCCGCGGAGGCACCGTTGCACAGTTTGCAGGATGAGGAATTGGCCCGGTGGCGGGCTAATGCGGCGGAGGCGGCCCGGCTCCGCGGGGCGACGGCGGAGCTGAAAGACCGGTTGACCAACCTGCCCGGCTTGCAGGCCGAGAACCAAAAGTTGCGGGCGGCGCGCGCAGCGACGGTGCAAGCGGTGGCGGACACCGACTTGGGCGCCGCCGCCCGCGAACAAGCCAATCGAGTGATTTGTGTGAACAATCTCAAGCAAATCGGCCTGGCCTTCCGGATTTGGGCCAATGATCACAACGGGCGCATTGCGCGGGATTTCCTCAGCCTGACCAACGAGTTGGGAAATACTCCACGAATTCTGCATTGCCCGTCGGATTCCGCGCCGCAGTTGCAGAGCTGGGACGAAGTTGCCGCCGGGCGGAGCAGTTACCAACTGCCCGCGGCCGGGCGCCCGCAACCCGACCCCGCCGCCGGGGCGGGAAATGCCTGGGACGCGAGCCCGGAGGAGGTGCTGGTGATTTGTCCGCACCATCATAATGTCGGACTGGCCGATGGCAGTGTGCAATCACTGTCAGCCGCGCAATTCGTCCGGAGCATCCAAGTGGTGAATGGCCGCACAATCATGGTTCAATGAAAAGCGGAATCCTGCCCTTGGGATGGTGGTGGCCGGGGCTGGCGGCGGCGGGTTTTCTCGCCGCCGCCGGCCTGAGGCACAGCGAAGTGGCGGCATTAAGCGAGCAAAACCGCCTGCTGGCCGCCTCGTTGACGGAAACGACGAAGCCGGCGGAGCCGTGGGTAAACCGGCTCACCAACGCGGCGGCGGAGGGGGACGAGGAATTGGCGCAATTGCGTCGGGAAAGCGCGGACCTGCCCCGGTTGCGCAACGAAATCCGCCAATTGCGGCGACAAGTGGAAGAATTGGACCGCCTCCAAGCGGAGAACGAACGATTGCGCAGTCCCGCACCCGCCGCCAATGAGGCGCTGCCGATCGCCAACGCCGGGCTGGCCACGCCGGCGACGGCCATCCAGACCTTTCTTTGGGCGCTCCGTCAGGCGGATGCCGACCGCCTGTTGACGTGCCTGGAATTGCCGGCGGGATTGGCGGTTTCCGGGCCGGATTTCGTGCGTCCACTGCTCGCCCACCCACTGCCCGTGGGGGA
>CAIYZC010000155.1 GCA_903930565.1 uncultured Pedosphaera sp.
CTGTTGCAAGCATACGTGGCTGCCAGCCGGTAACAGCGCGCACAAATCACCGCCGACCGCGAGCGCCTCCTCGGGGAGCAAACGGCCTTGGCCGGCAGCGCGGAGCTGATCCGCGAAAACGTCACGGAACGACTCCGGGCGGGTCGCTCGAATGCCGCCCCTGCCGCCCCCATTCCGCCGGCGCCGCTCAGCGAGTGGGATTTCACGCGCGGACTGCTGGATCAAGCCGGCCAAAAAACGCTCCAGGCCTTCGGCCAAGCCAAGGTGGAAAACGGCGCTCTGCTCCTCGATGGCCGGGGTAGTTACGTCGCCACGCCGCCCCTCGCCCGCCCATTGCGCGCTAAAACTCTGGCCGTCGTCGTGCAACTGAGCGATCTGCAGCAGCAGGGTGGGGGAGTGATGACGGTGCAGGACGCGGGTGGCAATGTCTTTGACGCCATTGTTTACGGGGAACGCGAGCCCGGCCGTTGGATGGCGGGCAGCGAGTTTTTCCAGCGCTACCAATCCTTCGGCGGCGCGGCGGAAACCGGAGCGCGGGAACATCCGGTGCACCTCGCGCTGGTCTATGCCGAGGACGGCACCATCACCGCTTACCGCAATGGCGAGCCCTACGGTCAACCCGTCCGTGGCCAGGCACCGGTGACTTTCGCCGCCGGCGAAGCGCGCGTGCTCTTCGGCAACCGCCATGGGGAGCCCGGCGGCAATAAGCACCTCGCCGGCCGGATCTTCCACGCCCGGCTCTACGACCGCGCCCTCACCGCCGCCGAAGTGGCCGCCCTGGCCCGCGCGGACGCCGGCAGCATCACGGAAGCCGACCTGCGCGCCGCCTACACGGACTCCGAGCGTCGTGCGGAAGCCGTCACCCGGGAGCGGCTGGCGGCGATCGCGGCCCGCTTGCAAAACCTCGGCGCCGCCGGCGGCTTTTCCTCGGAATGGGCCGACCTCGGTCACGCCCTGTTCAACCTCAAAGAGTTCATCTTTCTCCGCTGACCAACCGCCATGCCCACCCCGCTTTCCCGTCGCGAAATGTTGGCCCGGTGCTCCTCCGGCTTCGGCCTGCTCGCCCTGGCGGGGCTGCTGCCGCCTTCCGCGCTCGGCGCCGCGGAACGTACGCCCCCGCCGCATTTCCGCGCCCGGGCCAAACGCGTGATCTTTTGCTATATGTCGGGCGGGGTGTCGCACTTGGACTCCTTCGATCCCAAGCCTTACCTCGAAAAACTGGCCGGCCAACCCATGCCGGTGAAGATCGAGCGGACCATGTTCAACAACAACGGCAAGGTGTTCCCCAGTCCGTTCACCTTCCGCCGTTATGGGGAATCCGGAATTCCGATCAGCTCCCTGTTCCCCCGCATCGCGGCGGCCGCGGCGGACGATCTGGCGGTCATTCGCTCGATGACCTCCAAGGTCAATGAGCACGCCCAGGGCAATTACTTCTTCCACACCGGCTTCCCGGTGATGGGCTTCCCGAGCGCGGGGGCTTGGGTGAATTACGGCTTGGGCACCGACAACCAAAATTTGCCGGGCTTTGTGGTCCTGCAAAGCGGCGGCGCGGTCGCCCCGCACGGGGGCGTGGGCCTCTTCAGCAACGGATTCCTGCCCGCCCAGCACCAGGCCTCGATTCTGAACCCGGACGCCCCGGAAGCGGTTCCCAATTTGACTCCCCGGGAACCCGCCGCCGCCCAACGCGGCCGCCTGGACCTCCTGCGCGACCTCGATGCCCCCTTCGCCCGCCGGGAGCCGCAAGTGGAGGCCGCTGTGCGCAATTACGAAACCGCGTTCCGCATGCAATCCGCCGTCCCCGAGTTGACGGATCTGCGCGGCGAATCCGCGGCCACCCGCCAACTCTACGGCCTCGACGACCCGCACCCGCAAAAGGCCGCCTACGCCCGTCAATGCCTCCTGGCCCGCCGCCTCGTGGAGCGCGGCGTGCGCTTCGTGGAGCTGAGTTGTCTCTCGGAAAACGGCATCGGCGCCGGCGGGCCGCCGAATCCCTGGGATCAGCATGGCGACCTTGAGAAAGGCCACGGCGCCATGGCAAACCAAGTGGACCAACCCATCGCCGCACTGCTCACCGATCTCCGTCAGCGGGGCTTGTTGGAGGATACC
>CAIYZC010000156.1 GCA_903930565.1 uncultured Pedosphaera sp.
ACCGTCTGACGCAAATTGCTTCAACGCCGTCGGCATCCCCGGCGATTTCGTTCGCGTATGCGTACAACAACGCCAATCAACCCACATCAGTAACGAATGCGGATGGGACGTACTGGCTGTATGGTTACGATCCATTGGGTCAGGTGACAAGCGGGGTGAAGTATTTCAACAACGGGGTGCCGGTTCCCAGCGAGCAGTTTGGCTACGCATTCGACAATATCGGCAACCGAACGAGCACCACGGCCGGTGGGGATCAGAATGGGGGAAATTTGCGCACAGCCACTTACGGGGCGAACCTGAACAACCAGTATACAAATCGGACCGTTCCTGGAGCCGTGGATATTCTGGGATCGGCGGTGACGAACGCGACGGTAACGGTGAACAACCAACCCACGTACCGGAACGGCCCGTTCTACGAGGCCACGTTGGCGCTCACAAATTCGAGCGCGGCGGTATGGCAGTCCATCACCAATCTCGCGGTGGCGCACACCAGTTCCACCACCGATCTGGTTGCCACCGTCACCGGGAACGCATTTCTGCAACAAACGCCTGAAGCATTCAGCTACGATGCCGACGGGAACCTGACGCAGGATGGCCGCTGGACGTACCATTGGGATGCGGAAAATCGGCTGATCCAAATGGTGAGCCTGACCAACGCGCCGACGGCCTCGAAGCTGAGGTTGACGTTTGGGTATGATTCCAAGTGGCGCCGCATTTCCAAGGCCGTGGAGGCGTACACCGGCACCACTTGGACCACAAATCTTGCTGAAAGCGTTGTGTACGATGGGTGGAATTTGGTGGATGAACTGAATGCGACGAACAATGCCGTGATTCGTTCGTATTTGTGGGGATTGGATTTGAGTGGGACGATGCAAGGGGCGGGGGGAGCAGGCGGATTGCTTGCACTGAAGCACACGGCCGGGTCGCTGATTAAGTTTGCGAGTTACGATGGCAATGGGAATTTGCTCGATTTGCTGGATGCGCCCACAGGAATAAATGAAGCCTTCTATGAATACGGGCCATTCGGGGAACTGCAGCGCGCTACGGGCATTGCGGCCGACACCAATCCATTTCGATTCTCAACCAAATACCAAGATTGTGAGATCGATCTCTTTTACTATGGGTTTCGCTATAACAGCCCAAGAACCGGCAGCTGGATGAGCAGGGATCCGCTCTTCTCGGATTACGCTTTTGCCGCCAACTCTCGTTCGATTTCGGAACAACTTGCTCGCTCTAATCACAATGAGGCTAACGATTATGGGTTTCTCTACAACAAGCCATTTGCTTTCGTTGACTTTCTTGGTCTGAAAAACCAAGCCACCAAGTGCAAAGGGCAATGTGGAGCGATTGTTGACGATTGGGTATCCGAGGAGATTAAGTCTCTGGAAACTGGCTGGGATAATTATAAAAAGACCACACCCAACGCAGGCTTATGGAGCTACACTATCTGGGCGAACGGTAACGAACGATACAAAGATCCGATTTTCTTTACCTTCAACAACGGTACAAGCTGCGGATCGCACCCAGACCCCAAAACACCTGGATGTGGCAAAGCCGTCACCTTGTGTGGCAGTTGCGTGCGAAGTTCGATCCTTGGAAACATAATGTTCGGTTTGGTAGGCAGCCACGCTGGCTACACAGCCCAAGAATTGACTTCGGAGGCGAACTGGCTCAAAGGATTGGGAGGACTAACCGTTGACCCTAATGATGCTACCGCTTACAATTTTGGGGCCCTTCTTTTCACCACATTACAGGGGGATGGCAGTTTCTGCGATGCGTTTATAGCTGTTCTACAAACCTATCCAACTGTGCTTCACGAAGGGATCAAGGATGGGGATGGCGATTACAACGATTTGAGCTCCTGCAGCCCCTGCACACAAATAACAACAGAGAAACGTCACGGAGGCAATAGCCCAACACGAAGGACGCCATGATATGCAAAGATGGAACCTTATTGCTCGAGTGATGGTGCTGGCGCTTTTACGCCTTTCGCTTGCCTACTTAATCGCGGCAGTATTCGTATTTGACTTCCGCACGATTGCAGGTACTCCTGACGAAGACACTTTTAATGGCCGGGAGGTGGCGATCGGCCCCCGCCCTAGGCTAATCTTCTGCCATCCATCGGCCCAGGACGGGGTGAACTTCTCGCCCCGACAATGGCCATTTCGAGTGTTTGCGCCCGTTTGTCTCGTCTGGCGCAAAGTAACTGGCTTCGCCCCTCCCGCCGAGTTGCGCGCCAGCAAAGAGAACACCCTCCAAAACGAATCGAAAATGGCGCAGTCCTGGAATCTTGCTGTGACCGTTTACTGATCAAGCGTATCCGCATCGCCAAACCCGTATAGGCACGAAAGCGGGCGGCAGCTACGCTGACCGGCATGTCAGGTTTGCTTGGCCTTGGCCTCCATCCACGCGGTGGGCGTCAGTTCGGCGACCCGGTTGATGGACCAGCCGCCAGACTTGGGCAATACCTCGGTCAGGTATTCCCGCAGATGGATGTCCAGGCGCCGGCAGGTTTCCATGATCGACGCGATGGCCGCCACTTTCGACCCGGCTTCCGCACTCCCAAGGTGCAACCAGTTCGTGCGGCCAAGGGCCAGTGGGCGCATGCCGCCTTCGCACCAGTGGTTGTCGATCTCCAACAGCCCGTTCTGCAAATAGACTTCCAGCCGGCTCCACTGCCCCAGCGCATAATCGCAGGCCTTGGCCAGTTTGGTTCCCGGCATGATCTGCTGACGGATCGCCACTAGCCGCTCTTTCCATGCCGCCATGGTGGTAGAGTTGCGGGATGGCGTCGGGCGCGCTCGTGTCGCGGCCCTACAGGCCGCAGGACTCCGGGAGGGGCTACTCCCAGGCTGGCAGCCTGGGCTGAGGAATCGCGCACCTTTGGCGCGCGGGAAATGGGTACCGGTGTGGCCACACCCCGGCAGCGAGTATTTCCGCGGCGGTCACAAGATCGGGTGCATGCAAATCTCCAAACCTGTTCGCAAGCACGCTCCTCCCGCCAGCCGCCGAAGGACGCTCCAAATTTGTCGCCAGACGCCCTTGCGTGAGCGGATTGGCCTCGCAGGTCACAAGCAACTTCTTTGACCTGTCGCTCCGCTTGGTGGCTGTGCAACTGCCGGACGCGACCTGGGTGACCAATGTGTACACGCCGCTGGGCCAAATCCAACAAACCTGTGGCTCGCGCCAATACCCCGTGGGATACGGCTACGACGCCCAAGGGCGCATGACCACCATGACGAATTGGGCGGATTTTGCGACGGCGACCGGCGCAAGGGTTACCACCTGGGCTTACGACCCCTATCGAGGATGGTTGTACGGCAAATCGTATCCCGGTTCCCCGACCAACGGCCCCTCCTACACCTATACCAGCGCCGGACGGCTCAACACGCGCGCCTGGGCGCGCGGTATTGTGACCTCCTACGCTTACAACGCCGCGGGTGCAGTGAAGACCACCACCTACAGCGACGGGACCACGCCGGCGGTGGGCTACGCGTACGACCGCCTGGGCCGCCAAACCGGCATCACCAACGCCTCCGCTGTGACCGCCTTCACCCTCAACGACGCCGGAAGCGTCCGGATCGAGGCGTATACCGGCGGTCCGCAGAACGGCTGGGCGGTGACGAATGGCTACGATGCGCTCCTGCGCCGGACGAATTTGATCACCTTGTACGGCGGAGTTCGCCAATCCGTCGCGACTAACAATTACGATGCGGCGTCGCGGATGGGTACGATCTCCGACGGCACCAATTCGGCGACGTATTCTTTCCTTGCCAATTCGCCGCTGGTGAGCCAGATTGTCTTCCAGAACAACGGCGTCACCCGTATGACGACCACCAAGACATACGATTATCTCAACCGGCTGACGCAGATCGCCTCGACGCCCTCGGCCTCGCCGGTGATCTCGTTTGCGTATGCGTACAACAATGCGAACCAGCGGACGTCCGTGACGAATGCGGATGGGTCGTACTGGCTATATGGGTATGACGCGCTGGGGCAGGTGACTAGCGGGGTGAAGTATTTCAGCAATGGGCAGCCGGTTCCGGGCGAGCAGTTTGGGTATGCGTTTGACAACATTGGGAACCGCACCAGCACGACAGCGGGCGGGGACCAGTTCGGAAACAACTTGCGGACGGCGACGTATGGGGCGAA
>CAIYZC010000157.1 GCA_903930565.1 uncultured Pedosphaera sp.
CCATTCACCATTCACCATTCTCCGCCCCTCCTCAATATTGCTGTTCCCCATCCGCTCGGCCCAATTCCCCAGGAACCGATAGCCGAGCCGGTCCCGGAACAAGGCGATGACCCGGTTCTGCGTGGTGCGTTCCGGATGGGTGATGACCGTGGTCATGCCTTCGGCGCTTGCACCTGCCAGGCCCCGCCCTTGGCCGGGCCCAGGCGGGCGATGAAGTTCCGCGCTTGGAGATACCGCAGGTTGTTTTCCACCGCCGTGTCGCTGATCCCGCACCTCCCGGCCTCAATCAGGCCGGCCCAGAAAAAAGCGTTCGCCACGTCGGGATTGAACGGTTGCGACGGGTGCTTGCCCTTGAGCTTGGCCACCGTCCAGGCCGGCGGCAGTTCGCCGGGATATGTCAATGTGCGCCCGACCTGTTTCAATCCGCGCCCCGAACCGAAGTTCGGGGCGACGCCCGCCTAGGTTGACATGCGCGCTTTTTTCCGGCTGTTTCAATCCGCGCCCCGAACCGAAGTTCGGGGCGACACCCGACCCGGCCCGCCGGGCCGGGCATCAACCAGTTTCAATCCGCGCCCCGAACCGAAGTTCGGGGCGACGATGGGCGCGGGGCGGTGGCGTTCGTGCCTGAGGCGTTTCAATCCGCGCCCCGAACCGAAGTTCGGGGCGACTCGCAAACCGGCTCGGGAATCCACCGGCCCAGCAGTTTCAATCCGCGCCCCGAACCGAAGTTCGGGGCGACTGCGGACCCCGCATTTGCGGTGGAGATTGCGGCGGAGTTTCAATCCGCGCCCCGAACCGAAGTTCGGGGCGACCGCGGCCCAGGCAAAGCTCTGGGCCACAGTTACTTAATAGCTGGTTTCCGCGAACGTGGCCAGCGTCGCGGAAACCCTTGACCGCAAAATGTCAAAGAACTGCGGCGAGCCCGCCTGGAATAACCCTTTGGTGGGAGCCGCGAAAGTCTGCGGGCGAACCCGCCACTGGGGGTTCGCGGAACTGGCTCATAAAATCAGCGGCTCCGTCAGATCGCGGGGTTCCGCCACGCCGTGGTGCTCAATGCGTTGCGCCGCCCGCTCATCCAGAAAGTAGAACCTCAGGGAATCTTGGTCCGCTTTCATTTCCTCCAAAAGCCGGGCGCGCAAGCGCACCCATTCCTGTTGCCCCACTTGGCATTCGAATAAGGACTTTTGCACCCGCGTCCCGTAATCCTCGCACGCTTGGGCCACGCGGCGCAAGCGCCGCCGGCCCGGTTTTTCCACCGTCGACACGTCATAGGCCACCAAGATCAGCATAAAACGTTCGTCCGTTCACTCGGAGGGCCTGCTGCGGACGGGTCGCTGCCTCATTTGGGCACGAGCGGCATATAGTCCGCCAAATCCCCGCGCAAATGGCGGGCCAGGACGCGCGCCTGCACGAACGGCAATTGCGCCACCCGCAGGTTTTGGTCCAGCAAGGGGTGTTGCAGGCTTTCCTGTTTGCGCTCCTGATACGCTTTGATCACCGCTTTGCGGCCGTTTTCCGTGAATTCCACCGCCCCGCCCTCCCGTTCGGCAAAATCTCCGCGGCCCAATTGCTGCCGATTGATCAGCGTGACCGCCAGGCGGTCGGCCAGCCAGGGGCGGAATTCCTCCATCAAATCCAAGGCCAGGGACGGCCGGTTGGGGCGGTCCACGTGCAAAAAACCCACGAAAGGGTCCAAGCCCGCCGCCGTCAACGCGGCGATGCAATCGTGCCGCACCAAGGCGTACAAGAATGACAGCAGACAATTGATGCGGTCGCGGGGCGGCCGGCGACTGCGGAGGCCAAAGGCAAAATCCTGGCGCTGTTGCTTGAGCAGCCGGGAGAAGACACTAAAATAGGCGTTTGCCGCCCGGCCCTCCGCCCCGCGCAAGGCTTCCAAATCGGCCAAGTGCGGCAATCCGCGCACGCTTTCCGCCAACGTGTCGGTGACCACCAGCAACTCCTCGCGCTCGGCCGGCACACTGGTTTCCCGCGCCGCCCGCAGCAGGCTGTTCCGCCCGTTTTGGATTTTGCCTGCGATGCACTGCCGGGCAATGTCGCGGGCCCGGGCCGTGTCATCGGCGGCGCGGAATTGGGTGCGCCGCAGAGTTACGCTGGTGTCCGCCACCCCGGTGAGCCGGGCTTGCAGGTGACCGAACTCGCTCAAATAATTCACCGCCACCCCGTGTTCCCAGCACAAGTCCAAAGCCGGTGCCGTGATCGTTGCGGCTCCAAAATTGCAAATGGATTCCAAATGGTGGATCGGAATGGACACCACCCGCGCCCCGGTGGCGCGTTCCTTCCGTCGCTCCCGCGCGGGCAAATCCTCGGGATACACTGGCACGTCCACCTGCAGGGTTAAATGATCCCGCGTCACATACGTGCCCGGCGTGGTGAGATACAGGGTGTTTTGTTGGATTTCAGCCATGCGGGTGGGGTTTTTGAATCAGACCTCGAACAATTGGCGGACCAGCCGCGCCGCCCGGTTGTCGGCCGCGGTGGCCTTGGGCAAACAGAGGTTAAACAGGGAGCACTCCGGGCAGCCCGGCAGGTACTCCGCCGCGGGCACCCGATCCGCCGCCGCCAGCGCGTGCAGCGCGGCGGCGGCGGCCGCGGTTTGCGCCCGCAGTTCGGGCGTGAACTCCACCTCCCGCCGCCGCCGACTCTCCGCATGGTACACCGCCCCGCGCGGTACCGGTCGGCCGAACATTTCCTCCAGGCACAACGCTTGCGCGCACAATTGCACGTCGTCATTGCCCCAGGGTCTGCGTTGGCCGCTCTTGTACTCGACCGGCCGATGGCCACCGTCGACACTGGCTTCGACAATGTCGCATTTGCCCAACAAGCCCAGCACTTCCGACCACACCGGCAGCGCCCGCAACAAGGTGACGCCCGCCGCGATCTCATAACCCGGCAGGTCCGCGTGCCCATGGACCACGTCCCCGCGCTCGGTGTGCGCGTTCGCCCCCCGCCAACCCTCGACGATTTTCAACGCCGCCCGCCGCCGGCAATAGACATAGTCGTTCAGCAGGCTCAGCGGCAGTGTTTCGCGCGGGGCGCCCGCGGCGGTTTGGGCGGTGTCCGGCACTGGGTTACAAAAGCTCCAACACTTCCACCCCCGCGGGCAAGTTTTCGCGGCTGATGGCGATCTCATAGTCCCCAACTTTCCGCGCCACCGCCACCTCCGGTTTGCGCTGCACCGTCACGCGTTCAAACAATTTGTGCGCCGGGGCGTTGCCGAGTTTGGAGGCGTGCTTGAACACCACCAACTTTTGCGGCGACATCGTGCCCCGGGAGGCCGAATGATCATTGTCGAACATGCTCGGACCGTGGCTGGTGTGCAAATCCGCCCGCCCGCACAAGGCCCGGAACAAGAGGTGCAAGTCCGCCTCGGAAAAACCCGTTTCCGCCGCCAAATGCGCGCTGATGAACCCATGGCACACATAGAGCCCGTAAGGGATCAGGTTCTTCCGGCCCATGGTTTGATTCGGGCTGTCGGCCTCTTTAGCCTCGGTCACCGCCATGCGGGTGATGCTCACGTCCAACGGCAAAATGGGATCCACCGACCGGCTGAAACTGATCTGCACCGGCCCGCGCACTTGGCCGGCATTGGCGCCGGTGGACATCACCGCCCCAAAGGTGCGCACATCGTAAAACTTCTTGCACATCTCCGTTCGGGCTCTTCCAACCTGCTCGCGGCTGGCCTTTTTCTTGTCGGACTTGGGTTCAATGTCGTGCCCAAGCTCCTTGTGTGCCTCGGCAATGCGCTCGTTCAACACGCTGCCTTGCTGCACAAAAATCCCGCAGCCGGCCGCGCCTTCGCCGGCCAGCAGAATAAAGTTCCGGATTTTGCGCTTCAAACACACATCGGACACCAGCCCGTGCATGTCCTGCGGATCAATCCGCGGCGCGTTGGCGGCATCCGGGTCCCCGTTCGGGTTGCCGTCTTTGCAGTCGAAGAGATAAACGAAGTCGTAGCGATGGTTCATATTGGTTGTGCTTGGTTAAACCGGGTTCAAAATCAGGCTGGCTGGTCGCTTTTTGCGGGGTTGGACTTTCCGTTCTTTTCCTTCCATTCCGCCGTGCGCCGACGGTATTCGGCTTTTTGGTGGTAATACCCCAGGGCGAAGCGGCCTTGCCCCTCCAAATCCAATGTCGGCGGAAAGCTGGCGCCCAGGGCGGCGGAAATCTCCTCGAAGTCTTTGGTCACATTGGCCGCCGTACCGCCTTCGGCTTTGCCGAGATGGAACTGGGCGTTGCGGAACAATCGGCCCATCACCAGCGCGGGGGTCACGCACGCGCTGGCGTAAAAACGTTCCACCACGCCCGCGTTCACCCCGTCCAGGGCAAGATACTGCAGGCGGTCGAACACGGCCAGCAGCCGGCCGCACAAATACGCCGGATTCCGGCATTCAGGATTCAGTTGTTCAGTCATGATGTCAGGTTTGGTTTCAGATTTTCCCAAGTTCTCGCAATCCATCCGCCGCAAACACGCCTTGATCAGCGCCATTCGTGCGGGGTTGAGTTTGTTCTCGTCCAATTGTTGCCGGCGCAGGGCCGCAAAGAGGGCCGCGTGGGGTAGGGGCAGGCCCGCCAGGGCACTGCGGAGCATTTGGGTCGGCAATGCCGCCGGCAAATCCGCCAACTCGGCTCGCACCAAGCCGTACAGCAAGGCGGCAAATTTAAAGTCCGGCCGCACCCGCCCGCCATCGGGCTCCACGATGGCCAAGTCCGTGAACCATTTTGCAACGTTGGTTTTGATTTCCGGCACGGTGCTTTCCAGCCAGTCCCGCACGACAATTCTGGCCCCGTTTCCGGAAAGGCTCACCGCATAATATTCAGTCGCGTCCAAATCTACCGGGCGCATCCCGGCGCGAAACGATTCCAACAGGGCTTTGATCCCCTCCGGATCGGCTCCGCTTAATAACTCATACGGATCGCCCAAATCGGCCCGCCGGGTCCAGTGCAAGTGTACCGTGTCGTTAAACACCAGCGCTTGGGACCGGCTTTTGGCAATCAGGGCATTCAAAGCCGCGCGGATCTTCAATTCCGCCGGCGCGGACAAGGCCGCGTTCTGCGCCTGCTCCAAGCCATGGGAACAGAAGGAATCCTTGTCGAAGCTGATCAAGTTTGTGCCCGTGGCCAATCCTCCCGGCACCCCCTTGATTTTTTCGGTGGTCTTCAGCGTCGGGCCGGTGGTTCCCGTGGCCAGACACATCCGGTCTTCCTGCGCGCCTCCGAGCGCGGCTTGGCGGGCGCGGCGTTCCCGCCAAAACACCCGCAGTTCCTCGGCGGCCAGCAGATTTTCCCCCGCGACCAAAAAAGTCGCGTTGTCGGTGGTCTTGGCCTTGGCCGCCAGCAACCCGGCGTGCAGCTCCGCCACCTGCGCCGGCTCCCGCAAAAAGCGCTGCACCGCCGCCAGCTTGCCGGCCATCGCCGGCGTGGCGGCGGACGCTTCCGCCAACAAGGCCTGAAAATATTCGTTCTGCACCCGGCGCGCCGCCGCCTTTCCCGGAGCTTTGGGATCGGGCAGCAAAACCGCCCGCTCCAACGTGTCGCAGAGGAAATGCGCCTTCGTGCCTTGGTTCAATTCATTGGCCGAAGTGAACGCCCGGCTCATTTGCCGGGGCCGCTTCTTTTTGTCTTCCTCCCCTTCTTCCAGGGCGATGGGTGGCCCGGCCAAGTCCCCGGCCAGGGTCAACGGAATCCCCCAACGCACTCCGATGTTTTCAAAATCGGAGTCCCCCAGCCCCTCCCGCTCGGCGTAGGCGATCAACGCTTGCAGCATCATGCGGCACCTCCCGTCCGGGCGCGGATCGCCGCCCACGTCGGCACGTTGACCACCCCGGCCGCCAGGCGGGCCGGGAAAAAGCTCACCTGCGGCGCGACCTTCTCCACCTTGCCCGGTGCTTGTTCCGCGGTGACGGTCAGGTCGAACACGTCGTACAGGATCAATCCCAGGTCCGCGTCCCGGTTGATCCCCGGGGCCACTTGCATTGCCGCGGCATCCGCCAATTCGAAATAGGCTGGAAACTCCCGGCAACCGAAGCAGGGTTGCGTGAAACATTGGCCCTTCTCCGCCCGTCGCTGAAACATCGCCAGATATTTCATCAGCGTGTCCCCGCCCGCATCGTGGCCGTGCTCTTCGTGCTCCTCCGGCCGGCGCCGCGGCAACCCCGCCAACGGGGTCAACCGCATTTCCGCTTCGATCACATATTCCACATCCCGCAGCGCCAGCGTATTGCGCTGCGTCCGGTCCTCGTCGGCCAACAGCGGCTCCGGTTGGCGAACGGATAACCGCGACTTCACCTCGTTCCGCCGAAACGCCAGGAAAGCGATTGGCTTCCGGACGGCGATGCGCCGGATTTCCCACCGGAACTGCGGCTTGTACAGGATCGCCTCCAGCAGTCCCCGCGCCGCGCTCGGGGTCATCACCGGGTAGCTGACCCGCTCAACTTTCATTTCCGGCCGCGTAAAACACGCCAAGTCGCCGTAAGTTCGTAAATGGATGGTCATGGGTTGAAATTCGGATTGCAGGTGCGGCTTAACAATGAAAATCCTCCAACGCGGGATGCTTCCAGCCTTGCGCTTCGTCATACTGGGAGTTCCACACCCAAAGATCCCACTCCTTGGCCGGTTGGTAAACATAGCCCCGGGCTTGGGCTTCCCGGAATGCGGCGGGATACAGATTCACGGAATAGCGCTGGGCCAGCCGGTAATCCGCGGCGGTTAAATGCCTCTCCCGGACCAACTTTTGCGCCAGTTCCCCACCGGGATTGCGCCCCGTTTGGTCCGTCCACTTCACCAACACGGCTTGGGTGCCCTCCGCAATCAGGGAGCACGCCGCGGCGGCCGCCGGAAAATCGAACGTCTCGCTGGCCAGAAAGGCCGGGTCTTCCCGGGCCGCTTGCGGGCCCAGCAAGCCGTACATTTCCCGGAAATAGTCCGCATACAATTGCGGCAAGTGCAACTGATCGCGTGCTTGCGGGCGGCAATTCAAAAAGGCTTCCGTGATGCCGGCGGCCGCCCGGTACGCCCCGGGGGGCAGGCGGTGTTCCTCGGGTCGAAAAATCATCACCGGGCCGGGCGCCGGCAATTTGCCCTCGCGATTGCACCGGCCCGCCGTTTGAATAATCGCATCCAGCGGCCCCAGTGCCCGGAACGCGACGGGAAAATCGACATCCACCCCGGCCTCGATCAATTGCGTGGAGATCAACCGGCAGGGTTCGCCGGCCGCCAAACGCCGGCGGATTGCCCCCAGCTTCTCCCGGCGATGCTGTGGGCACATCCGCGAGGACAAATGAAACACCCCTTCCGGCGCCAGTTGTTTCGTCAACGCAAACAATTTGGCCGCATCCGCCGTGGTGTTCACCACGCACAAAGCCTGCCGCTCGGCCGCCATCAACCCGGCCACTGCCTCCCAAGTGGTGGTTTGGTCACGCCCCGGCAATTGAATGTTTGTCCGGCGGAGCGCCGCCGCCAATCCGCCCTCATCCCGGGCGATTGCCCGCGGTTCCCAACCGAAGGGCAGGGCCTCCGGCGGCAGCTCCCCGAACGCCGGTTGGGTCGCGCTCATGAACACGGCGGTGGCCCCGTAATCCCGCGTCAACAACCTGACCGCGGAGAGCAAGGACGGGATCAAATTTTTCGGCAAGGTTTGCACTTCATCAAATAAGACGATGGCGCGGCCGATATTATGCAGTTTCCGGCACGCCGAGGGCTGATGGCTGAACAAACTCTCGAAAAACTGCACGCTCGTGGTCACCACCACCGGCGACTCCCAGTTCTCCGCCGCCAACCGCGCCCGGCGCAAGCGCGCCTCCTCGCCATCCCGCCCGGCATCCGCCGCCTGCTCCCGCGGCGCCACCGCGCTGTGGTGCTCCAACACGTAGTCCGGGCCGAATTCCGGCTCGAACAGCCCGCGGTAAACCTCGGCCGTCTGCTCAATAATGCTGGTGTAGGGAATGACGACAATGACGCGCCGGAACCGTTCCGGGCTGTCACTCGGCAATTTTTGGTTCTGCTGCCGGGCGTGCTCCAACGCAAAGGCCAGCGAACTGAGCGTTTTTCCGCTTCCGGTGGGCGCGGTGAGCGTGAACAAGCCCGGCGCCAGCTTGGCCGCCTCCCGGCATTCCGCCAATAACTGCCGCCGGCGCTGATTCAATTCCGTTTCCCCGCCCTTCCCGGTCAAATGCCGGTTCAAAATCTCCGCCGCCGCCCCTTCCTGCAAACCGGGCACCACTCGTTCCGCCACTTGTCCGGGCCGGAAATGCGCCTCGGTGTCCTGGAAATCGGCATCCACCAAACACGAAAAGATCATTCGCGCCCGCATCGCCTCCTCAAAGCGGTTCTCCCCGGCCGGCCGCAACGGAGGCGCTGGTGGCGTGGGGGCTTCGAGTTGCATTCGCGCCAGCAATTCCTCGACGGCTTCCGCACAGCCGGAGAACTCCACGCGAAAGTCCGCCTGCTGCATTTTGCGGACGGTTTGTTGGAGCTCGCCGACCTTGGGCATGCCGGTATGGTGCCCATCCACCGCGAAGGCGACCGCCCGGGCTCTGACTTGGGCCGCTTGCGTCGCCCCCGCCGCCCAGTGATTGATGCCGTGAATGCTCGGATCCCGCAAACGAGCCTGAAATCGCCCCGCATACTTGCCCAAATCATGCAGCCAGCCCGCCAGCTCCGCCTCCCGTGCGACGTCCGCCCCCAGCGGCAAACCATGCGCGCGCGCCCGGCCCGCCACCTGCTTCAGGTGGTCCACCAGCTTTTGCCAACGTCCCTCGTCCGGGTCCGGCTTCCCCTGCCTGTCCACGGCGGTATGCGCGTAAAAGGTCATTTTTTGCATCCTGAAAGAAATCCTGCGCTTGCTGAAGGCCGCAAGCTACGCCCGGCGTCCGACTGATGCAAGCGGTTTCGCACGGTTTTGGTTTGTCGATTTTCCAGCATGACGCCCCCACCGTATCCCCCCGGGTGGGACATCCGC
>CAIYZC010000158.1 GCA_903930565.1 uncultured Pedosphaera sp.
GGATGCGACAATGTGTGCACCTCCAGGGAAAGTCCCGCCTGGAGCCACGCTTGGAACTGCGGGTCCCCGGCCTCCAGGGCATTGCAGAAAATGCTCACCGGCCGGCGGCCGTCGATCTTCGCCAGCCGATCGAGGATGGGTTCCAGGAAACTCACGTACTTGCCCGGCGTGCGCAAATCATCGATGGCCAGGATGACCACCGCCTCCACCCCGGGCTCTCCGATCCATTGCGGGGTGGTCAAGCGCGGGAAATTCAATCCCGGATAAAACGGATCGGTTTCCGTCAGGTAGGCCAACCGGTTGCCGGCCGCTTCACCGGGGTCCGCCATGGCGGGCGCGGCGAGCCCGAGCAGACCGCCAATCCAGCTCAAAAGCCCCAACCAGCGCGAAGAAATTGGTTTCATGGTCGTCGCTTAAGGGAACCACTGATTGCGCCCGGCGGCCACCAGTTTTTTGCCCGGGGCGACGGGGAGCAAACCACGGCTTTATTAACCACGAAAGGAACCGCGGATTCGAGAGTGGGCGGCCCCTTGAGGTCCTGCACCTTGGTTGGCGGCGCCGAGCTCGGTGAGCCGTCCCATGGCCCATTTTCTGATACTTTTACTCAGCCGCCGAAGGTAACGCAAATCTGGTTGACGAGACGGGCGGGCGGGGCAAAATCGGGCGCAATATTGATGAATCTTAACTTCCCCCCATTTCCCCACCTTGCTTTCAGATGCGGTTGGTGGCGCCGAGTTTCGACCGGCCTCGCCCTGACCTGCCTGGCTGCGCTCACCGGAGCCAACGCCCTGGCCGAAGTGCGGTTGCCGGCGATTTTCTCGACGCACATGGTGTTGCAAGCCGGGAAGTCGGTGCCAGTTTGGGGCTGGGCGGACCCCGGGGAAAAGGTATCGGTGAGTGTGGCGGGCAAAACGCAGCACGCCACGGCCGATGCGCAAGGCCGGTGGCGCGTGAAGTTCTCGGGATTGAAGGCGGGCGGTCCGTTCACCTTGGCGGTGCACGGGAAGAACGAAGTGGTGGTCGACGATGTGCTGGTCGGTGAAGTTTGGTTGGGGAGCGGACAATCCAACATGGCGCAACCGGCCCGGGAAGCACGGGATTTTGCCACCACCCAGGCGGAAGCCAACGCGCCCGAAATTCGCATGTTCAGGGTGGAATCCAAGGGGGCGACGAACGCCCAGTCAGACTGCGCGGGAACCTGGCAGGTCTGCAACCCGGAAACCGTGGGCCGCTTTTCCGCGGTGCTTTACTTTTTCGGCAAGGAGTTGCACGCGAAACTCGGCGGACCGGTGGGGTTGATCAATTCGTCGGTGGGCGCCACCGCGATTGAATCCTGGATCAGCCCGGCGGGGCAACCCGCACAACCGGGGGACGGCAAGGGCGATTTATACAACGGCAAGATTGCGCCCTTGGTGCCCTACGGTTTGCGCGGCATCATCTGGTACCAGGGCGAGGCGAACGCCCACAGCGCGGAACAGGCGCGGCGGTACCACGGCCAAATGGTGGCGTTGGTCCGGGATTGGCGCGCCCATTGGGAGGCGGAACTGCCCTTCGGCTGGGTGCAATTGCCGAATTACCACGAGCGCGGCGAGGCGTGGTGCCTGGTGCGCGAGGGACAACTCCAAGCCCTCGAACTGCCGCGCACGGGGATGGCGATCACGGTGGACCTGGGCGATGCGGGCAATATTCATCCCAAGAACAAACAGGGCATGGCGGCGCGGCTGGCCCTATGGGCGCTGGGGACGGTGTACGACCGGAAAGTGCCGGCCACCTCCGGCCCCCTCCCCGCCAAAACGGAGTTTCGCCGGGGGACGGCGGTGGTGAAATTCCAGCACGCGGACGGCGGGTTGGCGGCGCGGGAAGGCGAACTACGCGGCTTCCAGATCGCGGCCGCCGACCAGATGTTCCAACCCGCCACGGCCCGCATCCAAGGCCAAACCGTGATTGTCTCCAGCCCGGCGGTCACGCAACCCGCGGCGGTGCGCTACGCCTGGCAGGACAACCCGGAGGCCAATCTGGTCAATGGCGCGGGCCTGCCCGCCACGCCGTTTCGCACCGACAACTGGCAATGAATTTGGACGCCGTGCGTCCAATCGCAAAATGAACCAACGCATTACTGTCAATCCAACCCAATCGAACTGATGAGTGCAGTCAAAATCGAACCTTATCTCAACTTCGCGGGCCGCTGCGAGGAAGCTGTGGCCTTTTACCAAACCGCGATCGGCGCGCACATGGAATTCATGATGCGCTTCAAGGACAGCCCCGATCCCCTGCCCCCCGGCATGGTGCCCCCCGGCCATGAAAACCGCGTCATGCACGTCTCCCTGCGCGTGGGGGACAGCATCCTGATGGCCTCGGACGGCTGTGACAATGAGCACAAGTTTTCCGGGTTTTCCCTGTCCCTGGCCTACATGAGCGCGGAAGAAGCGCAACAGGTGTTCGCGGCGCTGGGCGAAGGCGGCAAGGTCGAGATGCCCTTGGGGAAAACTTTTTGGGCGCCGTTATTCGGCATGGTCACCGACAAATTCGGGGTGACCTGGATGGTGAGCCAGCACGGCGCCCCGCCGGCGGCTTGATGGAGACGGACAACAAAAAACCGGCGCTCCGCGGAAGCGGAGCGCCGGTTGCGAGGAAAAGTCGGGATCAGGGTTCCCAGCCGGCGCGGTAGTTGCGCTTCACGAACTGGGCCGCTTCGGGGATATTGGGCGACTTCATGCCCGGGCCGTCCCACTCCATGCGGCGGCCTTCGCCGGTGCGCAGGGCGACGCAACCGAGCAGGATGACTTCCGCGAGGTAGGCGGCGATGTCGAAGTTCGAGTAAGCGGGCTTGCTCGGATCCTTCATCATCGTGAACCATTCGCGCATGTGGAACAGCGTCTCACCGCGGTCGCCCTGCTTCATGTTACGGGGGATCGTGATGGGCACGGCCTTGCAGATTTCGCTTTCGTTGCCGGACTTGTACGTGTCCTGGCCGTTGAGCAGAATCTGGAAGCTTTGACCATAGTCATCGGCGGAAAAGATTTTGCCTTTTTCGCCGACGATGAGCGCGCCGCTGGTGGGCAGTTGGTCGCGCATATTGACGATTTCGCGCGTGACTTCCGACGGCGGGCGGAGGGGTTTGAAGTCCTTGTTGGCGCGGGGATCACCGTCGTACCACCAGAACTTGAGCGGGGGCAGTCCGTCGCGCTCGGGGAATTCGAAGCGGATCCGGGAAGTGAGCGGGAAGGTTTCCGGGAAGACGCGGGAGGCGATTTCCAGTTCGACCACGTTGGGGTAGCCGAGCTTGAGGGCGCGGAAGGGCATGTTGACGGTGTGGCAGGCCATGTCACCGAGGGCGCCGGTGCCGAAGTCATACCAGCCGCGCCAATTGAAGGAGTGGTACACCCCTTTCTTGTACGGGCGTTCGTGGGCGGGCCCCAGCCACAAATCCCAATCCAAATTGGCGGGCACTTCGTCCGCGCCGGCGGGGCGGTCCAAGCCTTGGGGCCAGATGGGGCGGTTCGACCAGACGTGGAGTTCCTTGGGGTGGCCGATCACGCCGGCCTGGATGACTTCCACCGCGCGGCGGAGGCCGTCGAAGGCACTGCCCTGATTGCCCATCTGGGTCGCCAGTTTCTTTTCCTTGGCGAGCGCGCGGACGGTGCGGGCTTCGTAAACGGTCTGCACGAGGGGCTTCTGGCAGAAGCAGTGCTTGCCCATCTTCATCGCGCGAATCGCGGCCACACCGTGGTTGTGGTCGGGCGTGGAAATGGTGACGGCGTCGATGTCCTTGCCGACCTTTTCGAGCATTTCGCGGTAGTCCTTGAACAGCTTGATGTCGGGGAATTTGCCCGCGAATTGCTTTTGCTTCTTGGCGAGATTGCCGGCGTCCACATCGCACAGGGCGATCATCTGGCCGCCGCAGGCTTCGGCGTCGCTGCTGTCGCTATCGCCCTTGCCGCCCACACCGATACAGGCCACGGCGATGCGGTCATTGGCGCCCAGAACGCGACCGACGTAGGGGAACGCGAAGGTCGCGGCTCCCGCCGCCAGCGCGGTGCGGTGAACGAACTGACGGCGCGAGAGGCCGTAAGTCTTCGTAAACTTTTGTTTGTTTGAAATATTCATGGTTTAAATGGGCTGAACGAGGGCCACCTTCGCACCGCCCGGGGATTTGTTCAATCCTGATTTTGCAATGAATTTTGACCGCCGTTCCGGCTGGGTTTTGCCCCTCTTCGACCAATTTCCAGCGGCCGCCGGCGGCGGATGATTTATCGTGGAATCAGGTGCAAATGCGGGGCTTTGATCAAGGCGGTGACGGTGGCGCCGGGGCGCAATTCCAAGTCGGCGCAGGCCGGCCGCGTGAGGGCGACGACAAGCGGGAAGCCGCAATCCAGTTCCACCCGCACCAGCGGGCCGGTGTCCGCCACCGAACGCACCACCCCGGGCAGCCGGTTGCGGGCGCTGGCCGCCGCCCCGGTGGCACCCAATAGAATGACATCCTCCGCCCGGATGCACACAAAGACCTCCCGCGCCCCGGCCGGGAGGTCGCCGGCCACCGCGGTCAGTGCCACCGATCCGACCCGGACGACGGCCAGGCCCTCGGCCCGACGCTCGATCCGCCCGGGCTGCACGGTCTCCACCGCCAGCAATCCCGCCACCGCCAGGTTGGCCGGCCGCTGGAAGACTTCCCGCACGGTGCCCGCTTGCGCCACGCGGCCGGCGAGCAGCACGATCAGGCGGTCCGCCAGGGCTAGCACTTCATAGCGATCGTGGGTGACGAGCAACATCGGCAAACGAAATTCATCCCGGATGCGCGCGAGGAAAGGGATCAGGCGGGCTTTCAGGGGCGCGTCGAGACCGGCCAGGGGTTCGTCGAGCAGGAGCAGGCGCGGGCCGGCCAGCAAGGCCCGCCCCAACGCCACGCGTTGCCGCTCGCCGCCCGACAATGCGGCGATGCCGCGGCCGAGCAGCGTTGGGAGTTCCAACACCTCCACCACCCGATCAAAGCCGGGCGCGGCGGCGGCGGGGCGCCCATAGCCCAGATTCTCGCGCACCGACAAATGCGGAAAGAGGGCCAAATCCTGCGGGACATAGCCGATGCCCCGGAGCCGGGCGGGCACGGAGATTTTGCGTCCGGAATCGTGGAGCACCCGGTCACCCAATTGAATGACGCCGCCGGTCGGCGCACGCAAACCGGCCACCCATTCCAACACCGTGGTCTTGCCCGCGCCCGAAGGGCCGAACACGGCGGTGACCCCCGGTCCGCATTCCGTGCTGACTTCCAGCATCAGCCCCGGCACGGCGGCGGTGACCTTGTGCAGCACCAGGCTCATGGCGCGCTCCGGGAACGGTGCCGGCGGCGGCCCAGCCATTCACTCACGCCGACGGCGCCCAAGGCCAGCGCCACCGAAACGCCGAGCAGGCGGAACGCCCGTCCGTCGTCCCCCAACTGCACCGCGTCGTAGATGGCCAACGACAGCGTGGTGGTGCGCCCCGGGATATTCCCCGCCACCATGATCGTGGCTCCGAACTCGCCCAAGGCGCGGGCGAAGGCCAGGAGCCAGCCCGCCGCCAACCCGCGCGCCGCCAGCGGCAGCGAGATCGTGCGGAACACCCGCCATTCCCCCGCCCCCAACGTGCGCGCGATCGCTTCCAACCGGGGATCCAGTTCCTCAAAGGCCACCCGGGCCGAACGCACAAACAAAGGAAAAGCCATCACCGCGAGCACGAAAGGCACCACGCGCCCGGTGAAAACGAGGTCCAAATCAAAATGGCGGTGCAGAAAACCGCCCACCGGCCCGCGGCGCCCCAAGACCCGCAACAGGATCAGGCCAGTGGCCACGGGCGGCAGCACCAAGGGGAGGGTGATCAGCGTTTCGACCAAAACTTTACCCCGCCACTCCCGCCGGGCCAGCCACCAAGCCAGGGCGAGGCCGAAGGGCAGCATCAGCAAGGTGCCCGCCAGCGCGGCCACTACCGTGAACCCGATCAAATTCCAATCCGCGGCGGTCATGGCGCGGGCGCCGCCACACCAAACCCCGCCGCGCGAAAGCTTGGCAGCACCGCGGGGGAGCGCAAATAGGCGACAAATTTCCGTGCGGCGTCGGGAGCGCGCGCGTCGTGCAGCACCGCAATAGGATAGCTGATCGGCGGCGTGTCGGCCGCCGGGATTTCCGCCACCACCCGGACCTTGTGGGAAATCGCCGCATCCGTGCGGTAAACGATGCCCGCATCCACATTCCCCGATTCCACCGCCGCCAGGGCGGCGCGCACGTTCGCCGTCGGCACCACCTTGGGGGCCACCGCGGCCCACCAGCCGCGCTTTTCCAAAAACGCCCGCGCATAAATCCCCGCCGGCACGGACTGCGGGTCCGCCAGTGCCAGCCGTCGAATCGTGGGCCCGATCAAATCGGCGGGCGCCAGATTCGTCCGCGCGCTGTCCGCCGCCACCACCAACACCAGCGAGTTGGAGAGCAGACTCCGCCGCGTCCCGGCCAGCAAGAGGCCCGCCCGGTCCAATTGGTCCATCCGCGCCTCGTCCGCGGAGAAGAAAACATCGGCGGGCGCCCCTTCCTGGATTTGTCGCGCCAGCAGGCTCGACGCCCCAAAATTGAACACCACCCGGTCCCCCGCGGACCGCTCAAACCCCGGGGCCGCCGCCTGCAACACATCCGTCAAGCTGGCGGCCGCGAACACCATCACCTCCGCCGCCGAGACGCAAATGGTCGGCGCTCCCGGGAAAAACCCCAAAGCCAACCACAAAGCGAACAACCAGAGTAAATTCATGCCGGCACTCTCCGCCCGTGGTTCCCGGAATTCAACCGCAAACCGCGTATTGGCGCGGCGGGCCGCGCGTTCGTATTCGCCCCGGCGCCGCGGTTCACCCGGCTCCGGTTGTATGGTCGAGGCAAGCGGCAGTCAAACCAGTGCTACGAATTCTTGACCCGGTAACAGAGCAGCACGTCCTGATCACGAAGGTAGAGCCGGCCGCCGGCAATCACCGGATGCGCCCAGGCGTTTTTGTCGCTGCGGTCCGGCGGGTCAAACCGTCCCAACTCGACATACCCCTGCGCGGAGGCTTCGATCAAGGCGACCGGGCCGCTTTGTCCTCTTGTCGCAGATAGAAGCAACCGTCCGCAAAAGCCAGCGCGCCCTTGCCCAGCCGCCCCTTTTCCTCCCAAACCGGTTTGCCAGTGGACAACTCCTGGCAGATCCAGCCTCGGCCATCCGAGTAGCCGAA
>CAIYZC010000159.1 GCA_903930565.1 uncultured Pedosphaera sp.
ACGGCCGCCTTGAGCGGATAGTGTTGAGTCGCATTGACCAGTTCGAGACCTTTACGGTAGCGCTTGCTGTGTTTGGCGGGCATTTTCTGGTTGCGGTGCAAACGAGCCTAAGGCTCTCCCGCGGTTGGAGTTGGGGAAAAAATCAGCCGACGATGTCAATGCCCATGCTACGGGCGGTCCCGGCGACGACCCGGAAACCGGCTTCGTCGTTCGAGGAATTCATGTCCTTGCCCTTCATCTTGACGATGTCCAGCACTTGCTTGCGGGTCACCTTGCCCACTTTGTCCTTGTTGGGCGTCTTGGAACCGGAAGTAATCCCGGCGGCTTTCTTCAGGAGCACGGAGGCCGGCGGCGACTTCGTGATGAAGGTGAACGATTTGTCCTGATAAACCGTGATGACCACGGGAATCACCAAGCCGGCGTCGGCCTTGGTCGCCGCATTGAATTCCTTGCAGAACGCCATGATGTTCACACCGTGTTGGCCCAACGCGGGGCCGACGGGCGGGGCGGGATTCGCCTGGCCGGCGGGAATCTGCAACTTGATGGAACCGGTAATCTTCTTTGCCATAAAATCTAATTAGGATTTCTCAACCTGCCAGTACTCGAGTTCGACCGGCGTATTGCGTCCAAAAATGTTGACCGTGACTTTTAATTTGCCACGATCCGGTTCGATCTCCTCAATGACGCCACTGAAGTTGAGGAACGGCCCGTTGTTGATCTTGATGGTCTCACCCACCTCGAAATTAACCTTCGGCTTTTCGTGTTCTTCGGAATCCGAGATTTGAAGCTTGATCGCTTCGACCTCGTCCGCGGGAGTCGGCACGGGCGGTTCCCCGCCCACGAAGCCGATGACGCCCGGGGTTTCCTTGATGAAATACCAAGGCCGTTCAATGATCCGCTTGTTTTCGTCCAACAAAGCCATTTGGACGAAAACATAACCGGGCCAAAGTTTCCGCATGGAAACCGATTTCTTCTGGTTGCGAACCTCCACCACCTTTTCCATGGGCACGAGCACCTCATGGACGTATTCCACCATCTCCTCGGGCTTCAGGCGCTTTTCAATGCTTTCCTTGACCTTCTGCTCCTGGCCGGAGAGGGTCTGAATAACGAACCACTGGCTTTGCATGGTAAAATGGGCGGAGGCGGAGGGGTAAATCAGGTGATCCGGCGCAACACGAAGTGAAACACCACATCCACCGCGATCGTGAAAGCCCCGAGCAACAGAATGGATACAATGACGGCGACGGTCGAACCTTTCAGCTCGGTCCAAGTCGGCCAAGTGCATTTCCGCAACTCCACCTTGGTCTCTTCGTAGTACTCGCGAAAGCGCTGCAGTTGACCGGTGCGCCACAGCCAGGCAAACGCCACGGCCACGACCACCAGCAAGATAATGTTGTTCAGATTCACAGTATTGTAACGTTGGCGGAGGGGGAGGGATTCGAACCCCCGAAGGCGGTTTAGGCCTTAACGGTTTTCAAGACCGTCGCGATTAACCACTCTGCCACCCCTCCCGCTTGCGCGGGTCTGGCAGGGCGGGAGGGACTCGAACCCCCAACCGACGGTTTTGGAGACCGCTACTCTACCAATTGAGCTACCGCCCTACTGCAAACGATCAGGAGGCAAGAACCTCGCTGACACGACCGGCACCGATCGTCCGGCCACCTTCGCGGATGGCGAAGCGTTGGCCTTTTTCCATGGCCACCGGCGCGATCAGTTCAATGTCGACTGACACATTGTCCCCCGGCATCACCATTTCCACACCCGCGGCGAGGGTCACATTGCCCGTTACATCGCTGGTCCGGAAATAGAACTGGGGACGATACTTGTTAAAGAACGGGGTGTGGCGGCCGCCTTCATCCTTGGACAGCACGTACACTTCCGCCTTAAATTTGGTGTGGGCCTTGATGGAGCCGGGCTTGGAGAGCACCATGCCGCGTTCCACTTCGTCCTTCTTGGTGCCGCGCAGCAGCACGCCCACGTTGTCACCCGCGCTGGCACTGTCCAGCAACTTGCGGAACATTTCGATGTCGGTGGCCGTGGTCTTGCGGTTGTCCTTCAGGCCCACGATTTCGACTTCGGACATCTTGTTAAGCACGCCACGTTCCACACGACCGGTCACGACGGTGCCACGACCTTCGATGTTGAACACGTCTTCGATGCACATCAGGAAGGGCTTGTCCACTTCGCGCGGCGGCAGCGGGATGAAATTATCAACCGCATCGAGCAACTTGGCGATGGCGTCGTTGCCTTCCGGCTTGTTCGCCATGGCAGCGGTGGCACTGCCCCGGATCACAGGGGTGGTGTCGCCAGGGAAACCGTATTTGCTGAGCAAATCACGAATTTCCATTTCGACGAGGTCCAAGAGCTCGGTGTCGTCCACCAAGTCAACCTTGTTCAAGAACACCACAATGGCGGGCACGCCGACCTGACGGGCCAGCAGGATGTGCTCGCGGGTCTGGGGCATGGGACCGTCCGCCGCGCTCACGACCAAGATCGCGCCGTCCATTTGGGCGGCACCGGTGATCATGTTTTTGACATAGTCGGCATGGCCGGGGCAGTCAACGTGCGCGTAATGGCGGGCCGGGCTCTCGTATTCGACGTGCGAAACCGCGATGGTGACGGTCTTGGTTTCATCACGAACCGTTCCACCCTTGGTGATATCCGCGTAGGAGATCGCGGGGGCCATGCCCTTGCGATGCTGCACTTCGACGATGGCGGCGGTGAGCGTGGACTTGCCGTGGTCAACGTGGCCGATGGTGCCGACGTTCACATGCGGTTTGGTTCTTTGAAAAGTTTCTTTGGCCATTACTCTGTCTCCTGAGGTTGTTAATTGTCGTTCGTCGCTGCGCTTTTACTGATTAGTATTTACTGCGGACCACTCAAAAACTGGAGCCCATGATCAGGTTCGAACTGATGACCTCGTCCTTACCAAGGACGTGCTCTGCCAACTGAGCTACATGGGCATTGCCCAACTACCGTCAACTCAGGATCAAACAGGCGAAACGACAAAAAACCTTACCCCTTTGATGGTTCTAAAAACATCAGCGGGGCTGGCGATTTTCGATCTATTCTGCACTGCGGCCCT
The DNA here is from genome assembly GCA_903930565.1 of uncultured Pedosphaera sp. Lineage (GTDB taxonomy): Bacteria > Verrucomicrobiota > Verrucomicrobiia > Limisphaerales > Pedosphaeraceae > CAIXFN01. The sequence continues at coordinate 3,086 of CAIYZC010000159.1, forward strand.
AAGACTGGTTGCCAATTTAGGTGACGCCCCACCAGATGTCAACGGCTTTTCAAAAAAAATTATCACTTTTTTTCGCCCGCCGATGAGGGGACATTTCTCGCCTTGCGCCACTCCGTTTTCGGGGGTACCGGCAGCCCTTGCGCCCGCAGAGCGGTCCGGAAATGCATCTTCGCCACCGCAGACAACTCCCCCACCCCGTGCCGGGCCAGAAATTCCAAAGCCGCCGCGTCCACCTGCGCCGACGCCCCCTTCGGCAACGTCATTCCGTATTTCTGCCCCAATTCCCCCAATCGGGTCACAAATTCGTGCCGGGCCAGGATGGAGGCCGCCGCCACCGCCAAATCCGCCTCCGCTTTGTGCCGCTGCACCAACTCGATCTCCCGCCCCAAGCTCATCAAGGCATCCGCCACGGTGTCTTTGCTGGCCGCAAATTGATCGCTGATCGCCCGGACCGGCGGCGGATTCATCCGGTCCCGCTGGCCCATGAGATTTTCGATCACCCGAGCGTGGCCCCAGGCCAGCAACGTATTGACGCTGTGCATTTTGGCGTACAACCGGTTGTACGCCGCATTCCCGATGGGCACCACCGAACTGACGCAGCCGGGCGTTTTTCGGATCAATTCCGCCAATTCCCGAATTTTCTTGTCACTGGAAATGTGCTTGGAATCCCGGATGCCTGCAGCTTCCCAAGCGCGAACGACTTTCTCGTTAACGTATACTCCCGCCACGCAAAGCGGCCCGAAGAAGTCGCCCTTGCCGCTTTCATCCACCCCGATCCGCGCCAGCAAAAGTTCCGGATTGAGGACCGCCTCGTAGCCCAAGCGAACCGCTTGGAGAATTTCCGGTTCCAGGACGAATTCGATAAAATCCTGCGTCCCTTTGCCTTGGACCACCAATTTGCCGCTGGTGTAATACACCACGTTCACGTCCGGTCGCGCCCCGGCGAAACGCGCGTAGGGCACCTCACGGAACACGAAATCGCGGTCCCGGAGGTACTTTTCAAGACGGTCGGCCTGATCCTCGGTCAATTTCCCGGCGTAGCTCGTGAGCGGTTTCAAGCGGGGCCCTCCGCGCCGCCCAGCCGTTGCCCGGCGGCCAGCGGGCAGCCCGCCAGAAACGCTCCGGCGGCCAAGCGCTTGCCGCCCTCGCGCTGCACCACCAACAAGCGCAGAGCGCCCTCCCCACACCCCACCAAAATCCCTTCCTTGTCCGCCCGCAGGATTTCCCCCGGGGCGCCCGCCGCGGCCACGACCTCCGTTTGCCACACTTTCAGGAGCGGCCCAGGCGCCTCCCCATCGGGCGCGGGCAGATGCGTGTACACCCCGGGCCAAGGCGTGAACGCCCGGGCGCGGCACCACAAGGCGTGCGCGCTTCCGCGCCAATCCAACGCGCCATCCGTTTTGGTGATCTTCCGCGCGATGCTTACCCCTGCGACGGGCTGCGGCTCCGGCCGGATGGCGCCGGCCGCCACTCCCCGGATGGTGGCGGGCAGTAATTCGGCCCCCAGCCGCGCCAACCGGTCATGCAAAGTCTGCGAATCGTCCGTCGGCAGAATGGGTGTCACCGTCCGCGCCAGGCTCGGCCCGGTGTCCAAACCGGCATCCATTTGCATGATCGTGACCCCGGTTTCCGCA
>CAIYZC010000160.1 GCA_903930565.1 uncultured Pedosphaera sp.
AAAGTAATCCAGCGGGTGGGCGAGCATGCCCAGTTCGTCGCTCACCGCGAGCCCCATCCGTTTGGTGCCGTGATCGATGCCAAGAATTCGCATAATAATGAAGGTTACCGCCAACTTGGGCCGGCGGCTTAAAGGGTCCGCAGCACGCCCGCCGCGGCGGCGATGGTGGCGTCAATGTCCGCCGGGGTGTGGGCCAAGGAGATAAAACCGGCCTCGAATTGGGAGGGGGCGAGGTACACCCCGGCATCCAGCAGGCCGTGAAAGTATTTGGCGAAGCGTTGGCGGTCGCTGCGGAGCGCATCGGCGAGGTTGTGCACCGGATCACTGGTGAAATAACCGCAAAACATGGAGCCCACGCGATTGAACTGCACGGGCACGCCCGCCGACCGGGCGGCATCCCGCAGCCCGGCTTCCAATTGAGCGCCCAGCGCTTCGAGGCGGGCGTAAGCGTTGGCAGCGGCCAATTCCTGGAGGGTGGCCAGGCCGGCGGCCATGGCCACCGGGTTGCCGCTCAGGGTGCCCGCTTGGTAAACCGGGCCCAGCGGGGCCAAGTGGTCCATGATCTCCGCGCGCCCACCGAAGGCGCCCACCGGCAAGCCGCCGCCGATGATTTTGCCAAAGCAACTCAGGTCAGGAGTGAGGCCGTAGATTTGCTGGGCACCACCGAGGGCCAACCGGAAGCCCGTCATGACTTCGTCAAAAATCAACAACGCCCCGGTCTCGCGCGTGATTTCGCGCAGGAATTCGAGGAAGCCCGGCCGCGGGGGGTACAGGCCGGCGTTGCCGGGGACGGGCTCGACGATGATGCCCGCCATGGTCCCGGGATTGGCGGCGAACAGGGCGCGCACGGCGGCCTCGTCATTGAACGGAGCGACGAGGGTGTGCTCGGTGAAGGAGGCGGGCACGCCCGCACTGTCGGGCTGGCCGAAGGTCAGAGCACCGGAACCCGCCCGCACCAGCAGGGAATCCGCATGACCGTGGTAACAGCCATCAAATTTCAAGATTTTGGGCCGACCGGTGAAACCACGCGCCAAGCGGATGGCGGACATGGTGGCCTCGGTGCCGGAACTGCACATCCGGACCTTTTGCACGCTGGGCACGGCGGCGCGAATCAATTCGGCCATCCGGACCTCGAGCGGGTTGGGAATCCCAAAGCTGGTGCCCAGGGCGGCAGTGCGTTGGATGGCCTCCACGACCGGAGCCGGGGCATGGCCCAGAATGGCCGGGCCCCAAGTGCCCACATAATCAATATAGGCGTTGCCATCGACATCCCACACCCGGGCCCCGGCGGCACGCTCGGCGAAGAACGGCTCGCCCCCCACGGCGCGGAAGGCCCGCACCGGGGAATTGACCCCGCCGGGGATCAATTGCAAGGCCGCGGCAAACAGCTGGCGGGATTTTTCGCGCGTCATCATAGGCCAAAGCTAACCCGCAAAGCGCCCCCGCGGCAACCCGCAACTTTGCGGCGTCCCGGCCCGGGATCAGGGCTGAAACAGGATGGCATTGCGCACGATCCGGGAGTAGGCGGGGTTTTCAAAATCCTCCCGCCGATGGCCGGGCATGAGATAAACGACCGTGCCGCGGCCGGCGGACTTGACCCACCCCGCCGTGGGTTGATGGTAATCCACGCCGGACTTGGGATCGTGGTAGCGCAAGCCCATGAGGAGGGTGTGGGGCCCGGTGTGAACATGGTTCAGGTAAACCTCTGAATCCGGCAGGGTAAACCCGGGCAGTTGGTCGCCAGCCTTGGTGGCCCCTGACGGGGCAAACGGCAGCTGGAGGGGATAATTCACGCCATTGGTCATGATGAAGTGGCCGGGGTTAAGATTCACCAAATCAAGGGTGGCGGGTTCGATCCATTTGTACCCCCCACGGCTTACGTCCCCCAAGGCCAGGTCAACCCCCAAAAACGCAAACCATTGATCATTGGTGCGCTTACCGGAGCTGATGGAGTGATGGAGCAAAACCAATTTCCCGCCGCCGAGGGCGTAATCCATGAACGCCTGCTCGGCGGACACGGTGAGGGCCTTGTGGATATAAACCACCACCGCACTGAATTGCCCCAGCGGTGCGGGCATTTGGTCTTGCCTGACGACCCGCGAATTCAGGTGCTCCGACTGCCGCAATTGCGCGGCCAGTGTCTCCATGGCGGGAAACTCGTCCGCCACAAATAGCACCTCCGCATGGATCCCGGCGGCGGCCCCCAGCCAGCCCACCAGCGCGACCAGCCCGGCCAAGTATTTGATCATGCCGGTCAGGATTGGCCGGGGAGGCCCGGTTGCCAAGCAGAAAGCGGCGGCGGATCGCCCTGCGGGAAAATCGCCGGGAACCGATCCGGCGCGATGTGCAGTCGGCGAACTTTATAAGCGGGGACCATTAACCCAACCTTAAGAAAGTTCTCATAATTAATTGCAATAGACGACCGGCCATGCTAAATTTTAGAAAAAGAGCCCAAGTATGATCCCAAATCTTTTTCCCCACCACCCGGGAACGGACTTGGACCGCACCCGGACCACCCTGATCCAACGCTTGAAGGAGCGGGGGGATGACAACGCGTGGCAGGTGTTTTTCGACCGTTATTGGAAGCTGATGTACCAACAAGCATTGGTCAGTGGCTTGTGCCCCACAGAAGCGGAAGATGTTGCCTTTTATGCGGTCGCGGAGGTTCCGCTCCGGATTCAGCAATATGATCGCAACCAAGCCCATTTCCGAACTTGGTTGCTTAACTTGCTCCAACGGCACATCACGGAAGCGATGAACCG
>CAIYZC010000161.1 GCA_903930565.1 uncultured Pedosphaera sp.
CGCCCCCGCCGCGCATCCGCACCCGGGCCTGCATCCGCGCGGTGTCCCCGGGGTCGCCTATCAGGGAATTCAAAACCGTGGTGATCGCCCACATTACGACCGCCCCCCACAACGCGGCGGAAAACGAATCCACGTGGAACCCCTTCATGTGGCCGACCAAATAGAGCAACCCGGCGTTGATGACAAAAAAGAACAAGCCCAGGGTGACCAGCAACAAGGGCAGCGCCAGGAGGAGGAGCAGCGGGCGCAGGACGGCATTGAGAATCCCCAGGACCAGCGTCGCCGTGAGCAAAGCGCCGGGGCTGTCGTAGTGGATTCCATTCACGGCGGCGCAGGCGACCAACACCGCCACCGTGTTGATTACCCAGCGCGTTAGAAAACTCTTAAGTTTGGGGGACATGACCGGTTCAAACTGAACCCAGTCAGCATGCCCTCAAACCCGCCCCGGCACAAGTCCAATGCCCGGCCGCGCCGGCCGTCGGCCTTCAACGATTCACGGTGCCCATCATGTTGGCGGGGTAACGGTCGCCGGCGGTGGCGCCTTTGGGCGCGGCCGCCGCCAGGTCGGCCAACTCCTCCGGGGTCAGGTGAACGGCCAAAGCGGCCGCGTTTTCCTCGAGGTACGACCGGCGTTTGGTGCCGGGGATTGGGATGATGTCCGGGCCTTGGGCGAGCACCCAGGCGAGGGCCAATTGCGCGGGCGTGCAACCCTTGGCGGCCGCAAGGGCCTGGACGCGCCGAACCAACGCCAGATTGAGCGCGAAGTTGTCGGGTTGAAAACGCGGCGCGCCCCGGCGGTAATCCCCGGCGGGAAGCTCCTCGGGGGATTGCCATCGGCCGGTCAAAAAGCCGCGCCCCAATGGGCTGTAGGCCACGAACGCCACGTCCAATTCCCGGCATGCCGCCAAGGCACCGTCCTCCGGATCACGGGTCCACAGTGAATACTCCGTTTGCAGGGCGGTGATGGGATGCACCGCCTGGGCGCGGCGCAAGGTGGCCGGACCAGCTTCGGACAAGCCCAGGAACCGGACCTTGCCGGCGCGCACCAATTCCGCCATCGCGCCCACGGTCTCCTCAATGGGGGTGGCGGGATCGACCCGGTGCTGGTAGTACAAATCGATGACGTCCACGCCCAAGCGGCGCAGGCTCGCGTCGCAGGCGGCCCGCACATACTCGGGCCGGCCGTTGACCCCGCGCACGTTGGGATCGGTCGCGCTGCGAACGATGCCGAACTTGGTGGCCAGCACGACCTCCGACCGCCGGCCGCGCAAGGCCCGGCCGACCAATTCCTCGTTCGTAAACGGACCGTACATGTCCGCCGTGTCGAAAAAATTAATACCGAGCGCGAGCGCCCGATCCAGCGTGGCCAGCGACTCGGCCTCGTCGCGCCCGCCGTAAAAATCGGACATTCCCATGCAGCCCAATCCGAGGGCCGACACCAGCAGGCCGGACCGGCCCAGTTTGCGTTGGATCATAATCAGGACTTTCGTTCACCCGCCCCCCGCGCACGACTCCGGGGCGGCGCGCCAAGGATGCGCGCGGACCACCCGCGGCGCAAGCCCGGCGGGGGCGCTTTTTCCATGGCCATCCCCCGGGGTTCTTGGCATGTTTCGGCCATGCGCTCGTTGAAAACCATCGCCTCCCTCGCCGTCGTGCTGCTGGCCGGTTGCACCACTTATCGGGAAAGTTCCGCGGAAGCCAACCAGGACCAGATCCGCACGCACCTCAAGGAGCAGCTGCATTGCACCGCCTTGGAGTTGTGGGAAGCCGGGCCCAACCGTTACACCGGGGCGGGGCGGAACGACCAGGGCACCCTCACCCTCAGGGTCACCCGGGCGGGCGAGGAGATTGTGTTTGAAGGCATCTACACCGGCGACAAGGGCGGTTCCTTTCACGGGACGATGGCCTGGCTCCACAGTTCGACCAAGGGCGGCGGCCATGTGAAAGTCGAGTCCCGCAGCCGGACCACCATTGAATCCAACTAAGGCCCCCCGCCGCCAACTCCCCCCATTTATGCCCACCCGAACCAAGTCGAAAACCCCCGCCCAAACCCCGGTCAAGGCGAAGGCCAAAACCAAAGCCATCGCCAAGGCCGCACCCATCACCGTGGTCGCGCTGATCCAGGCCAAGCCCGGCAAGACCACAGCCCTCAAGCGCGCCCTCACCGCCATGGTCGCGGCCACCCGCACCGAAGCGGGCTGCCTGAACTACGACCTGCACCAGGACACCGAGGACACGCGCAATTTCATTTTCCACGAGAACTGGACCTCGGAAGCCCACCTCAGCGCCCACTTGGACAGCCCGCACCTCCACGCCTTCCGGGCGCAGGCGGACGAATTGCTCGCGGAGCCGCCCAAAATGTGGCGGGCCAAGCGCGTGGCCTGAGCCCCCGGGCCGGCCTCACCGGCCGGCCGGATCCGCGCCCGGTCCCAACCAACGCAACACGGGCGGGACCAACTCGGCAAAGAAATACGGCAGCGCTTCGTGCGTGGCGTCGGGTACGATCAGCAATTCGCTGCCCGGCGCGGCGGCGGCGGCCAATCGGCGCACCTCATCCACCGGCATGACCGTATCCCCGGGGCTCGCCACAAACAAGGCGACCACCGCGCCGCGTTGCACCACGGTGGTGGGATCCAGCTCCGCCGGCGCGGTATGCAACACTTCGGGAAGCCGCCGCAACCCCTGGCGCAGCCACCACTTCGGCACCCAGGGGGCGTAGTCGCGGCTGATGTTCAGGACCGCGTTGGAGAGGCTCGCATAGGGCGCGATGGCCACCACCGGTCCCACGCGCGCATCGGTGGTCCGCCACCGGAGCGCGAGCGCCGCCCCGTAGGATTCCCCCACCGCGGCCACCGGGCCGCGCACCGGCGCTTCGCGGTCCAGTTGGTCCAACAACCGGCTCAAATCCTCCGTTTCCCGCAGGCCGAAAAAAATCCGCCGGCCGGTCGACTTGCCGTGGCCGCGCAGGTCCACCAGCACACAGCGCCAACCCGCCTCCGCCAGGCGCAAGGCCCAAGGGGCCATGGCGAATTGGGCGACGCCATAGCCGTGCAAGAGCACCACCGTGCCGCGCGGCCGGGCCGTCCATTGGTTCGTGGGCGCGGGCAGCGTGGCGTGGAAGCTGAAATCATACTGCCGCACCCCGCCCCGCGCCCAATTGGTGACGGACTCGGTGAGTTGGTAATCCGCGGGGGGCACCACCCGGTAACGCAGGCGCGCGTCCGGCGGCCCCACGGAAACCCAGTGGGTGGCGAAATTGGTGAGAAACTTGGCGTCAAACCCCAGCACCACCCGGGCCTCGGGGGCAAACCAAGTGGGGTAGGTGTTGGGCGCCTGGGTGAGGCGGTTCGCCAGAAAGGTGCCGCAACCACTCCCGCCCCCCGCCAGGGCGGCCAACAGCAGCGGCAAGATAATCCAAGGGCGTCGCATTCCGGGCTTTGCTTAACCGCTTTCCGCCGGCTTGCCAAGCCCCGCGCACGCCGCCCTCCCCGGAAAAACAAAGGGCGCGGCCGGGGAAAACCCCAACCGCGCCCGTGCGAACCAAAAACCGCCGGTCCGTTATTGGCCGATGCGGTAATACTTCGCCACGCCGGTGGTGGCGTTGGTGTAGGGCGAGGTCGCGCCCGTCACGGTCGTGAAGGGCCCGGTCAGGGAGGCGGCCGACTTGAGTTGGCCGGTACCCGCGGGCCAGGTGAGCACGATCGCTCCGCCCACGTTGGAGGCCGTGATGATCGGGCGGTTGGCGGCGTGCGCCTGAATTTCCGTGGGCGCGAGCACGCGGTTATAATAGGCCACTTCGGAAGCGACCCCGTTCCAGGCAAACGAATTGTCGGCACGGGCGCCGATGCAGAAGCCGCCGCTGAGGCCGGGTTGGTATTTCGGGGTGGTGGTGGAGCCGCCCGTGCCGTCCAACACGCCGTTCACATACAGATTGGCGTTGGTGCCGTCCCAGGTGGCCACCACGTGTTGCCAACTCCCGACCGAGGGGATGGTGGCGCCGGTGACGTTGGCCCCGGTCCCGGTGCCCACGCCGATATAGGTGCGGAGGTTCCAACCGGTGGCGGATTGGTAGATCAACCAACCGGAGCGGCCGGTGGAGGCGAACTGGCCGCAGGAGAGGGCGCACGTGAGGGTGGTGCCGGTCAATGCCACCGAGGAGTTCAACCAAGCTTCGACGGTCCAGACGGTGGGGTTCAAGGCGGGCGAATAGGGCGCCAGCGCGAACGTGCCGGCACTGGAATCAAACTGCACGCCCAACGTGTTGGTCAACGGACCGGCCACGCCCAACAGATAATTCAGGTGGTAGGTCGCGTTGTTGGTATTGACGGCGTCGATGGCCACCAGGCCGGCCGTTTCGTTCAGGGGCCAGTAATCCATGGGCCCGGAAGCCGCCACAATACCATCGTAGCCGCTCGGGGTCAGCACGGTCAGGTAACCATTCTGGCTGTTCGCGATGCCGAAGTTGTTCGACACGGTGCAAACGTAGATGCCGCTGGCGGCGGGGGTGAGCGAGGTCAGGGTCAGGCTCGCGTTCGTCGCCCCGGCCACCGGGGCGCCGTTGTGGCTCCATTGATACTTTAAGGTGACATCGCCGCTCGCGGTGATCGAGAACGTGGTGGCGCCGCCGGGATACACAAAATTGGTGACGCTGCCCAGGTCGTTCACAATGCTGGGCGGAATGGAACCCGGGATGACTTGAATCGTGCCGTCCACCGCGGTGTTGTCGAGCCAGGCGAGACCATTGGCGAGGACGGGCAGGGCGTAGTTGGTCCAGGTGCCGCCGACGGCCGTGGGGAAGAGCAGGAAGCTGTCGCCCAAGGTCAGGGGGCCGCCGAGGTTGGTCACCGCCAGGGTGCCGCCGACCGTCGCGCCCTGCCACCAGCAATTCAAGGGAATCGCGTTGGTCGCGGCGCCTTTGTTGATGGTCATCAGGATTTTGCCGTAGATCAAGGCGTTGCTGACCGTCTGGCTGGTGGTCCGCAGGTCCAGGGTGGCGCCGCCGGAGATGTTGAGCACGGCGTTCGTGCCGAGGCAGTTGTCCACGCCGCAGATGGCCGTGCCGGCCGTCAATTGCAGGCTGCCATTGTTCGTGGTGGCGGGGGCGTTCAAGCGCACGGAACCCAGGCCTTTCTTATAGAAACCGTAATTGTTCGCGGTGAGCGGCACGTTCAGGGGCCCTTGAATGATCAGGTCGCCGTTGGCCGTGTTCGTCCCGGCGTCCACCGAGACCACCATGCCGTAGCCGAAATTGACCATTTGCACGTTCGGATCCGTGACCGTGCCGGAGGCGGCGGCGGTGATGTAGAGGCCGGTGCTGTGAATGTCAAAAATGCCCAGGCTCGCGTAGCCGGTGCCGTATTGCCGGATGGTGGTCGGGGCGGTGTTCACCGTCAGGGTGCCGGAGGTGTTGTACCGCGTGCCGCCCTTGAGGTAGAGGCCGGAGGTGGCCGCCGCGCCGGCGCCATAGATGGTGAGGCCGCTGTTGGCGTAGCCCCCGCCGGTCGTGTAGCCCAGCTTGAGGGTGGCGCCGTTGGTCACCACGTAGGCGGCATCTCCGCCCGCCTTGGATTGCACTTCCAGCGTGCCCGCCTTGACCACCGTGTTGCTGGGGCAGGTGAGCGCGCCGCTCAGGGTGAGGTAGCCCGTGCCCGCTTTGACCAAGCCGTTGGTGGTCACCACGGTGAGGGGCGAGGCGATCGTGCCGGCCGCGTTGGCCGTAATCGTGGTGGCGCCCTGCAGGGTCAAATTCTTACCGGGCGCATTGGTAAGGGTGTAGCCCGCGCTGCTGAAGGTGAGCGCGCTGGCCGAAAGGGAATCACCGATCGTGACCAGATAAGAACCGGTGCCGCCGGCGCCGAAGATGGCGGTGTCCGCCGCCCCCCAGTAGCCATCCACCGTGCCGGTCCACCAATTGGTGCCGCCAAAGGTCCAGGTGCCCGCACCGTCCTGGGCGCCCGTGACCGCGGTGTTGGCATCCCAAGTCGCCGACCGCGCCGCGTGCGGCGGGATCACGGTGACATTGGCCACCGGGGCGGTGACCGATTGGCCCGGGAAAAAGCTGCTCGTGACCACCGCTTGATAAAGGCCCGAGGCGGTCGTCGCGGCGGAGTTGTTGGTGTAAGTGGCGAACGTGGCCCCCGGCAAATTGGTGCCCGCCAACTGCCATTGATACTGCAGACCGACCCCGACGACGCTCGGCGTGGGCAGGATGAATGGGGCCCCGACGGCCAGGGCCAGGCTCGCGGTGACGTTCCGGGTCAGGACGGGCACATCGGTGATGATGAACGCCGAGAGACAGGAATTACTGCCGGTCGTCTGCGGATCGCCGACGATTTGGAGGGTGTCGCTCGTAAAGGTGCCGCTCGGGGAGCTCAGGCCGACCGTGCCGCTGGTGATATCGGCGCCCGGCGTATTCACAATGGTATAGGTCGTGGTGTAATCCACGTGGGTCGCATTCACGCCATCAGTGAATTGGAGACCATTGAAATTCTTACCAGCGCCGGGGGCCGCCGCGATGGTTTGAATGGCGTAGCCTTGGGGGAAGGCCGCCGCCAAACCCGAAAGCATTACCGTCGGGGAGGCTTGGCCGACCGCGGAACCCAGTTCGGTCCACGTTACCTGATCATTGCCGGGATTGATGGTTTCCGCGATGGCGGGGCTGGCGTTGAAGCCGGCGTTCAGTTCACCGATGCCGGTTTCATAGCACGCATAGGAGGTGACTTCCGCCGAAATGGTGGGCCCCATGGGCACGATCACGTCGACCGGATTAAGATTGCGGTTGGCGAACACGAGCCCCGCGTACCAATTGGCCGGGTCCACCCCGAAGGCCGTGGCCGTGACCAGCCAGCCCGAGGTCTGATAGCCAAGGCCCACCCCGATGGGAGCGGGGGTGTCCCCGGGCGCCCACACATTAAGGGCGGTGTTATAGTAGAAGGAGTTGAAGTTCAGCGCCACAGTGCCGGCATGCGTCGCGCCCAGCATGAGGGCGGCGGCGGGCACGGCGAATACGGCCTGCTTGAGGGATTTCTTACGGTGGGATCGTTTCATAGTTTAATTGTCAATGTTCCACGTCGGCCACCGCGCTTTGGGCGAGTCGCGGAGCCGGCTTATTATCGGATTGCTAAACCGGGCGTTGGCACGATACGGCCCGTCCAAGGATTGACGTTATATCGTCGCCTTTTCCACTATAGTGCCCACAGGCAACCAAACCAAGATTTATTTTGAATTTGCGATAAGGGATTTACCCGGGACCGGAATTCATTGCACGTAGCCAAACGCCCGGACATACGGCGCCAGGCGCTGCCGCACCGGCGCCAAACGGTCGGCGTAACGCTCCCACCGGCCCACGGCGCGCCGGTACACCGGTTGCGTCACATCATGGTAGGTGGGGGCGTAAAGCAATTTGCGCCGCGCGGTTTCGTGGGAGCGACCCTGATCCTCGTGCCAGGGCAAGCCGATGAAATCCATGACGCGGCGGCCCTCGGCAGGCAGGTCCTGCACCACCTCCTCATAGCGCGATTCCAACCACTCGAACCCGCCCAACTCGCGCAGCCGCAGCCACACGTCCATCAGGTCGGCGTAATGGCGCGCGGTCCGTTCCAAGCTGAGGAAGTTCACGTTGGTGACGTTGAGCATGATATTGAGGAAGAAGCAGCTCAGCACCACGTCGCGCGGATCGCGCAGCGCGATGATCACCTTGAGCTCCGGAAAAATCCGCAACCAGAGGTTGAGCGACAGCGTGGGGGAGGGATTCTTGTCCACCAGCACCGGGCGGGGCGGGCCGGTCACTTCCCGCAACAGGCTCTGCACATAGCGGGTGCGGATTTGCTCCCGGCGCGCCACGGAAAGGGTGTCCAGTTGGGCGGCGGTCCGCACGCCGATGCCCTGGCGCACGGGTTGTTCCACCTCGTGCAGAAACGCGGTCGATTCATCGAAGGCGTGGATCGCGGGATTGGCGTCCAGCACCTGTTCCAGCAGCGTCGTCCCGCTCCGGGGATGCCCGCCCAGGAAGACCAACCGCTGCGGCAACGCGCCCCCCGCCGGCGGCTCCGCCCGCCACCGCCGGATCATCGCCGGGGTCAAGCCGGCCAACAGTTGCCGGCGGGCCGCGGCGGTTTCATCATAGTTCCGCTCCAACAACCGCGTGTCCGTGATGGTCCGGACCTGGGCCTTGGCCTGGAGCAGGTAATCAAAAGCTTCCGCGCAACGCCCCAACTGGTCCAACACCACCCCCAGGAGATGCGGCGCGGCGTATTTCACGTAGGGATAACGCGGGCCGTCCCGGAGCAGGTCGCGCAGCGCGGTTTCCGCTTCGTCGTTCCGCTTCGCGCGATGCAGCAGCAGGGCGCGAAAATAGCGCGCCTGGTCGTCGCGCGGCTGCCGGGCGAGGATGGCGTTGACGGCGGCCCAGGCCGTGTCGAGCTGCCCCACTTTTTCACTCCACACCGCCAGCGTGATTTGGGCGTCCACGGAATCGGGCGCCACCGCCACCGCCTGTTCGAAGCAGGCGCGCGCTTCGTCCAGTTGGCGGAGCCCTTGGAACTGTTGGCCCAGCATGACCAGGAGGTTGGGATCCCGGGACCCCAATTCGCGCGCGCGGCGGTAGGCTTCGCTCGCCGTGGGGAAATCCAATTCCCCCGCCGCGGCGTTCCCGAGTTCAAACCAAAGGAGCGGGAGGCCGCCGTAGCGGCGGGACAATTCCCGGTAGGCGGCCCCCGCGGCGGCAAAGCGGCCGGCCAAAAGCGCCGCCTGCGCCTGCCGCCACACCCCCTCGTCGCGCGGACTGCGCCGCAACTTTAATTCATCGGAATGCATGGTCACCGGCCCCGGCTCCCGGCCCGGGGCGCGCCCGCGACCCAACGACTCGGCGGCAAAATGGATGGGAACCTAGCCACGCCCGCAGCATAGGGTGCTTTTCCGCCCAGCGGCAAGGGGCGAAACCGACCGGATCCTAACGAGAATTTAAGGCCAAACTATAGTCTGACCCCCTATGGGGGTCAGACTATAGTTTGGCCCTATTTTTAGCCGGTCCACTCTGCGGCGCGAGGTCGGCAAAGTCCGCCCGGGCGGTGGGTTCGGCTTGCCGGCGGGGGCGGGCGGCGTAAGGTGGAGGCCATGCACTCCTTCGCTTCACGCCGCCGCCCCGGACCCGGTTGCCTGGTGCTCGCGCTCGGCTGGTGGCTCCTCCTCGCGGCCCGCGGCCACGCCGAGGAAGCCGCCGTGGGCACGCCGGCCAACGTCATGGCGGAGCTGACCTTCACCGCCCAAAACACGCACGCCGACCCGTTCAACGACGTGACCCTCGATGTGGTGTTCACCACGCCCGGCGGGCGGGAATTGAGAGTGCCGGCGTTTTGGGATGGCGGGGCGCTCTGGCGGGCGCGCTACGCCGCGCCGGAAACGGGTGTCCATCGCTATCGCACCGAGTGCTCGGACGGCACCGACGCCGGCTTGATCGGTCGCACGGGCCGGGTGGAGGTGCACCCATACACGGGGGCCAACCCCTCGTACCAACACGGCCCGCTGCGGGTGGCGGCGTCGGGACGCTATCTGGAACACGCGGACCATACCCCGTTCTTTTGGCTGGCGGACACTTGGTGGATGGGATTGACCCATCGCCTGCATTGGCCGGAAGAATTCCAGGAACTGACGGCCGACCGCCGCGCCAAGGGGTTTAATGTGATCCAAATTGTCGCCGGTTTGTACCCCGACATGCCGCCCTTCGATCCCCGCGGCGCCAATGAAGCCGGTTTCCCGTGGACCACGAATTACTCCACGATCCGCCCCGAGTATTTTGCGGCGGCCGACCGTCGGTTGGCCTGGCTCGTGGACCAGGGCTTCACGCCGTGCATCGTGGGCGCCTGGGGCTATTTTCTGCCGTGGATGGGCCCCGAAAAAATGCGCGCGCACTGGCGGTACCTGATCGCGCGCTATGGTGCCTGGCCGGTGGTGTGGTGCGCCGCGGGCGAAGCCAATTTGCCGTGGTACCTCGCGCCGCACTTCCCCTACGACGACCGCCGGCAGACCACGGACTGGACCGGGGTGCTGCGCTACATCCGGACGGCGGATCCTTACCACCGCCCCCTCACCATCCACCCGACCGCGATCGGCCAGTACACGGCGCGGCATGCGACGGATGACGCCGGGTTGCTGGATTTCGATCTGCTGCAAACGCCGCACGGCGAGCGGGGCGCGGTGCCCGTGGCGATCAACGCCGTGCGGGAATCCCGCGCCGCGACGCCGCGCATGCCGGTCATCGACGGCGAGGCCAGCTACGAAATGCTCAGCGACCGGCTGCCGACCCAGTGGACGCGCCGGATGTTCTGGATCTGCCTGATGAACGGCGCCGCGGGCCACACCTACGGCGCGAACGGCATTTGGCAATGCAACCGCCCCGGCCAACCGCACGGCCCCTCGCCCGGCGGCAGTGGCATCGGCTATGGCAAGATTCCGTGGAACGAAGCCATGCACCTGCCCGGGTCCACCCAATTGGGTTTGGGCAAAGCCCTGCTCACCGAACTGCCCTGGTCCGACTTTCAACCACATCCGGAATGGGTGGCGCCCGCCGAAAACGCCGCCCCGCCCGACCTGACGGGGGCGCAGTGGATTTGGTATCCCGAAGGCCAACCGGCGGCGGACGCCCCGGTGGCGGCCCGCTATTTCCGGCGCGAACTGGTGCTCCCCGCCGACGCCGTCGTGACCCAAGCCCGCCTGTGCGCCTCGGCGGATGACGGCTTCCGGGCCTGGTTGAACGGCGTGGAATGCGGTCGCGGCGACGACTGGCACCAGCCCCAACAATTTGCCGGGCTGGCGCCACGCCTGCACCCGGGCATCAATCTCCTCACCCTGCGGGCCGAGAATCGCGCCGCCCCGGTCACCGCCAACCCCGCCGGTTTGATCGCCCGGCTGGAAGTGCGGCTGACCAACGGCCAAGTCCTGCGGTGGACCACGGACGCCACCTGGCAAAGCGCGCGGGAAACGCCCGCAAATTGGCCGACGCCCGCGGCCGACGCCCCGGCCTGGACCAACGCCCTCGCGTTGGGACCGTTGGGCATGGGGCCCTGGGGCCAATTGGGCGCGCCGGACGAATCCTTGCAAGGCCCCCAGGCCACCGGCATCCCCGGCCGCGTGCGGGTCATCTACGCCCCCGATGCCCGGCCCATTGTGGTGCGCCATTTGGACGGCGAGCCCCCCGGCGGCCGGGCCCGGTATATGGACGCCGTCAGCGGGATGCGGGGTAACTATGGTCCGGTGACTCCGGACGCCGCGGGCAGCTGGTTCTGCCCGCCCCCCGGCCAAGTGAGTCAGGATTGGGTCTTGATTCTCGAATGGCCCGTGCCGGCGGGAACGCGGGGTTCCAAATCCGCGGCCGGCTTGTAATGGACGCGGGAACGCGCCGGGACGAACCTGAATTGACGATGACGCAATCGCCCCATCCCTCCGCGGCGCCCCGCGGATTCCGGTCATGAAACGCAGCCGTGAAATCCGGCTCGTCCTGCTCGGTGGTCTGTCGCTCGGCGCTCTGGGCGGTTGTAATCCGAAGCCCGGGATTCCGCCCCCGCCCGCCCCGGCGGCCGCCGCCGCCGGGGCGGATTCACCGGACCGGGCCAATGTGTTCACGAATGATTACCGGGTGCCGGAACTGGGCTACTATCACGCGCCCTTCCGTGCCTGGTACCCGCTGCCCTACAACCACTACAGCCAGGAACGCCGGCAATATTATTACGGCGGCACCTGGGCGGATGCGCCCTGGCAAAGCATCACCAACCTGTCCACCCCCCTGCCCCCGGAGCAACCGGCCGTCCACGGCGGCCTCGTCGTGATCAACGGCGGTTTCGGCGGCACGGGGTCCGGCCACATCGTCGGCGGCTGATGCAACGACACCTCCGCCAACCCCGCCCCGACTGGCGCGCCCAAGTGGAAAGCGTCGGTCTGACTTATCACTCGCACGCGGACGGGCCCTATTGGGACGAGCGCGCGTGCTACGAACTGACCGCCGCCGAGGTGGACACCCTGGAGGCCGCGGGCAACACCCTGCACGAACTTTGTCTTGCGGCCGCCGAAGCCGTGATTGCCAAGGGCTGGTGGTCGCGCCTGGCCATTCCACCCGCCGCCATCCCGGTCATTCTCCGCTCGTGGGAACGGGACGATTTCAGCCTGTACGGTCGGTTCGACCTGGCGTGGGACGGCATCAGTCCGCCCAAAATGCTCGAGTACAACGCCGACACGCCCACGGCCCTGGTCGAGGCGGCGGTCGCCCAGTGGTTCTGGCTGCGCGACACGCATCCACACGCCGACCAGTTCAACTCGTTGCACGAGCGGCTCATCGCCGCCTGGGGGCGGTGGCGGGGTCAAACCATCCACTTCAGCAGCGTGCGGGACAATCCGGAGGATGCGATGACCGTGCTCTACTTGCGCGACACCTGCGAGCAGGCGGGCGGCGTGGGCCGGATGGTCGGCGTGGATGAAATCGGCTGGGATCCCGCGCGCGCGCGGTTTGTGGACCGCGACCACGCGGTCATCGAAATCGCGTTCAAGCTGTACCCTTGGGAATGGTTGTGGGCGGAGCCGTTCGCCGTGCACCTGCCCGCCGAGCCGGTGCGGTTCATCGAACCCGCCTGGAAAATGTTGCTCAGCAACAAAGGTTTGCTGCCGGTCTTGTGGGAGTTGTTTCCCGGGCACCCGAACCTGCTGCCGGCCTTCGACCACCCGGAACCCCTGGGTGGGAATTACGTGCAAAAACCCCTCCTGAGCCGCGAGGGCGGCAATGTGCGCTGGGTGGCCGCCGGCACGGTGGTGGAGGAGACCGGGGGTGACTACGGCGCCGAAGGTTATGTTTATCAAGCACCGGCGAACCTGGCCGAGTTGGCCGGCGCGCATCCCGTTTTCGGGGTGTGGGTCGTGGACCACACGGCGGCGGGCCTGGGCATCCGGGAGGACACCCGGCGGATCACCGGCAACCTGTCGCGGTTCGTGCCGCATTTCTTCCTCCCCCCGCCATGAACTTGGACAATCCCACCCGGCTCCACCCCGGCGCGACCGCCCGTTTCCTCGGGCGCCCCCACCAATTGGTGGGCCGCGCGGTGCTCACGGTCACCGACCGCGGGCGCCCGCATTACTGGCACGAATTTTACCTGGCCGGGCCGGACGGCCAACTCACCACGCTCGTTTACGAAGTCATTGCGTATCGCTCGGAATGGCGTTGGTTCAGCCAATTCGACCCGCCGGAGCCCTTCACGGCGGAGACGGCGGGCATTTGCCAGGTCGGCGACCTCATTGAATTGCAAGGCCTGACCGCCCGGGTGGAATACGTGCGGGAATCCGCCGTGGTCCACGCCGAGGGCCGGCGGCCGGAAGGAGTCCGCCCCGGCGCCCGGGCCAATTACTTCAATGCCGTCGCGGGCTCGGTTTTGTTTGTGGTCAGCTGGACCGGGCCGGAGATCGAGTTTTACCGCGGCACCAATTTGACCGCCGCCACGGTGGCGGCGGCCTTCAAGCTCATGCCCAAGCAGTTGGTGCGGCAGCCGCCCCGGAAACCGTGGTTCACCCCGGCGAACATCGTGGTGGGCCTGTTCGGACCGTGTGTGGTGATTTTGGTGGTCCTGCTCATTTGGGGAACTTGGACGGCCGGTTTTGATCCGAGCCCGGACCGTGACCCGCCCCGGCCGGCCCGGCGGGTCTCCGCCCCGCCCGCCGCCGTGTTGCATTGGGCCAATCCCGGCTTGCGCCTGGGTGGCACGGGCAAATTAGCCGGCGTGGAGTATCGGCTGGTGGAACATCGGGAAGTGGAAGTGGTGGAAATGGGGCGGGTGCGCCAACGCCACGAATACCTGCTCCGCGATGGGGACGGGGTTCAGGCTGGACTCATGCAAGCGGGGATTCCGCGCGGCACCGAATGGTGGCTCCTCCAACCGGTCAACCCACCGACCGGCTTTACGCCCCAAGTGGCGGGCGGGGTGCGGGTGGGCCAAAAAATCAAGGTGGCGGACGGCTTGCTGCCGGTGGACGAATTGTTTCGCGCCACCACCCTGAAAGCGGAAAGCACCGGTGGCCGGTCCGGCTCGGCCGCCGGGGAGCGCCGCTTCGGTTTGAGCGGCGAAAAAGACGGCATCCGCATGTTTGCGGAATGGGACGAGGAGGAATTGCGGTTCGCCACGGCCCGCCGGGTGCCCGCCGCCGAAGTCCTCGCGGCCTTCCGCTGAGGACGGGGGGGCGGGAGCGCGGCTGGGGGCCACCGCCCCAGCCGCGTCCCGATTGGGTCAAACTTCCCAGCCCTTGCGGTAGGGCCGTTGCACCCAGGCGTTCAATTCGGGGTGGCTGGTCACCTTCATGTTCGGACCATCCCAGACCAACTTCTTCCCCTGGCCGGCATGTTGGGCGAGGTTGCCGAGGATGGCGAATTCCGTGAGGCGGGTGCCGTACTCAAAACCCACGGCGGTGTCCGCATGACCCGCCAGACACGCCTGCACGAAGTCGGTGAAAATATCCTTCGGCCGCGGCAGGGTCTTGGCGGGCTTCGGGGTGGCGTTCATCTTTTCGTAGGGCACGATGTGCATCCGGTCCCCGTAGGTGCCGGTGTAGATGACGCCCTTGTCGCCGACATACAGCGTGCCGCTGTCCATCTTGTCCAATTCCTCGTCCGGATACTGCTTGCGCAGTTCCAGGAGCAGGGGCGGGAAATTGCGGGCGTCGCCCCGGGCGGCATGCAGGTTGCCCTGGGGTTTGGCGGTGGTGGTGGGGTTCATGCCCTCGTACCAATAGGACTTCAGCGCCGGCATGTCGCCGCGGGCCGGCACATCCCAGCGAATCCGGCTGCCGATGGGATAGCGCTCATCGCTCCCGCCGCGGATGTATTCCACCTCCACGCTGGTGGGATGCTCGACTTTGAGCGCCCAGAACACGCCGTCCAACACATGGCAGCCCATGTTGCCGATGGAGCCGTTGCCGAAGTCGTACCAGCCGTGCCATTCGTGGGGATGAATGTCCGCGTGATATTCCCGGAACGGGGCGGGCCCGAGCCAGAGATCCCAATCCATGCCGGCGGGCGGGGCGATCACCGGGGGGCGCGGGCCTTCGCCGCCATTGGCGCGGTCGGTCCAACTGTGCGTCTCCGTCACCTTGCCAATCGTGCCGGACCAAATGTATTCGCAAAGCCGGCGGTATTCCTCCATGCAATGGCCTTGATTGCCCATCTGGGTGGCCACCTTCGGGTATTTGCGGGCCATGTCGCGCATCAACCGCGCCTCGGCGATGTCGTGGCAGACCGGTTTTTCGCAATAGACATTGATGCCGCGCTGCATGGCCATCATGGCCGCGGGGGCGTGGTGATGGTTCGGGGCGGCGATGAACACGGCGTCCACGTTCTTGCCAATCTTGTCAAACATCACCCGGTAATCGGTGAACAACTGGAGGCTGCCGGTGTCGATCCCCTTGGTCTCCAAAATCTTCTTCACTGCGGCGTGTTGCTTCACGTCGGGCTCCACCAGGGCGTAGAGGTTCTGGGCGTTCTTGACGATGACCGCGTCCAGGTGGCTCCGACCGCGGCCGCCGCAACCGATTTGGACGCAGTTGAGCTTGGTGCCGCCCTTGGTGGCGGCATAGGTGCGGCGGGGCAGCAGGCCGGTGGCGCCCAGGGCGCCCGCGGCCAGGGCCGATTGTTTGAGAAAATACCGGCGGTTGATTCCAGCTTTCATGATGAGAAGAGAGGCGGGCGGAGGGGCGGAGGTTACAGTTTGAGGGCGGTGACTTGGAGATTGCGGAAGGCCACCGAGCCGTGGTCGCCCTGGAGATACAGGGGGCCGGTGGGATGCTCGGGGGCGTTGCGGCTCACATTGGTGCCATGGGCGATTTCCACGTTGTCTTGCACCACCTTGCCGTTGAGGATGACTTTCACGAACTTGGCGTTCTCGGTCTTCTTGCCCGCCGCGTCAAAGCGGGGGGCGCGGAATTCGATCACCAAGGTTTGCCATTCGCCGGCGGGTTTGCAGGCGTTCACCGCCGGGGCGGTTTCACTGTACACGGCCCCGCAATCCACCTTGCCCGGCATGGCCTTGCCAAAGCTGTCAAAAATCTGAATTTCATAGATGTTCATCAACTTGATGCCCGAGTTCGAGTCCACCGAGTTGCCCGGACTGGCATGCGGCACCATGAATTCCATCTCGACGCGGCAATCGCCGAAACTGGCTTCGCTGGTCAGGTTCAAGCCCGGTTCCGGGTTGATCAGATCCGTGCCCGGCCCGGTGGACTTGATGCGGTTGGCGTGGGCCGGATCCAGGGCGGCCGTGCCGTAGGCCCACTGCGCCGTGCCCTTCTTACCGGCCGGTTGCCAACCGGCAAGATCACGACCGTTGAACAAGGCGGTGGGTTTGGCGTCCTCGGCAAAAGCTACCGTGCCGGAGAGCAGCGCGCAGCCCAGCAGGAGACTGGCGCAAAGGTTAGATTTCATGCGGTCCTTAATGCCCCTTCAAACGCATTGCGTCAATCTTGAAAGTGCGATGCGGTTGCGGACGGGGGCCGGCGCAGGACGGGCGTTTTCCGCACGGGAGCGAATTTTTCAAGTTGGCCCGTTTACTGCTATAACTGCAACTGCCTTCGTGAGTGCGAAAGGCGTAGGTTTGTGTTTGGGTGCGGGCCGGAGTTAGCGCTGGGCGCGACTCCGGCCCGCATTTTTTTGAGTTCTGGTGGACGGCCGCCCGCGCCAAGTTTCCATTTTGCAGGCGCCACCGCCGACCGGAGAGGGAGGCGCACCTGGCACCGCGGTCAAGGAATGGAATCGTCGGTCCGCGCCACGGCGGCGAACCAAGTTTCCCGCCGGGGATCCCGTCCGCCGATGATGGTCCAACCCGGGCCGGTGGGGCGCAGCACACTGTCGAGCAGGACACCGTCCTGCCAAGCCGTCACCTGGCGTTTGCCAGGGTGGCTGAGATCAATGCGCAGGGTGCGCCCATCCGCCAGCGGCACGATCGCCCGTTCCCCCAGAAGAACCGTGACCTGCCGCCGGAAAATTTCGTGGTAGGTTGGCGACGGGAGCGCCCGCCGCAGAGTTTCCTCCGCGGGCCCGGCCACCGGGGGGTGACCCCAGCCGTCGGAATCGTTCGCGCGCTCCCCCCGCAGCAGCCGGACTTCATAGGTCACGGCCACACCGCCCGTCCGCCCGAAACTGCCGGTCAGCAAACCCAGCCCCGCCAAGGCGGCCAACGCGGCCACGGGGAGCAAACAGGCGAATAGCAGGGGTGGCTTCATAACGGCCGACTTCGGCCTGCCAGGTTGGACGCCAACCGCCCGCCGCGTATTTAACCGCGCGCGCGAATTAAAGGATCACCAAGTTGTCCCGGTGCACCACTTCCTTGCGCGGCCGCCGGCGCGCCCCCAAATCCTCCGCTCCGACCGCGGCCAAACCCCGGGCGAATTCCCCGCCCGCCAGATCGCAAATGCGCACCACTGCCCCGGGTTGAAACCGGCCCTCGAACCGGGTCACGCCCGGGGGCAGGAGGCTGCGGCCCGCGGCGCACAAGGCCTCGCGCGCCCCGGCATCCACGAACAAGGTGCCCTGCGGATGGTGGAAGAACGCGATCCAGCGTTTGCGGGCCGGCAGCCGGCCGGTCTGCGGCTCGAACAAGGTGCCGACCTCCCCGCCCGCCATCAAGTTGGCCAGCATGTGCGGATCCCGGCCCGAAGCAATCACCAGGGGAATCCCCGAGCGCACCACAATCTTGGCCGCCTGAATCTTGGACGCCATGCCCCCGACCGCCGTCTCACTGGTCGTGCCCCCGGCCATCGCTTCGATGGCGGCGTCAATGCGCGGAATCGTGGCGAGGGTGCGGGCGCCGGGCCGGCCATAGTCGGCGATGACACCGTCCACCGTCGTCAAAATCACCAGCAAATCCGCCGGCAACAAGGCCGCCACCAGGGCGGAGAGCCGGTCATTGTCCCCGAACTTGAGTTCGGTGGTGGAGATGGCGTCGTTCTCGTTGATCACGGGTACGACGCCGTGTTTGAGGAGCGTGAGCAGGGTGTTGCGCGCGTTCAGATGGCGCGGGTGGTCCTGCAAATCCTCGTGGGTGAGCAGGACCTGGCCCATGTGCAAACCATGCGGGGCGAAGAGCCGCTCGTAGGTGGCCATGAGCCGGGATTGCCCCACGGCGGCGCAGGCCTGCAATTCCGCCAACGCCCCCGGGCGCTTCGCGAAGCCGAGCGCCCCCATGCCCGAACCCACGGCGCCGGAAGTCACGATGACGACCTGCCGGCCCGCGCGGCACTGCCCGGCGACTTGCGCGATGAGCTGCTCCATTTGCGCCAAATCCGGCTGCTTCCGGCTGTCGGTGAGGACTCCGGTGCCGAGTTTGACCACGATTCGACGGACATTCTTCAACAACTGGCTGCGCATGGGGCCTTTGGTACCAAATGCCCCGCCCGGCCGAAAGCACGAAATGGCCGCCGACCACCCGCCGGCGGCGTCACGGATTGGCCAGGGTGTTGCGGTAATACTTCCGGCCGGGCGCGTTGGTCGAATTGGGCAGATAGAATTCCAACGTGCCCGAGCTGTCGAAGAAGTTCAGCCGCGGCCCCGTCGTCCAATCCACCAGATTGGTGCTGGAATCCAGGGTGAACTGTTGGTCGGCCTGGCCGCCGACGAGGAAGAGATCCGCCGCCGGCGTGTGCGCGAAACTGAGAAACGGCACCGGGGTGGTGATCGGCACCACCTGGCTGCGCAAAATGTTGCCCTCCGTGCCGGCCACCACCAGCTGCCCGTTTTGGGTCGCGGCGCTGAACAACGAATTCCCGGTGATCATCGGCAACGGGGACCAATTGACGCCATTGGTGCTCCGCAGCAACGTGCCTTGGTTGCCCACCACGTAAACGGCGTTGGCCACCTGGGCGAGGTCGTTCAAAAACACCCCCACGCCGCTGGTCTGGGCCTGCCACGCCGCCCCGTTGGCACTGGTCAGGATGGTGCCGTTGTCCCCCACCGCGAACAGGCGGCCGCCCAAATAGTGGACCCGCAGCAGCCAGTTGGTGGTGCCGGAGGTTTGCACGGTCCAATTGGCGCCGTTCGGACTGGTCAGGATGGTGCCTTGGTTGCCCACGGCCACGAGGCCGCCGGGGAACACCTCCAGGCCGCTGAGGTAGGCCGTGGACGGCGTGGGAACCTTGGACCAGGCGACGCCGTTCGGGCTGCGGAGGATCGTGCCCCCGCCGCCCGCGACGTAAAATTGGTTGCCGAACCACGCCACCGCGTGGAGGTCGTTCGTGGTGGGCGGCGGGAGGGGATTCCAGAGCACGCCCAGGCTGCTCACCAGGTTGGTGGCCGGCGTCCCGTCCGCATTGGTGGTC
>CAIYZC010000162.1 GCA_903930565.1 uncultured Pedosphaera sp.
CAACCGACTTCGAGACCTTCCTGACGGAAGCCCCCGGGATGAACCCGTTGCGCAGTTTGATCAAAGGCGTCGTCTGCGGCGTGCGGGTGGAAGACATCCAAGATCCGATCATGCGGGAAGTTCGCTACCTGGATAAATTAGTCGATGAATTGGCCAAGGGCAAGGCACTGGACAAAATCCTGCGAAAATAACTCTTGTAGATGCTTTGGCCACCCGGCCTGAGCGGTTCTCGGGCACCGGCCGTAACGCAGCGTTGTGGAGCGCACCAGGAAGTTCCTTTGTCGAGCGGACCGGCGGGGCCGGTAACCCCAGCGCCCGGAGCAGAGAAATGCGTTAATTCGGACCGGGCGCGAGAATCCTCTGAATTCCCGATTCCAGAGCGTTGGGGGTGGGCGGAGTGGCTCTGCGCGGGGCCTCCGAACGCGGCTTCTTCGCGTCCCTCGCCCCCGCACTCCACCAACCCTCAGGGTCGTCCGCTTCCCCTCGGTTCTGGTGCAGGCCAGGCGGATACGCCGGCGGGTGGGCAGTGGCGAGCCAGACACCCCGCACCCGGCACCCGGGCGGCGGGCAATGGGTGTCCGCCCCATTCCGGGCCGCCCGATTCCATTTGCAAGAGTCCAATTCCGCCCATCCCTGCCGGGTTGGTTTGCTTCTTGAATCCGCGCCGATGAGGAACGCCTTCAAACATCCGGCGCTTGACAGGGGGTGATGGCTTCGTTAAAAAATGCGGACAGCAAGGCGCGGAAGCGCTTCAAAGTTCCAAAACCACCACTTGTCCCTTAGCAGCTCCTCAAAGCATGAAACCAATTGTCACCACCACTTGGCGATCCCTCCGTTTCAGCACGCTGGCCATCGCCGTGGCCGGGCTCGTCACCACCACCCGGGCCTCCTTGTTGGTCTATGAACCGTTTGAGTACCCCACGGGGCAAACGCTCCAAGGCCAGGGCGGGGGCGCCGACGCCATTGGCATGATCGGCACTTGGACCGTCAACGGCAACGGTACGTCCCCCTTCGCCGGCACCCTCGGGGTGCAGGTGATCGCCGCGGGCCTCTCGCCCGGGCCCTATTGGAAGGGCACGTGCACCTCGGTGCCGCAAAAGGGCAATTATGCCGGCAGCGCCGCCACCCCGGGTTTTTTCGGTCAAAATGGCAATAACCCCAACAACATTTGGGCTTCCCGCCCATTGGATCCCAACATCGTGACCAATTTCACGTTGGGGGCCACCAATTGGATGAGCTGCGTCCAATCGCAAAATTTCAATGCGAACAACAACTACGCCGGGATGACCTTCAGCATTGGCGCCGGGGTGCAAAACGGCACTGGCGGCACCGGCGACCCGGCGGCGGGCCGCGGCACCGGGGTGGAAGGCGGCCCCGCCATCGGCATCGGGCTCGCCTCCTCCGGCTGGGGCTCCTCCTCGCCCAAATACATGATCGCCGGCGCTTGGGATCTGAATGTCTCCAGCGATTATTTTGTCGAGGAAAACGCCACCGGCAACACCGGCATCCAAGTGGAAACGACGGGCCAGACCCCGCCCGTTTGGATTTGCATCGCCAAGATCGTTTGGGGGGACACCAACGGCAACAACACCACCGTGACCATGGCGGCGTTCAAGGACGGCACCGCGCTGAGCGAGGGTTTGTTCAACACCTTCGTGAGCACCAATCTCCAGAGCGTTTCGACCTACATCGATCCCAGCACCTTCACCAATATTTCGATGGGCGGCGGCCGCTGGAATTGTGACGAACTGCGCATCGGCACCACCTTCGGCGACGTGATCGGGATCGTGCCGGCCACGTACGGCAATTATTGGGCGCCCGGGACGAACGGCGGTGGCTCGGGCGTTTGGGCGGCCGGCTCCAACTTTTGGGCCACCGTGCCCAATCTGCAAGGCACGAACTCCCAGTCCCCCACCAATACTCTCCTCTTCGCCGGCGCGGGCGGCACCCTGACCGTCAATGGCACGATCTCGGTGGGCGCCGGGTTGCAATTCCAAGTCGGCGGCTACAGCGTGGTCCCCGGCGGCAGCTCGCCCCAATTGAAATTCACCGGCGCCACCGCCGCCGCCAACACCGTCAGCGTCGGCACCGGCACCAATACGCTGGGCGTGCTGGTGGGCGGCACGGCCGGCCTGACCAAGGCGGGCCTCGGCACCCTCCTCCTGACCAACTCCGCCAACAGCTTCTCCGGCGGCACCGTCCTCCAGAATGGCGTGCTCCAATTCGGCGCGCCCGGCAGTTTGGGCGCGGGCAGCCTGACCTTCACGGGCGGTACCCTGCAATACCCGCCCGGCACCGGCGTGACCCCCACGGACCTTTCGGCCCGCATCAGCCCGGTGTCCGCCGGCCAGTTGGCACAGATTGACACCGATGGCAACAGCGTCACTTTCGCCACCGGCTTGAGTGGCGGCGGCGGCCTCACGAAACTGGGCAATGGCGACCTCACCCTGGCCGGGGCGAACACCTACTCCGGCCCGACCACCGTCAGCGGCGGCACGCTCAATCTCAGCGCCGCCAGCGGCGTCATCACCGCCTTGAATGTGCCCGCGGGAGGCACGGTGAATCTCGGTCCCGGCACCATCGTCAGCGCGCTCAACCTCACCGGCGGCAAAGTCAACCTCACCGGGGCGGGCGTCCAAGTCGGCGCGCTCTTTGTTTCCAGCGGCACCTTCACCAACCCCGTCGGCTACTCCCTCACGGTGACCAACACGGCCAACCTCCTCGGCATCGCCTTGACGTCCAGTGGCGGCGGCACCTTCACCCTGGCCTCCGCCGACCTCCTCCACCCCACCCCCGGTTCGCCCCGGATCATCCAGGCCGCCGGCGGGGTTTTGAGCGTCTTTGGCGCCGGGTTGGACGTGGCCATCGGCCAAGGGTCGCCCTTGATTCCAGCCAGCCCGGCCACCGCCACCTACGCCGCCGGCGTGTGGGGCATCAGCAACGGCGTGGCGACCGACATCAACAATGTCTACGGCAAGGACAACCACGCCTTCCATTATATCCAACTCCCCACGGGTGATTTTGACATTCACGCCCATGTCACCGGCGCGGTCAACGCCTCCGCGGGCCTCATGGCGCGGGACAATCTGACCAGCGACTGGGACGCCCCGGGGCACAATTACATCGGCATTTGGACCGCCCTGAACACCTCCATCCAGGAAGGTTACGCCACCATCCAAAGCTCCGCCTCGCACGCCACCCCGCCTTGGGTCAACGCCCCGATCTACAACCAGGGCGTCATCACGCCCTGGCTCGAAATCCAACGCAGCGGCAACCTCCTCAGCACCTATTCCAGCAGCGACGGTGTGAATTACAATTTGAACCAGCAGATTGATTACTCAGCCAGCCCTTGGGGACCGACCACCTACCTCGGTTTGGACCTCATCGACACCGGCACCACCGGCAGCGGCGCCACCTTTGACACCGTGGACTTCATGGGGGCCGCCGGCGTGGTGGACTTCTCCTCCAGCACCATCGCCTTGGGCGGCGGCGCCCAGTTGAACGTCGGTCCCGTGGTCTATGTCGCCGGCATCACCACCAACGGCACCGCGCTGGCCTCGGGCTGTTGGGCTGGCTCGGCCGTCAGCGGGGCGAGCAACATCGACCCGGTCACCTTCACCAGCAGCGGGCCCGGCGTCGCCGTGGTGCCTCCGCCGATCCCCTTCACGATTATCGCGCCGGACGTCATCATCACCACGACCGATCCGTACAACTCGGTCAATGTGAATTATCCGAACCTGAACGTCTTTGGCGGCACCCCGCCCTACCTCAGCACCAACTACTTTCCGACCACCGGCAGCGCCTTCTCGTTGGGCAGCACGGCGGTCACCTGCGAAGTCACGGACTCGGCCTGCCCCTTCAGCCTGACCCGGTACGCCTACTTCCACGTCATCATCCTGCCGCCGGCTCCGGTCATGAACCCGGCGGTGGATCCGAACACCGGTTACACCATCTCCGGCGGCATGCCCACCTTCACCTTCGCGACCGCGGCGGGCTTTGAATATCGTGTGGTCTCCAGTAGCCAATTGGGCAAACGCCTCGCCAATTGGCAGCCGGTCGTCTCGGGCTTGACCGATCCAAACGGCTGGGTCCAAGCCTCCAGCTCCTACATGACCCTCATCGATCCCAATCCCGTCAGCGGCCAACTCTTCTATCGGGTCGAAGTCACCGCGCCCTGATCGCGCAAAGCAGTGTGCATACCCGGCCGGCCGGAGGCTCCCGCCTCCGGC
>CAIYZC010000163.1 GCA_903930565.1 uncultured Pedosphaera sp.
ATGGCCCGATCATCGTCCGAAGTTGAAGCGCGGGAAAAGGACTTCCGCGAGCGTGATCACCAGGAACACGACACTGATCAGGGCGTTGAGCCGGAAAAAAGCCACGTTGATCCACTTCAAACTGCGTTTGCGGGCCAGCCAGTGTTCCAGCAGCAGGATGGGAAGGATCACCAACAGCCCGGCCAAATATGCCACACGGAAGCCGCAAAGCAAACCGAAGGCGAGCAGCAACCCCCACATGAACATGTGCGCCAGAAAGGCGGCGACCAGGGCGTTTTTAGGCCCCCAGCGCACCACCAAGGAATGCAGGCCGTGCTGCCGGTCGAAGTCGTAATCCTGCAGCGCGTAAATGATGTCGAAGCCGATGAGCCAGAAGACAACCGCCGCCGCCAACAGCACCGGCAGGGTCGCGTTGTCCTGCCAGGGGAGCACCGGCCAGAAGCGCATCCCGCCCTTGACCGCCAGCCAGGCGCCGATGGGCGCGAGGGCGAGGGCCACGCCGAGGAACACGTGCGTGAAGTCGGTGAACCGCTTGGTCAGCGAATAAAAACACACCACCACCAGGGCGATGGGCGACAGGTAAAAGCACGCCGGGTTCAGGCCCCACGCCGCGGCCACGAAGCCCGCCGCCGCCAGCCCGCAGAGGGTGATGGCGCTGGCCAGGCTGATTTCCCCCTTGGGCAGGTGGCGGCCGGCGGTGCGCGGGTTGGCCGCGTCGAATTTGCGGTCCACGATGCGGTTGAACGCCATGGCGCAGGTGCGGGCGCCGAACATGGCGGCGAGGATCAGCAGAAAGGTCCGCCAGCCGGGCCAGCCGCGGTGGTCGCGCGCCGCCACAATCATCGCCGCCAGCGCGAAGGGCAGGGCGAAGACCGTGTGCGAGATTTTGACAAATCCGGCCCATTTGGACAGGGTGGCGAACATCGTTGGGGGTGGGGGAGCGGGGCGGGGGCTAGAGTTTGTCGGGCTCGTCCTGCCAGCGCGGCAGGAGTTGGTGGGGCACGCCCAGGTGGTCCAGCACCCGAGCCACCACCGTGTCCAGCACCTCGGTCACCGTTTGCGGCCGGGTGTAAAAGGAGGGGTTGGCGGGCAGCAGAATGGCGCCCGCGAGCAGCAGGAGCTCGAAATTGCGGACGTGGATCAGGTTCAGCGGCGTTTCGCGCGGCACCAGGATCAGTTTGCGCCGTTCCTTGAGCATGACATCGGCGGCGCGCAGCAGCACATCCTCGCTGTAGCCGTGGGCGATCCGGCCCATGGTCCCCATGCTGCACGGGATCACCACCATGGCGTCAAAGGGGTTGGAGCCGCTGGCGAAGGGCACGTTCATGCTCTTGAGCCCGTGCGTGGCCACGCCGGGGCGGAGTTGCAGGCCCCCGGGCAGTTCCTGCGCCAGCACGACCTGCGCGTAATTGCTCAGCACCACGTGCACTTCGTGTTCCGCCGGGTCCAGGTGGTCCAGCAACCGTTGGGCGTAACCCGCCCCGCTGGCGCCGGTGATGGCGACGACGATTCTCAAAGCACGGCGGCCGCGTCCGGGAACGGCGCGGGCTGGGGGGTGGCGAAACTGACCATCACAATCATCGCCCCCAAATCTGCCCGGCGCCGGCCAACTGTCAACGCAAACTTCCCCGGGGACGGCCCCCGGAGGTTGAACCACCGAGCTGACCGAGGGCGCGGAGAGGGGAAGACAGGGGAGGCTCGCGCGAGACCTTCCGAGTCCTGGGCTGATGGGATCCTCCCGGCAGGCGAGCGCGGGAGGTCGCGGCAGGCACCTTGGGGACGGGGGCCGTCGGCCGTTTCGCCCCTTGATTCGCGCCCGTTGATTCGTAGTATCTCCGCCCATGTTGAAGACACTTTCGCGCCCCGGTCTGCGCCGGGGCTGGATGATGATGCGCACTCTGGGCTTGGTCGCGGGCATGGGGCTGACCGCGCGGGCCGCGGACGCCCCCATCGACGCCCAACTGGCCATCAAACAATTTCAAGTGCCCGCCGGGTTTAAGATCGAACTCTGGGCCGCCGAACCGCAGTTGATGAATCCGGTCTCCTTCGGCTTTGACGAACAAGGCCGGGTTTATGTGGTCGAGACGTTCCGGTACCAAACCAGCACGTACGACATCCGCGACCACATGAACATGTACGACGACGATCTGGCCTCCCGCACGGTCGAGGATCGCGTCGCCATGATGAAGAAATTCTTGGGCGACAAGATCGGCGGGCTGGCGGTCGAATCCGAAAAGGTGCAGTTGCTCGAAGACCGCGCGGGCAAGGGACGCGCCGACCAATCCACCCTGTTTGCGGACGGCTTCAACACCCTGGCCGACGGCGTCGCCGCCGGCGTGCTCGCGCGCCAGGGCAAGGTTTACTTCGCGAATCTGCCCAACCTCTGGCTCCTCCAGGACACGAACCACGACGGCAAAGCCGACTTGCGCACCTCCCTGAGCTACGGTTACGGCGTGCATTTCAACCTCACCGGCCACGACCTGCACGGCCTGCGCTTTGGCCCGGACGGCAAGCTCTATTTCTCGATGGGCGACCGGGGCATCCACGTCAAAACCAAGGAAGGCACCCTCATCGACTATCCCGACATGGGCGGCGTGCTGCGTTGCAATCCCGACGGCAGCGGCTTGGAGATGTTTGCGTCCGGCCTCCGCAACCCACAGGAGCTCGCCTTCGACGACCACGGCAACCTCTTCACCGGCGACAACAATTGCGACCACGGCGACGCGGCGCGCTTCGTTTATGTGGTTGAAGGCGGCGATTCGGGTTGGCGCACCGCCAATCAATTCAGCGAAACCACCCCGGCCGGCGTGTGGAACGCCGAGAAACTCTGGCACCTGCAATTCCCCGGCCAGGCCGCCTACATCCTGCCCCCTTCCGGCCATGTGGCCAACGGCCCTTCCGGCTTCACGCATTACCCCGGCACCGGCTTTTCCCCCGCCTACCGCGATCATTTCTTCCTCTGTGATTTCCGCGGCGCGAGCGGCAACAGCGGCGTGCATTCCTTCGCCGCCGAGCCCAACGGCGCCACTTTTAAACTGATCGATCGCAAGAACTTCTTCTGGGGCATTCTCGCCACGGACGCCGATTTCAGTCCCGACGGCCAATTATATGTCACGGACTGGGTCCAGGGCTGGCCGCAATCCGGCTTGGGCCGCATCTACCGCTGCTACGACGCCGCCCAAGTGGACCGCCCGCTGGTCAAAGAAACCAAGCAATTGATCGGCGAAGGGATGCCGAAGCGTTCCCTGGCTGAACTGGGCAAATTGCTCGGTCACGCGGACCAACGCGTCCGGCAGGAAGCCCAATTTGAACTGGCCACGCGTGGTTCCGCGGGCGCCGGCATGTTCATGGCCGTCGCCACCGGAAAAACTTCTGATCAATTGGCGCGCTTGCACGCCGTCTGGGGCCTCGGCCAACTCGCCGCGCGCGGCGAGGCCGGCGCGCTGCCCCCGGTCGCCAAACTGCTGAATGACGCCGATCCCGAAGTCCAGGCGCAGGCCGCCAAGGTCGTGGGCGAAGGGCATTACTCCGCCGCCGCCCGCACGCTCATTCAACTCCTCCACGAAGGCGCTCCGCGCGTCCAGTTCTTCAGCGCCCTCAGCCTCGGCAAGCTCGGCGCCACGGAGGCCGTGGAGCCCCTCCTCGCCCTCTTGCGCGACAATGCCGACCGGGATGTTTACCTCCGCCATGCGGCGGTCATGGGCCTCCTCGGCACCGCCCCCCAAGGCCGCCTGATCACCGCCTCCCGGGACAGCTCCCCGGCCGTGCGCATGGGCGTCCTCCTGGCCATGCGCCGCCTCGCGATGCCGGAAATCGCGGGGTTCCTTCATGATACCAATGAACTGATCGTTCTCGAAGCCGCCCGCGCCATCAACGACCTGCCCATTCGCGCCGCGTTGCCCGAACTCGCCTCCCTTACCCAGCACCCCCGCAAAAACCATCCCTTGGACTGGCGCGCCGTCAATGCCGCCTACAAGGTGGGCGGCGCCCCCATGGCCCAGGCCCTGGCCCGGGTCGCCGGGGACGAAACCGCGGGCGAAAAAGTGCGCGCCGAAGCCCTCCGCGACCTGGCCACGTGGGCCGCGCCCACGCCCCGCGACCGCCTCACCGGCCTCTGGCAGCCGCTGCCGCAGCGCCCCGGCCAGCCCGCCGTCGCCGCCTTGCGTCCGGTGATCACCGAGCTCTTGACCAAATCGCCCGGCCCGGTGCAGCTCGCCGCCCTGGATGCCGCCCGCAAGCTCAATCTGAGCGAGGCCGGCCCCGCCATGGTGGTGGTGGTCGCCAACAAGGAATTGGCCGCCAATGTGCGCGTCGCCGCCCTCAAAACCTTGGAAGAACTCGGCGCCCCCGGTGCGGTCGAAGCCGTCAAAATCGCCGTCGCTGACGAAAATCAAACCGTCCGCACCGAGGGCCAACGTGTCCAGGCTTTGCTGCAACCCAACGACGCCGTGAACCAAATCGCCAACGTGCTGGAAACTGGTTCGTTGCTCGAGAAACAGGGCGCCTTCGCCAATTTGGCCAAATTGACCGATCCCGCCGCCGAACGTCTCCTGGTGCTTTGGCTGCGCAAGCTCACCGCCGGCCAGGTCGCCCGCGAATTGCAGTTCGACGTCCTCGAAGCCGCCAAGGGTCGCAAAGCCGACGCCGTCAAAGCCGCCCTCAAGGAATACCAGGCGACCCAGCCCGCCACGGACGCCTTCGTCGGCTTCCGCGAAACCCTCTACGGCGGCGACGCCGACGCCGGTCGCAAGCTCTTCATGGAGAAGCCCGAAGCCGCCTGCACGCGCTGCCACAAAATCAGCGGCGCCGGCGGCGAAGTCGGCCCCGAGCTCACCGGCATCATCACCCGCCACGACCGCGAGTACCTGCTCGAATCCATCCTCTACCCCAACAAGCAAATCGCCGCCGGTTTTGAAACCGTGCTGATCAAACTCAAGAACGGCGACTTGGTTTCCGGCATCGTCAAAGGCGAGCAAAACGGCGAACTCACCCTGAACGTCAACGACGACGGCCTCTTCAAAGTGATGAAATTCAAAACCGCCGACATCGAATCCCGCCAGCGCGGCCAATCCGCCATGCCCGAAGGCTTCGGCCAGGTCCTCTCGAAGACCGAAATCCGCAACCTCGTGGAGTTCCTGGCGAACGTGAAATAGGGTGTCGTTTGGAAGCTGCGGGCGGAGCATCCCGCCCGCAGCGCTCCTCGGATTTTTTGGCTCGCCGCCCAAAATCCTTTCAGCGCCAAAGGTGCGCCCTTCCTCAACCCAGGCCAATCGGCCACTGCCATTGATTTGGGAGCTTCGAGCTGGGCAAAGGTTGCGCCCGGGAGGCGGATGGTCGAAGCCTACGCGGGTTCGATGTCACGATGGGCGACCGTCCGCGCGCCAGCGTCTTGGAGTGCGGAGTGGCGAAGCGTGGCACCGCTTTTGAACTTGCCCCGCCACTCGAAACTCCACGAACTGGTCCACCTGCTGGGTGAAACCAGACGCCTGGAGCCACGAAATCCAACTCTTACCCACCCACCAGTAGGAGACACCGTGAGGCGCCCAAAGTTCCTCCAGCGCCAAAGGTGCGTCATTCCTCAGCCCAGGCCAATCGGCCTGGGTAACCATGACCCCAAATCCAGCGGCCTGAAGGGCCGCAACACCAGTGCCCTCCGCCCCCCGCTCGAATCTCCCTTTCGGCGACTGTCACTGCGGGGTTCCGCGAACGCGGAAGCCCCGAGCCGACCAGCATTTGACCGCCCCTCCACCTGTAGGAGACGACGTGGCTAGGCTTTGGCATTTTCCCTCTGCACCGCCGCGCCTGCCCGCGACCGACCAGAAAAATACGCGCAACACCCACTTATCCGCGGCGCGTCTCAAATTGTGGGAGACGACGTCAGGAGGCTCTGACATTTCCCCTTCTCCCCAATGCTCCGTGTCCATCCGGCGCTGCGAAGCCCGAGCCTCGCCAGCACTCCCACCGCCCACCCACCAGTAGGAGACGCCGTGAGGCGCCCAAAGTCCCTCCAGCGCCAAAGGTGCGGCATTCCTCAGCCCAGGCCAATCGGCCTGGGTAACCATGACCTCATTTACAGCGGCCTGACGGGCCGCAACACCAGAGACCTTCGTGGCCATATTCAAATCGCCGCATCCCCCACCAGGAAAACCAGCCTCCTCGTTTAGCATCGGTGGGAGCGAATGGAAGGCAGCCGGCCAGAACTGAAGCTCCTCAACTGCAAGTGATGCAGTTGGGAATCAATAAGGCTGCCAAATTAACGCCAAGAATCGTCCCTTTCAGGGCACCCGCTATTCCACCCGGCGCATGTTTCCCTCGCTGCATCCCTTTTCTCTTGCCCGCATTTTGGCTGCGGAGCGGCAACGCAGGCTTATTTTGCGGGGTGCCGCAGGGGGGAGCCGCGGCGGCGCGGCGCCCAATCGCGGTTCGTGGCAATTTTTAACGGTGTAAAGAGCTGACGCCGTTGGTCCAATCCCGGGCACCCGCCTCCCGCAGCAACTGTTGCAAGGCGCGAATCAAACCACGGAAGTCGGAGGAAGGGATGGTTTTTTGATCCACGAAAATCACGCCGCCGTGGGCTTGGCCGCCTTCGGCCCAAGCTTTAAGGAGCGGCGGGATGGTCTTGAGATCGTAGGTGACCAGCGTCAGCTTTTGGCGGCAGGCCTCCTGGAGCAATAATTCATCGGGCTGGCCCAGGAATCGCCCCGCCTCCCATTCGGCGAGACCGTGGACGATCACGCCCTTTCCCCCGCGGCGCAAGCCGGCGGCGACGCTGGATGATATATGCTCGTCGAGGAGGAGTTGCAGCATGAACTACTTCCCGGCCGGATCGTTGGCCGGGAATGGTTTGGCCTGGGGGAGCATCCGCGAGAGGGTTGCAAAATCGACAGCGTCGTTGTCCGCCAACGCCGCATCGATCTCCGCGGGGAAGGCGCCGGCATAATTAAAGGCGGCTTGGACCTTGGCCTCCGGCCACTGCAGATGTCGGGCGACCGCGGCGGCATCATTTTGGTATTCGCGGGCCAGGCGCATGATTTCCCAGACCGCCAACGAACTTCCTTGGAGGCATGCGTGCCGGCCATCCGCGGAATCGCGGAAGTCGATAAAGGCGAATTCCGATCGGCGCAACCCCTCCTCGACCAGCCGGGCGCCGGCGTCGCTGGTGGTCCAACCATGCCGGCCGGCCAGGCGGCGAAGGCGTTGTCCGCTTTGGGCAGGCAGGCGCAGACTGACGGTTACCGATGGTGCGGTGCTCATAGGATTCCTGACATTGTCACTAATGTCAGGAAGGTAAGCCGCCTTGCCGGGGCGTCAACATGAATTCCGTGGTGGCCGGCGCGCCCGGCGGCCGTGAAGGCTGAGCGAGCCGGTTTCGGCTCTTCCGCAAGACTCTTCCCATTTCCCGCTTGGCGGCTTTTCCGGAGCGGTCCTATAGTGCCCCATGCCCGCGCGCAGCCAACGCTTCCTTTTTCCGCGGCCCGCTTCCGGGGCCGCCTTTCTGGCGGCCTGGGGCTGGTTGGCCATCGCTTTTGTTGCCAGCGCGGCGCCCGCACCGATTTCGTCCACGGTTCCGGCGGCGGTGTCCGGGAGTTTCACGAATTCCCTGCGGCCCTTGGTTGCGGAATATTGCCTGAAATGCCATTCCACCGAGAAGCACAAGGGCGATTTGGATTTGGAGCGGTTTGATTCGGCGGCGGC
The DNA here is from genome assembly GCA_903930565.1 of uncultured Pedosphaera sp. Taxonomy (GTDB): domain Bacteria; phylum Verrucomicrobiota; class Verrucomicrobiia; order Limisphaerales; family Pedosphaeraceae; genus CAIXFN01. The sequence continues at coordinate 7,696 of CAIYZC010000163.1, forward strand.
GGTGTTTCAGCATCCCAAACCCTGGCTGCAGGTGCGCGAACAGGTCGCGGGCGGGGAGATGCCGCCGGAGGATAAACCGCAACCCACCGCCGCCCAACGCCAACGGCTCCTCACCGAACTCGACGCCTTGCTCGATGCGGCGGCGGCGGTGCGGGCCGGGGACCCCGGACCGGTGGTGCTGCGACGGTTGAACAACGCGGAATACACCTACACGATCCGCGACCTGACCGGCGTGGAAACGCTCGACCCGGTGCGCGAATTTCCGGCGGACTCGGCGGCGGGGGAGGGGTTCATGAACGTGGGCAACGCCTTGGCGATGTCGCCCTCGCTGGCGACCAAGTATTTGGACGCGGCCAAGGAGATCGCCCGCCACGCGGTTTTGCTCCCGGACAGCATCGGCTTTTCGCCGGCGGTTTCGGCGCGCGATTGGGCCGAGGAACGGCTCGCGGCCATCCGCGCGTTTTACGGACGGTTCACGGAGAACGGCGGCGGCACGGCGGTGAATTTGCAGGGCATCAAGTTCGACACCAAGGATGGTGGGGTGTTGCCATACGAGAAATACCTGGCCGCCACCCTGGCCGAACGCGCGGCTTTGCGCAGCGGCGCGACCAACACCGCCGCCGTGGCCCGCGCCCGGGGCCTGAACGCCCGGTATCTCGACCACCTGTGGACCACCCTCAACGGCACCAACGACTCGCTGCTGCTGGATCGGGTGCGCGCGGAATGGCGCGCCGCCGGGCCGGGTGACGCCGCGCGGGTGCGGCGAAGCATCGGGGAATGGCAGCAGGCGCTCTGGCGCTTCACCACGGTGGGCCATATCGGCAAGCGCGACGGCCCCGCCGCCTGGCAGGTGCCGGTCAGCCCGTTGGCCGAGGAACAAAAAATCCGACTCAAACTGTCCGCCCCACCCGCGGGCGGGGACGGCGCCGTAACGCTGTACCTCGCCACGACGGACGCCGGGGATGGCAACGCCGAAGATTTCGTGCTTTGGGACAACCCACGCGTGGTGCTGGCGGACGGCCAGGAACTGCCGCTGCGCGATGTTCCCGGCGCCGTGCGCGCCCTGGCGGAGCGCCGCCGCCGGTTGGCCGCCGGCACTGCCGCTTGCCTTGCGGCGGCGGCCGAATTCGCCGATGCCGCCGCGCCGGTGGACCGCCGCGCGCTCGCCGAAAGGCACGGCGTTGAGCCGGACTTGCTCGACGCCTGGCTGGACGGACTCGGCTTGGGGGCCGGCCCGGCGCCGCTGGCCAATTGGATCACCAAAAAGTCTGAGAAATCATCCGAATACGATTTCATCCGCGGTTGGGTGGGGGACGACGCTTTGAGCGTGATCGCCAACTCCTCGGATCAGGCCGTTCGCGTGCCGGGCAAAATGAAACCGCATGGGGTGGCGGTGCATCCTTCGCCCAAGCTGCGCGTGGTGGTGGGGTGGCGGAGTCCGGTCGCCGCGGTTTTACGCGTCACCGGCCAGGTGGAGCACGCGCACCCGGAATGCGGCAACGGGATCACTTGGTCCTTGGAAGTGCGCCGGGGCGCGGCGCGGCGCCGGCTTTCCGCCGGCGTGGCGCAGGCGGCGGGCGGCGTGGATATGGGGAAGTGGGACCGCATCAACGTGCAACCCGGCGACGTGGTTTGTGTGGCGGTCGGGCCGCGGGATGGCAACCATTCCTGCGACCTCACGGCGGTGGATTTGCACCTGGCCGCCGCCGACGGGGCGGAATGGGATTTGGCCGCGGACGTTGCCCCGGACATTTTGGCGGGTAATCCCCATGCCGACCGGCAGGGCCATGCGGGCGTGTGGCATTTCTTCAGCGAACCGGACAACGGCGGCGGGCCGGACCCCGTCCTGCCCGCCGGTTCGTGTCTGGACCAATGGCTCGCCGCCGCCGCCCCGGCGGACCGGGAGCGCCTGGCGTTGGCCGTGCAACAGCTCCTGACCGAAGGCGCGGGTGGTGCGTCCGTGTCGGGTGCCGACGCGGCCCTCCGCCGTCAGCTCACCGGGCTGGACGGCCCGCTCTGGCGGCGTTGGGCGCGCGGTAATTGGCTGGCCGCGGCGCGCGCCGCCGCGCCCGGCGGCGATTGGGGCCTGCCGGCCGCGCGGTTCGGCCCGTCTCCCGGGGCGCCCGGAGTGCCCGCC
>CAIYZC010000164.1 GCA_903930565.1 uncultured Pedosphaera sp.
AGCCGGGGTTTGATACAACGACACTTGCACCTGCCACGCGGCGGCATCCTCGAAGGGGATCACGCGCGGGAGTGTGGGCAGGATTTCGACCTGGGATTCGCCGAAACGGCCTTCGTCCTCGTGCCATTGGAGCCGCACCAGACGGCGTTGGCGCAGCTTGCCGAGCATCTCGCGCAGTTGCCCCTCCGTCGGGGGCGAAAGATGGGCGAAATAGAGCCGCAGGCGTTCCCACACTTCATTGGGCGTGACCACGATCCCGGACACCACGTTGTCCATGCGCGCGTCATGGTACATGCGCCAAAGGGTGAGCACCAACAGGGTCTCGGCCTTGTTGAAGCGGGCCATGAGGGCGCAATCCCCCGGCACGGGGCGCAATTGGAAAATGGGGCGGTCGGGATCGGGCAGCAGTTCCAGATGGAGCGGGGCGAGGTATTCGGCGAGTTCGCGCTGGTATTCCCGCGCCAGCAGATAGAGCTCGTGGTCGCGCCCGCTGCCGCCCAGGAGCGCGCCATGGGCCAGCAGTTCGGCGAGCACTTCGGAAAGCGCCGCGCGGTCCGGCTCCGCAATGCGGTGCCAGGTGGTGAAAGTGGGCCAGGGGAGGGACATGTCAGGCGAGGCGTTCGATGGTGAAACGTTCCATGAGCCGGTCGGCTTCCGGGTCGCGGGGGATGCGGTCCGGAGCCAGGCCGAAGTCCGCGCGGGCGGCGTGGATGCGCCAGCGCACCGGGCGGCGCGATTCCGAGCCGGTGCCGCGGTCAAAGGCCAGCACGGCGAACAGGTCCAGCAAGTCATCCTCCACGCGCACGCGCACTTCCCCGGTGGAAATGCGCGCGCCTTTGGCGGGCAGATGGCGTTCGATGAAGCGGACCGCCCGTTGCGGGGTGAGAACGTTGAGGTTGCGCCGCCGGATTTCGTTGAGCGCGCCCGCGGTGTCCGTGGGGCGGTCCGCCAGCGAGAAACGCAGGTTCACCGCCGCCCGCGCGCGGCGGGGGCGGGAGAGCGAATCCAGGCCGAAGAAAACCTCCGCGATGGGTGAGAGCAGGGCCATGCCCGGTTCGTCCGCCAGGTCGGCGAAAGTGCGGCCCGCGCATTGTTGGCCGACCGCGTCCAGGTAATCCTTCACCTGCTCCGGCCGGCGGCCGCGCATTTCCGTCTGGTATTGGTAGCGCGCCGCGGAGAGGCGGCTGAACTCCGCCATGCGCCCGTCGATCAGGCGTTGTTTCACGGGGATGCCCCCCAGCTGCTTTTCCAACCGCAACAGCCAACGTTCCGCTTCCCCGAAAGCCGCGCCCGAGTCCATTTCCAAATGTTTGGCCAACCCCTCGGCGAGGCGTTGCTTGGTGAACGGATCATGGAGCGCATCCTGCACCACGGAGCGCGCCTGGTTGAGGCGGGGCAGCAGGGCGGATTCCTGGAGCGCATCGTAGCAGACCATGTGTTCCCCCAGGTGGAACTCCACCAAAAAGCGCTGGAGGGTTTCCCGCGCCGTGCCGCTGGCGCGCTGGGCGGAGGCGTGCTGGAGCACCAGCGTTTCCACCGCGTGCATCTGGTCGCCGGCGCGGCCGGTGCGGTCCAGCAGGTCCTTGATGGTTTGCCGCATTTCTTCGGGACCGAGGAGATTGGGATCCAGCGCTTTTTCCCGGAGCAAGTCCCGGCAGAGCGAACGCAGGGTGGCGGCGAAATCCTTCAACTCGGCCGGACGGTTCTCGGCCAGTTCGCGCAGCAGCCGGAGCAATTGGTGGAGGGCCGGGGCGATGAGCACGTAATGCTCGTCCAAGCTCACCCGGCGCGGCTCCAGCCAATGGACTTCGATCAATTTGTTGAAGAACTGGCTCGCCCGCTGGTTCAAGTCGCGGAAATGGCCGCCCTCGTCTTCGGCCAGCTCGATATCCGGATGCTGGAGCAGCACGTCGCGGATCAGTACGCGCGCTTCGGCATGGGGGATTTGGCCGCCCTCATCCGCCGCCTCGGCCAACCGGTCCCCGCAGTCGATATACACGGCCGCGCTGGGCCGGGCCAACGGCCGGAAAAAGCCCCCGCCCAGCAGGGGCGCGAGCTTGCCGCCGAGGGATTTCGGCGCGGGCGGGACCGGATCGGATGTGTTGCTGTTAACCATGCCAGAGACCAGCCTGAGCATGTCCCCGGGCCCCGCGCTTGTCACGCCGGGAAGTTGGCGCGCGGAGGGCTTTGACAAGTCGGACCGGCCCGCGGATAGTGCGGTCGTGAAGCCAAACACGAAATTATGCCGGCGGCGCCACTTGCTCGTGGCGGCGACGTTGGCTTTGGGCTTGGGCTCGTTGCGGGCGCAGGTTTCAACCTTTTGGCCGCATTGGGCGGCGGTGTCGTGGGGCGGCTTGGCGATCCTGCTTTTGACGGTGGCCTGGGCCAATCAACCCCTGGTGCGCGGGCGCCGCAAGCGCGACGCCTGCTTGGGCATCCTGTTCGTGGTCCCGCTGCAGGCCGGCTTGGTGCTCCCCGGGGCAAGTTTGGTGAGGGATGCTTGGGAAGGCGCGCGGTACCGACGGGAGGGATTGGTTTTGGTGCCCGGTTGCAACGGCGGTGCGGCCAATAATGCGGCGGGTCAACTGCATGAGTTGGAGCAGTGTTTGGAACGGATCGCCGAGGATCCGGAGGCCGGAACCAATGGGGTCGCCGTTTCGACGCGCGCGCGCGACTTGGCGCGGGAACAGAAGCGGCGTTTGAGTGAGGACTGCCGCCGCCGGGGCCATCGCGAGAACCGCCCCTGGCGTCCGGAATGGCGGGAGATTCACCAAGTCTTGGACGCCAATTCTCGGTGAAGCGGCGATGCCGTCCACTCCCCGGGGTTGCGCTTTTATTCGGGGCCGCGTCGGAATATCGTTGTGAAATATGTCGGCGACAAACTTTAACACGAAAAACGATACCTATCGGAAATTGATGGGCAACGGGCTGACGTACCGCATTCCCCGCTTCCAACGGGATTACAGTTGGACCGAGGAGGAGTGGGAGGACTTGTGGCTGGACATCCAAGGCACGCTCCCACCAGGGGGCGAACCGGCCCACTACATGGGCTACCTCGTGCTGCAATCCGAGAATGACAAAGTTTTTGAGGTTATCGACGGCCAGCAGCGTTTGACCACCCTGAGCCTGATTACCTTGGCCGTGTTGAAGCACCTGCAAAGGTTGGTTGATGGCCAGCAGGATGCCGAGCGAAACCAGCAGCGCCGCGACCAGATCCGCCAGTCCTACATCGGCTACCTTGATCCCGTCACGCTCGTGTCCCGGTCCAAGCTGACGCTGAATCGGAACAACGACACTTACTTCCAGACCTACATCGTGCCGCTGGGACACCTCCCGGGGCGCGGCTTGCGGGCGTCGGAACACAGTTTGCGCAAGGCCTTCGAGTGGTTTGAAAAGCGGGTCGGCGAGCATGCGGCCAAAGCGGGCGGCGACCCGGGGGTGGTCCTTGCGCAATTCGTGGAGACAATGAGCGACAAACTGTTCTTCACGGTGATCACCGTGACGGATGAACTTAACGCCTACAAAGTTTTTGAGACTTTGAACGCCCGCGGAGTGCGCCTCTCGGCCACCGACCTCTTGAAGAATCATTTGTTCTCCGTTTTGCACCGGAACGGCCGGCAGGAGCCGGAGCTAAAAGCTTTGGAAAATCGTTGGGAAGCGATGGTGGGGAGGCTTGGCAGCGAGAGTTTTCCCGATTTCCTTCGGGTCCACTGGAACAGCCGCTTCTCCTTTGTCCGCCAGACGGAGTTGTTCCATGTCATTCGCGGCAGGATTTCCACGCCGGAGGTGGTATTTCAGCTCATGCGGCGGATGGAGGAGGATTTGGACGCTTATTTGACTTTGGCGCAACCGGAAGCGTCCGCTTGGCCGCCCGCGCTCAAGCGCTATGCTGCTGATTTGCGACTCTTTAGTGTGCGGCAGCCCTTTCCCTTGTTGCTGGCCGCGCGCCGCGTCTTGTCGGATGCGTCGTTCGAAACCGTTTTGCGGGGTTGCGTGATGATCTCCTTCCGCTACAACGTGATTGGCGGCCGGTTAACGGGCGACCAGGAGCGGGTTTACAACCAAGTTGCCGAAAAAATTGCCGGGGGCCACTTGAACGATCCGGCAACGATTCTAAAGGCGATGTCGGCGGTTTATCCGGGCGATGCGGCTTTCCACGCCGCCTTCGCCGAGAAATCCCTGGGAACGGGCCAATCGCGGAACCGGCGCGTCCTACGTTACATTCTCACGGCGCTGGAACGACGACTCACCGGCAGTCCGTTGGATTTCGACAACGACAGTTTCGATCTGGAACACATTCTGCCGGAAAAACCGGAGCTGGGTTGGGAGTCATTTGACGACGATGTGGTGGAAGCTTTTGCAGACCGTTTGGGCAATCTCACCTTGCTGGCGAAAGGTGCCAACCGCGACCTCGGTAACGCGCCTTTTGCCGTCAAGAAATCGATGTATTCCTCCAGTGCATTTGGAATTACCAGAAAGGTCGCGGAAGAGAATGCGGACTGGACTCCCGAGCGGCTGGCCGCCCGCCAGAACTGGATGGCCGATCAGGCTACCGCCATCTGGCGGATCGACCAACTATCTTAATTCTTGGGTGCCTGGACGGAACCTATTTCCCAACCTAACCGCCACGAGGAAAATGAAAACGGGCGCAAACGATGATTTTCGTAAAGGCTACCGCTTCCAAGAGCGGGGGCAATGGCGAAAGGCGATGGAGCGCTATCTGCGGGTTTCCGAGACGAGTGCGGAATATGTGCTGGCCGTGAGCGGAGCGGCCTATTGTCGGGCGTGCGACGGGGATTTCAAGGAGGCGGTCCGCCTCTGCCGGCAATTAACCGCAAACACCAGCCCGGAGGAGCTCCAGGCACGTCTTTGGCTGCAATATGATGACGAAAATCCTTATTTGATCGGGGCGTACGCGGCGGTTCAATTGGGCGACCGCGAAGCCGCGGAAAAATTTCTCGAACTCTTCGCGCGCCATCCCGGGGAGATCGTGCAGCGGGCGATGCTCGCCGGCCCGTCCAGTTTTTGGGATGTCGTTCGGGCCGCGTCACTTTCCTCGCCGTTGCTCGCCGTCAGGCCTGTGGCGGCCCCCGCCGCCACCCCGCCCCTCGTCCCGGGGGCGGATCCGCCGGACCCGCGGTTGGCACAAATGGGGAAACTGCGTGGTGAGCTGCAGCACCTCCAGACCCTGCTAAAGAATTTGCCCCAGTGAGGCCATACTCGTCGCCATGATCAGCGGGATCCGCCATCGACTCCAGCCGGTGCGACAGACCATTCCCTGGTGCATAAATCTCCTGGTTCCGTGGCGCTGGTCCCCGCGGTTTGGCGCGAAGGATCGGAGCCGGGGCCGCCGGCGACACGCTTTTGGGAGGGCGTTGTTTGGGGTTGCCGGTTGCGGGGTGCTGTTGGCGCTTGGCAACCACTGGAAGCAAGTTGAACTGGAAAAATCCCTGCCGGCCCTCATGGGTTTGATTGGTGAACAACTCGCGAAAGCCGAGGGCGAGGAGTATGCGATCAAGGTGTCGGCAAACTTCGCGGGGACTTTTCTGTTAATTCCCCCGTACGGATTGGATGATTACGGGCGGGAAGTGGAAGACCTAATCGGGCAAAGAAGTGCCCGTAGAGTTGCCGCCATGGTCGACTCCGGCAAGCAATTTACCGCCGTGGCGGTAGACCTTTGGGGCAATGTGGCGGTCATGCCGTCCCGTTTCACATTCGTCGGACGCCTTGCGGCGCGGTGCCGCCCCGGGTGGATCATCATTTTGGAAGGTTGCCAGCCAGGCGGATTTCGGGATTTAGAGTGTGTCGATCCTTCTCCGACGGGTCGCTGAGCACCCGGCAACCGATCCTGATGGGCATTTCGCATCATTCCTTGGCCGCCCAAGCGGACACGGTGCGCCAGGCCACTTTTTGCAAGAAAGCGGCTTCCTCCGCGGAAACGCCGGGCGGATGGTAGGGCAGTCCGGCCGGGGTGGCGCCAAAGAGGACGGCGTAAAAGACGCAGGCCGCGAGGTAGGTGCCGTGAAGTGTTTCGTGCTCACGGTCTTTGCCCAACATGGCCAGTTCCGGACGTTCGGCCAAGGCGCGCGCCAAGGCGGCGCCGACGGGCGCCACCGGCAGGCGGAGTTCGCGGCCGATGGCCCGATGGGCGTCGGCGATTTGGGCGGCATCGACCCAGTTCAAGCGTTCGTAGGGCCACGCCATGAAGAGGACCGGTTGCGCCCCGGTGGCGCGGATTTCCCGGTCGAAACGCCGCGCTTCCTCCGCAAACGGCGTCACGGAATGCTCCTTGAGCTCCGGGATGTCCTCCTGCAACACCACCACGGTGTATTTCCCGGTTTGAATTTTCTCATGGACGGCGGGGAGTTGCTGGAGGATGCGCAAGGTCGCGCCGCCCTTCGTGACCCGCTCGGCGGTGACGGCGCGGGCGGGCGCGGCCGAGCGGGCCAGTTCCTGAAAGTGGTGGTCCAGCCCGCCATTGTAGTAGGTGAAACTGTTGCCGACAAAGAGGATGCGCGGGGCGGCGACCGCGGCCGGGACGACGGCCCGGGGCGGGGGGGCGGTTTGGCAGGCGGTGACGGCCAAGGCCAGGGAGGTCAGGCAGGCGGCGCGGAGCAGATTCATACCCCTCAGTTTACGAGGTTGGCTGGTTGTCGGGCAAGGGCGGGAATTATTGGCGCCAGGGGAATTCTCTCGGGCCGGATCAATGCTCCGCAGCGGTCGCCGGACAGGTGGCGGCCGCCCCGTGGCGGAAGTAGTACTGCTGGTGCTCGGCCTCGGCGGGGTAAAACGGGGCGGCGGGGCGGAGGCGGGGCGCAGGGCGGCGGTCGTCCGGCTCATGCCAGCGCGCCCAGACTTGCTCCGCCACCGTTTTTTGTTCCGCGCTCACATAAAAGATGGCCGGACCGCCCACCGCCGCGGCCCCGTCGGCGGCGGGGAAGTTCGGCGGGGTTGGTTTGATCCGCCGGCAAAAGCGTTCGACCAGCACGGCGTAGCTGATTTGCGCGGGATTGAAAACGACCCGCACCGCTTCGACATGCCCCGACGTATGGCGGCAAACTTCCTCGTAAGTCGGGTGGAGGCTGGCGCCGCCCGTGAAGCCGGCGGTGGTTTGCAGCACGCCGGGCAAGGTGCGCAGGGATTCCTCCAAGCCCCAAAAGCAGCCGGATGCAAAAATCGCGGTCTCCCGGAACCGCAGCCCATTCGGAGCCGCCGCGTCATCGCCGCCGCCGGCCGGCAGCCGTTCCGCCCACCGTTCCGTCCCGGCGGTGCGCACGGCGAGCGACAGCAGCCCACCGCTGGTCAAGACCAGCAGGGCGACGATCAAAAGGCGGTTGGCGCGCATGGGCAAAAGTTTGCCCGCTCAATCTACCCCATTCGCCGTCGGCCGCAATCCTGGTCCGTGACGACGGTCCGGCCATTCGTGTCAAAAAACTCGCCATACCTGACGGCGTCAGGTATAAAGGCAGACGACATGAGCAAGACGAATCCGAGTTTTCTGAACGGCGTGCCCGAGTTGCTGGTGCTCCAATTGCTGGCGCGCCGCGAGATGTATGGCTACGAAATTGTCCGGGCCATTCAAGAGGAAACGAAGGACGCCTTCGCGTTCGGCGAGGGGTGCATTTATCCCTACCTGCATCACTTGCAGGCCGAGGGCTGGGTAAGCAGCCGCCGGCAGGCGGTGGAGGGCCGGAGCCGGAATTACTATACCTTGCTGCCGGCGGGGCGCCAACGCTTGGAGGACTTGACACGGGAGTGGCGGCGCGTGGCCGCCGGGATCGGGCTGGTGTTGGAGGGCGGTCATGCCTAGCCGTTCCGGAACGGTGGTGGCGGCGGTCGAGCGGTGCTTGCGGGCGGCGGGGGGCTCCGGGCGGAGCTTGGCCGGGCCGCTGCGGGAATTAGCGGACCACCACGAAGATTTGCGGTTGGCGGCTTTGGCGCAGGGGTGCACGGAAGCGGAGGCGGAGGCGCTCGCGGATGCGCGGCTGGGTGAGCCAACGGACTTGGCGCGGCAGTGGGCGGCCGTCCTGCGGCAGGCGTCCTGGTGGGGGCGGCATCCGTGGCTGGGTTTCGGAATTCTGCCGCCCGTGGCGTTCTTACTGGTGTGGTGCCTGGTGGGCGCCGGGGTTGTCGCGGCGGGCGGGCTGGGCTTGTGGTTGCGTCATGTGGGCGGGTTTTCGGCCGGCGACCTGGCCACGGCGTTTTTGGCTGAACCGGAGGCTTTTGCGGAAGTTTACGCCGTGCCGGCAGGGGTCAACACCGCCGCCCTGGCACTGGTCGTGCTCGGCTTCGGCCGGCTGGCCCGTCGGGCTCTCCTCGGGCCGCGGTGGCTGGCGCTGGCCGGGTTGGTGACGGCGGGGCAGGGGTTCTTTCTCCAGAACGGGCTGGAACCGCATCGGTTTAATTTTGGCTATGGTTGGCCCCCCAATTGGGCGGGCGCGGCGATCCCGCTGCTGGTGGCGGGGCTTTTGGTGGCGGAGTGGGCGGTGCGTCGGCGGGGCGTCCGGGTCGTGGCGGGCCCCCTGGTTGGTTGGCCTCTGACTTGGCGCGTCACCCCCACTTTGGTCGGGTTCGCGTTGCTGGCCGCCTTGGTTTTGGGGTTGGGCTTGCGGCTGCGGGAGGCGGCGGGCCGGCGCGCGGCGCGGTTGGGATGGCTGCGCCGGGAAGTGTGGCCGGCGGAGCGGGCGGCGGCCGTGGAGGAACTGCGCCGGGGGCATGCCCCGATCACCCGGCTGGCGACCCCCGTGGAACTCGCTCCCTGGGTGAACGCCGCACTGGCGGATTCCGTGCCCGGCGACCCGGCCGGGGGGAACCATTTGGCCAGTTTGCCCGCCGGACTGCATGTCTTTGCGGGCGTGCCGTTTCTGATCGACGGGCGCGTGCAATTGCTCGGTCGGGATTTGCCACCGCATTTCCCGGCCTGGCCGACGCGCGTGCGGGAGATTCCCATCGGCCGCCACTGCGGAAACCTGCACTTGCTCCACGGCGCGGCTTATTCCGCCGCCCAGCCGGTCCCGCCGGGCACCGTGGTGGGCCGCTTGGTGATCCGCTACGCCGATCAGTCGACCGCGGAATTGCCGATGGTGGCCGGCGCGCAAGTGTTGAATTGGTGGGGGCCGGTCTTCACGACGGAGGCGCCCGCCGGGGAACGCCGTCCCAGCGCGCCGGGCACGACCCTGGCCTGGGCGGGGGTCAATCCCGCGATCCGCAAAGCCGTGCCCGACTACTCTTTGCGGCTCTACCGTACGACCTTCGCCAACCCGCATCCGGAAGCTTGGATCGTGAGTGTCGATTACGCTTCCACGGTGACCGGCGCGGCCCCCTTTCTGCTTGGGTTGACCGTGGAGTGAGCGCCCCCTGCGCACGGAATGGGGCGCCGGGGTGGGGGAGGCTGGGCGATTCAATTTTGTGATGATCCAACAATACCTAACAGTTTGAGGTTGCATTACCTCTCGCTGAGATGTATCATGCCCGCATGAAATCATTATTTGGTTTGCGAAACGGGCCGGCGCGAAGCTTCGCGTGGGCGTGTTTGGGGGTCGTGCTGGGTTTGGTGGGCTGCGCGTCCACCCCGCCCAAGG
>CAIYZC010000165.1 GCA_903930565.1 uncultured Pedosphaera sp.
AATCCTGACCCTCAACGGCGGCTCCTCCAGCATCAAATTCGCCGTGTTCGCGGCCGTCGAACCGTTGCAACGCCGCCTGTCCGGGGCCATTGAACGCATCGGCCTGAGCGGAACGCAGCTGACCTTTCACGAGGCCGACGGCCCGCCGCCCGCCACTTGCCCGCTCCCCGGCGGCGATCACCCTTCCGCGGTGAATTTCCTGATCGACTGGCTGGAAAAGCGGCCGAACTTCGCGCGCCTCCGGGCGGTGGGCCACCGCGTCGTCCACGGCCTGAAACACACGGAACCCGAGTTGATCACCCCGGAGTTACTCGCCGAGCTCCACCGGATCAGCCCCTACGTGCCGGATCATCTCCCGCGCGAAATCGAACTGATTGAGGCCTTTCAGCGTCGGCATCCCCAAATGCCGCAGGTGGCCGGCTTCGACACCGCGTTCCACCAAACCATGCCCCGCGTGGCCAAGCTCCTGCCCCTGCCTCGCCGCTTCGACGCGATGGGCATCCAGCGCTATGGCTTCCACGGCTTGTCCTATGCCTTCTTGATGGAAGAACTCACGCGCCTGGGGGACCCGGCGGCGCAGTCCGGCCGCGTCATCCTCGCCCATTTGGGCAATGGGGCAAGCCTGGCCGCCGTCCGCGATGGCCAAAGCGTGGACACCAGCATGGGCTTCACTCCCACCGCGGGCTTGGTGATGAGCACCCGGTCCGGCGACTTGGATCCCGGCCTCGCGCCCTACCTCGCGCGCACCGCGCAAATGACCACCCAACAATTCTACGATCTGGCCAATCATGAGTCCGGGTTGCTCGGCATTTCGGAGACCAGCTCGGACATGCGGGATTTGCTCGCCCTCGAAACCCGGGATTTCCGCGCCGCGGAAGCGGTGGCCCTCTTCTGCTACCAAGCCAAAAAGTGGATCGGCGCTTACGCCGCCGCGCTCGGCGGCTTGGACACCCTCGTCTTTGCCGGTGGCATCGGCGAAAACGCGGCTCCCGTTCGCGCCCGCATTTGCGCCGGTTTGGATTTTCTGGGCTTGGACTTGGATGCGGCCCGCAATGACCAGTCGGCGCCCGTGATTTCGAAGCTCGGTGGCCGCGTCACCGTCCGGGTGATTCGCACGGACGAAGAGCGCATGATCGCGCGGTTGGTCCTGCGTCGCTGCCCGCCGCCCACCGCCGGCTCCGCATGACCCCCACGCGACCTTTGCTGTGACCAACTCGGTTTCCCTTTACCCATTGGGCGAGACGGTCATGGGCCGTTTTTCCCGCAGCCTTTCGGGTCATGAACTGTCGCCGCAGGCGCGCATTTTGCTCGTGATCGGCCTGGCCATGGCCGCCCTGCTCCTGCTCAAACTGCTTCGGCGTGTCAGCGAAGCGGTTATTCGCGAAATCGAAGCCCGCAAATTCCACGGCCGCCTCCTGGCGCACCAGCCGAAATACATCACCCTCACCCGCCTGATTGTCAGCGCCGTTGCCTTCGTCATCTACTTCTTCGGCATCGGTTTGATCCTGCAGGATTTGGGCGTGAACCTCACGGCCTACCTCGCCAGCGCCACCGTGATCGGGCTCGCCATCAGCTTTGGTTCCCAAGGCTTGGTCCAGGACATCGTCATGGGGCTGACCTTGATCTTTTCGGACGCCATGGAAGTGGGTGACTTGGTGGAGATCGCGGGTACGATCAACATCGTCATCGGCCGGGTCGCTGAGATCGGCCTCCGCTTCACGAAGCTCATCAATTTTTACAACCAAGAGGTCTTCATCCCCAATCGCACCATCAACAACGTCAGCCGCTTTCCCCTCGGTGGCATTTATGCGTATGCGGACATCCAAATCCCCCTGGCCGCCGATCGGGGCCAAGCCGTGTTGGCCATCTCCGAAGTCGCGGCCGGCATGTGGGGGCAATTCGGCGCCATCATTCTCAGCCAACCCGTGGTGGGACCCGTGGAACTCGCGCCGGGCGGGCGCTGGAGCTTCCTCCGCGTCCATTTTAAAATCTGGCCCGGCCAGGGCGCCTTGATTGAAATCACTTTCCGCCAACAAATCATCAGCGCCATGCGCGCTTTCAGTCCCACCTATGCGGACTGGCAGGTGCCCGTCACGTACCGGGCCGTCACCGCCGTCAAAACCGGCAAGATCCCCGGCCCGGACCACCTCCGGGTTACCCCCCATGGTGAAGCCGCCGCCGCCGGCGTAAGTTTGAACGTTGGCTCCCCCGCCGGCGCCCGGGAAATCGGTTTCCCGCCGGCGCCGGCGGTCGGCAGCCCGCAACCACTCCCACCAACCACCAACTCAAACCACAAATTATGTTAAGCAAAGCCACCACCCTCAAGGGTTACCAACTGCACGCCCGCGACGGCGAAATCGGCAGCGTGCAGGAATTTTACTTTGACGACAAACATTGGACCATCCGCTACCTCGTCGCCAACTCCGGCAACTGGCTGATCGGCCGCCAGGTGCTCATCTCCCCATACGCGCTCATTTCCATCGATCCCGCCACGAAATCCATTGGCCTCGATTTACGCAAGGAACAGGTCCAAAACAGCCCTTCCTTGGACACGGACAAGCCGGTTTCGCGCCAGTTCGAGGAAAGTTATTATTCCTTCTACGGCTGGCCCACCTACTGGGAAGGACCCTATAGCTGGGGCTATTCCCCCAGCTTCGAACGCAACCGGGACAAATGGGGCCAATTCGGCGCCGGCTGCAAAAAATGGGACCACCATCTGCGGAGCACGCGGACGGTCACCGGCTATCGCCTCGAGGCCAACGACGGCGAAATCGGCCACGTGGAAGACTTTGTCATCGACGACGCCACTTGGGAAATTCGTTACCTCATCGTCGCCACCAAAAACTGGTGGCCCGGCAAAAAGGTCCTCGTCTCCCCCCAATGGATCGAGCGCGTGAGCTGGACCGAATCCAAAGTCTTCATCAATCTCTCGCGCGACACCATCCAACGCTCGCCGGAATACACCAACGAATCCCTCCTGACGCGGGATTATGAAATCGGCTTGCACGGCTATTACAATCGGGGCGGTTACTGGGATTCCGAGCTGGTGGCGGCTTGATCCTTTCCCCCGGCCGGCGCCTCCCGGGAATCCGGGGGTGCCCGCCGGCATCCCTCCCGCTTGCCGCCGTCACCTACGTTTCGCCACTCAATAATCTTCGCCGCCGGCCGCGGCCCGGTGGGGCAACCCCCCAATGGCGCGACGGTCGCCCAACTGCTATGGTAACCTTACAATGATCGCACTACTGATAGTCCCCATTTTTGCCGCGGCCGGTTATTCCCTGATTTATCTCCTCATGGGGGGCGGCTTGGGCGGCGCCGTCCTCATATTCTTCGTGGCCAAAATGCTGGGCAAATAAACCCCCGCCTCCGCCGCCATCCCGATCCGGCTCCTCCTTGTATCAACGCAAACCCACCACCCCACGCAGCCATCCATTCATCCATGAAAACCCTGTTTACCGCCGAAGCAATTTCCAAGGGAGCCCGTTCGGGAACGGTTCAATCCCCCGACGGCCTGCTCAACGTCACCTTGGGCAATCCCTTGGAACCGGGCCTCGAAAAGCGCGGCCCCAATCCCGAACTTTTGTTCGCGGGCGCCTATTCCGCTTGTTATCACGGCGCCGTGGGCAATGCCGCCAAAAAGCTCGGCTTGCCCACCGGCAATACCACCGTGCGCGCGGTGGTGAGCCTGATCGAGGATGATCAGGGCGGTTTCCGGCTGGCCGTGGCGCTCCATGCGCAGCTTCCCGGCACCGACCACGCCCAAGCCCTGCGCATCATGGAAGCGGCGCACCAAACCTGCCCCTATTCCAAAGCCCTGCGCGGCGACACCGCCGTGACGCTGGTGGTGGATTAACCCAGAAAAGGAATCCCATGCCCCAAGGCGATAAATCCAGTTATACCGACAAGCAAAAGCGCCAAGCGGCCCACATCGAAGCCGGTTACGAGAAAAAGGGCGTCGGCGTTAAAGCAGCGGAAGCCCGTGCCTGGGCCACCGTCAACAAACTCTCCGGGGGCGGCAAATTGAGCGGCTCCGGCCGGAAAACCTGATCTCTTATGATGCCTCCATTGACCCGCGACGAAATCACCGAAGAGCTCAAGGAGGTGCCGGAGTGGACCCACCTCGCAAAGACGATCACCCGCACCTATGAATTGGGCGGTTTTCCCAAAAGCATCGCCTTTGTGGATCGAATCGCCAAACGCGCTCAAGCGCTGAACCATCATCCGGACATTGACATTCGCTTTGACCAGGTGACCTTGGTGCTCACCACGCATGATGCCGGCGGCCTCACCGAAGCCGATTTCACCCTCGCCGAACAGTGCGACGAGGAATTCGACTCCGCCCGGTGATCCGTGATCAACAAGGATCCGCTCTGGCGCACCTGCCGGAATTGACGACATCCGGACTTCCGGATCCTCTCCCGGCTCCATCGGCTGGCGGCCGCCCGCAACTTCATGGCGTCCCGGCCCCTTGGCAATTGCTGAGCCCGGAACCCCACCGCCATTGACTTAAGCTTTCGAAAGCCGGCTTCGCCCATCCGTGCATCCCGGAGGGATGATAGCCATTAGACGATGGTTGAGGAGCAGCGCGACGATACCACCGGTATCTCGCCTCGCAATCCGCGCCCCCCTGGAGGGGTCGCAGCGGCTTCTGCTTTCCACCTGACTCCACCACCTCGCCACGCCGCTGACGGGCCAAAGTCACTAAGTCAATGGCAGTGCCCCGGAGCCCGCCCCGCCCGGCCGGTCTTAATCCCATGCCCTCTCCGGTTCAGTAAGCTGCCTCCCTGGCGTTTGCGCCCCTCCCACCCCTCCAAGGTCAAGCCCGCGGGGGGTTCCCCCCATGGCCACCCGCAACCGCCTGCGCCATGCTCTCGGGCGGATCGATGCTCCTTTCCAAGTCTCCGGATTGCCAAAAACTGAAATTATGGAAGCTCCCACTCTGACCACTCTGGAACTCCAGCAAACGGACGCCTACTGGCGGGCCGCCAATTACCTGTCGGTTGGCCAGATTTACCTCTACGACAATCCGTTGCTCAAGCGTCCGCTCACCCTCGCCGACGTCAAGCACATGCTGCTGGGCCATTGGGGCACCACTCCCGGGCAAAATTTCATTTACGCCCACTTGAACCGGGTCATTAAGAAGTATGACCTGAACATGATTTACGTCTCCGGTCCCGGCCACGGCGGCCCCGCCCTCGTTGGCAACACCTACTTGGAAGGTACTTACAGCGAAATCTACCCCGGTATCAGCCGGGACGAGGCCGGGCTGCGACGGCTCTTTCTTCAGTTTTCGTTTCCGGGAGGCATTCCCAGCCACGTTTCCCCGGAGTGCCCGGGTTCGATCCACGAGGGCGGCGAATTGGGCTATTCCCTGAGCCATTCCTTCGGTGCCGTGTTCGACAATCCCGACCTCGTCGTCGCCTGTGTCGTCGGGGACGGCGAAGCGGAAACCGGCCCCCTGGCCACCGCCTGGCATTCCAACAAATTCCTCGATCCGGCCACGGATGGCGCGGTCCTGCCGATTCTGCATCTAAACGGCTACAAAATCTCCAACCCCACCATCCTCGCCCGGATCACCCGTGAGGAATTGGACCAGTTGCTGCGGGGTTACGGTTGGACGCCCTACTACGTCGAAGGCCACGAACCGGCCCTCATGCATGAAGCCATGGCCGCGACCCTCGACCTCGCCGTCGCGCAAATCAAAACCATTCAATTGCAGGCCCGCGTCCACGGCGACCTGACCCGCCCCCGCTGGCCGATGATCGTGTTGAACTCCCCCAAGGGCTGGACGGGACCCAAGGTCGTCGATGGCTTGCCCGTGGAAGGCACCTTTCGCGCGCATCAAGTGCCGCTCTCGGACCCGGCCACCCACCCCGGGCATTTAAAGCTGTTGGAAGACTGGTTGCGCAGCTATCGCCCGGAAGAGCTCTTCGATGCGCAAGGCCGACTCCTGCCCGAGCTCGCCGCCCTGGCGCCCGTGGGCGAACGCCGCATGGGCGCCAACCCGCACGCCAATGGCGGCATCCTCCTGCGGGACCTGCGCATGCCCGATTTCCGCGACTACGCGGAAGCCGTGCCCGTCCCGGGGGCTCCCGGCATCGGCGATGTGCATGTG
>CAIYZC010000166.1 GCA_903930565.1 uncultured Pedosphaera sp.
GCCGCCACCTGCCTTCTGCTGGGCGGTCTCGCCCTGCCGGCGCAGCCGGTGACCAACAATCCAATCAAGCCGGTGCCGCTGCCGGATCCGCAGATTCGCGGTTACCACTTTCCCGAGCGGGAAAGCACCATCCTCGGCTGGATTCAACAATCCGGCCTGGTCGGCAAGGAGCAAGCGACCAATGGACTCAAAGCCATCGCCTTGCACGGGTGGGGGCTCTGGACGGCGCTGACCAGCGAGACCGACCAAGTGGTCGAAGCCCAGAAACTGCGGGTCTTCGAAACCTGGTACACCCCGGAAGAGGTGGCCGACTTGGGCCCGCAAACGCTGACGGGGCTCCGGGGGCGCGTTCGGGGTCGTTCGCCCTTGCGGACCTTGCGCCAGTTCGGTCACTCCGCCTCGACCAAGGCGGCGGCCGGCGCCACGAAGGCCGCGCCGGTGGTGCGCGCAACCGGCTTTGTGAAGTACGATCCCACGGCCGCCGACCACATCGCTCAGCAACAACTCTTCGCCAAGGCGACGCTGAACAGTCTGTTGACGAACGGGGCCAACGCCATCCCCCCATTCCCAACGCGGGCGATCTCCCTCAAGCCCGTGTTTGAGCTGATCACCAGCAACCTGGTCGTGAACGGGCGCTACTATCCGCTCAAAGTTTGGACCGGGCCGCCGACCGTCGCGCGGGCCTACGGCGAGGATGCCTGGCCGGGCGTCGTGTGGGTCGATGTTAAAGGCGGCGGGGCCGGCAAGGGGGCCGTGGACATGAACGCCGGGACCAATTTCGACGGCAGCACCCGGACCGAGGCCACGACCTATCCGGCCTCCGGTTTCATCCATTACCAATTGAGCGAAGCGGACGCTGCCGACCTCAACACTGATCCCGAATCGGGAGTCACCGATGCCGCCGCCGGGGATTTTTCGATCCTGCTCGCCATGCACGTGACCTCCAAGGAAGTCACGCGCTGGACGTGGCAGACCTTCTGGTGGACGCCCAACCCGGAGGTGGGTATTGAGCCCAGCTCCAGCCTGGTGGTCACCGCCCGCCCTGAGAAACTCCAAGGCCCGGCGCGTCATTACGCCATGTCGATCGGCTATGCCACGGAAACCCCCGCCCAGCCCAACGTCGGGGGATCGAATATCGGCAACTCGGTGTATGCGTACAACCCCTACCTCGAGGCGGGTTTTGGGCCGGATTCCGAAAATCATGGCCGGAGTCGACTGCCGGATTCGAAACCTGGTCTGTTTCAGGGACAAGTCGTCGCCAACACCTTCGGGGTTCAGACCAGTTGCCTGAGCTGCCACGCGAATGCCAATTACACCCCGACCCCCGTCCCGACGGCGCCCACTTATACCGGCGACCAGTACATCGACCTCAACAGCCCGCGGTTCGCCAATGTGTTGAAGGTGGACTTTCTCTGGTCGATTCCCGGCAATGCCAAATAAACCCGGCCTTCGCGACCTCCAGCCCGCGGGCGGCCTTTCCCGGAAAGTCGGGGAAGGCCGCCTTCACGCCGATAGGGGGCCGTCGCTTTCCGTGGGCGCGGCGGCCGCTAATCGGGAGTGACCCGGGGCGCGGGCTGGCGCGGTGGCGGGGCCGATTTGCGAGTCTCCAAGCGTCGGCTCCTGAAATTTGGCGGAAGCTGTGGGGGACGTTGAAGTTTAGGCGCAATATCCCCTTCCCAATCCGCGAAAATCTGCGAAATCAGCGGTTAAATCCTCCCTCCTTCCCCTCCCTCTGTGAACTCCGTGCTCTCCGTGGTTTCCCACCCCCTTTGGCCCCCTTCGCGCCTTCGTGGCTTCGCGTGAGCCTCAAAATGCCATCGGGGGTTGAATCCTGCCTCCTTCCCCTCCACCCGTGGACTCCGTGTTTTACCTCCCCGTTCAGCCGACTACAGCAAACATCTGCGAAGGTCCCCCAGGAACACCGGCAGATAGGATTCACCCAAATAATTGCGTTCGTCCGACAGGCCCTTGTCGAACCCGGCGCGCTGTAGCGCGGGGCGCACTTGCGCCTGCAGCCGCCGTACTTCGGACGCGAGCAGCAGGGGATCGCGCAATCGGAGTAATTCTTCATCCCCCAAGGCCAGCCAGATTTGCTCCAACGCGCTGAAGAACGGCGCCCACGTGACCCATTGGGGCGGCGGCTGGGCGGCCCGGCCCAGCAGTGCGAGCCATTGGTCCGCGTGCAGCCAGTAATGCTTGGTCCGGCCGATCGGGCGCAACTGAACCACGCCGGATTGCTGCATGTCCACCAAGGTGTCCTGGATCGCCCGGGGGAAATAGCCCGCATCGCGCGCGATCACGGATGGATGGGCGGACTCATGGGTGAGGAGGTAGAGCAAAATTTCGCACCGCGCGGTCACCCCGAACAAAGCCCGTAGTTGTAAACCCAAGCCTGCATTCAACGTTGCCGGGAAGGGCTGGGAATACCCGCGCCGGCGAACGGGCCCTCGTTCAAATCCACGGCTCAGGAAGTCCGGCTCCGGTTCCCCGAGAACGGGCAACGGTTTTCCTTCGGGGGCGAAAAAGAGGCGCTCGACCGCCGGGCCGACCGTGCCGGTCTCCCTGCCCGCGAGTTGCTTCCATTTGAGTGTTTCCGTGCCTTTGGCCAAACTGGCGGCCACCGCCGCCAGCACCTGTCCCCCGCTGAACTCCTCCAGTCGCACCATCCGCTTCAGCCGCGTGACGTTGAGGAATCGGCCGTTGATGGCCAGCCAATCAAGGACCTCGTCGAAGAGTCGCGGATCGTGCCGCCCAAGGGTGCAGGTGAAAAGGAGCAGCGCTTCCGGATCCAGCACCCACCGATCCTCCGGGCGCGCCTGTCCGGCCACGCCCAGCGCCGACCATTGACGCCAAAGAAAATCCAGCAGCAAGGACTGGAATTCCGTCCTAAAGGTTGCGAGCGGCGTTTCCATGGCCAAGTTCCTCGAGTAATTCCCGTAAAATCCAACGAAATCCTTCCGATACGTCATGCGTCATCGCCCAGCGCGCCGCCAGCTCCAGTTCGCCGTCCGTGGGGGTCAGGGCGGCCAGATCCGCCAAATGGGTGGCATCCCGTTGATCGGCGGCCGCGTAAAGTTTAAAATGAATCTGATCCAAGCGGCCAATAAAAGAGACCGTCAAGCGAGGGCCAAACGTCCGACCACTCAACCGTTCCTCCAAACCTGCCGGCAGCCCCATTTGAAAGAGACCTCCGTCATCCGCGCTGGGACCGTTGTTAAGCCAATCCGGCGGCAGCCCCAGATCGCGCGCCACTTGGGCCGCCGTCGCCAACAAAAGGGGGGGCAACGGCGCCGGGCTGATCAACTGCCCTGCGGGATTCATCAATGCCAGCACATCCGCGTCGTTCGTCGTGCGTTCCCGCAGGTCGGTGGCGATCAAGGCCGAACCGCCACAAATCACCAGATGCACGGGCTCCGCGCGGCGCAAATCCAGCAGACCCGACAGCAGGGCGAAAGTTCGATCCAATGCGTCTTTGGTGAGTTTCAGTTGCATAATGCTGCTTATAGCGCGCTCAAAGCGCAATATAAATAGCATCATGATTTGAACAGGGCAAGCGGATACCGGCCATCGCCGGCTTGAATTCCCGTAAATCTGCTTAAATCTTCCCCGGAATCTGCGGATAAACCTCAGACTTTCCGCCCCCCTCCTGCCCCGCTCTGGCCCCGCTCCGCGTGAGACCCTCCCAAGTCCCCTTCCCAGGTCCCATCTGCGCCCATTAAAATCCCATCTGCGGTCAAACCCTCCCCAATCCCTGCCTTCCCAAAATCCTGTTAATCATGTGAATCCTGTCCAAAAAATTCCGGGTCCGAGCTCCAAAAACCAGTTCCTCTTTTTGGGTTCCATGGGTTCTTTGCGGTTGACTCATCCCCCATCTGCGCCGCTCGGCCTCCGTGTTTAACCCTCCCCCTTGGCCCCCTTCGCGGCTTCGCGCCTTCGCGTGAGCCTCGGCATCTGTGGTTTTACAATCCC
>CAIYZC010000167.1 GCA_903930565.1 uncultured Pedosphaera sp.
GTGTCCACCCGGATGATCCGGAGGCGGCAGAACAACGCCACCACGGTCCGCAGGAGCATTTTACCGCGGATGGGATTTTGATGGGCGCAGATGGGGGATAGGGAATGGGATTAGTGAGAGGCGCACGCGGAGCGGGGCGGGAGCGGGGTGGGAGCGGGGCGGGAGGAAGGCGGGGAGGATCTAACCGCAAAGAACCCATGGAACCCAAAAAGGGGAACTGATCCTTTGGGCCGCGGAACCGGGACTTTCGGATATGATTTACATGATGAACAGGATTTTGGGAGGGCGGGGATGGGAGCCTGAGGAGCCCCACGAATCCGCCGCGGCGTCGCGAGCGCATTACTCGGGAACCCGGCAAGGCCAACGCTGCGGCACCAGGTCTCTGCGGGCCGACAATTGTGACCCGCCGTCAAGCCGGCGGTTGCCCTCCATCGGCGGCGGGGGTATGCTTTGAAAGCACAATGAATCGCAGTTTATGAAATTGCAGATGGACAAGGCAGCCGGCGCGCTTTGCCTAGGGCGGGATCATTCCATGATCGTCGAATCCGCGGTGGTAGCTCCGAGCGTGGTGCTGGTGGGCAATGAACACGCGCTGAGGTCGTCGTGGCAGGGTATCCCGGGCGTCAACCCAAAGGCTTCGCAATCATGAAGCGCAATCCGCTGAAACCGGCGGCAAACGCCGCCGGCGCCGAGACTGCGGTGGTTGCCCGCGGTCGGCCAGACCGTTTGCTCGCCTCCTTGCGCGCGGTCATTCGCGCGTCCCGGGATCAAGCGCTGACGGCGGTGGATGTCATTCAAGTGCGCACCTGTTGGACCATTGGGCGCCACATCGTGGAATTCGAACAGGCAGGCCGTTCCCGAGCGGCCTATGGCGAAGGATCCCTGGCCCGCATTTCCGCCCGGCTAACGACGGAATTCGGCCCGGGCTTTGACGCCTCCAATCTCTACAAGATGAGCCAATTCTACCGGGCTTTTCCAAATTTAGACGCGCTGCGTCTAAATTTGAGTTGGAGCCACTACCGGCTCCGGTTGCGCGTGGATTCACCCAACGCGCGCGAGTGGTACATGAACGAGGCGGCCGGCCAAAATTGGACGACCCGCGCGTTGGAGCGCCAGATCGGCACGCTTTATTACGATCGCTTGTTGGCAAGCCGTGACCGACCCGGCGTCCGTGCGGAAGCAAAGGCAAACCTCGCCGCGCTCCCTTCAGGCCCGCGCGAGTACATCCGCGATCCCGTGCTGCTCGAGTTTCTCGGGCTGCCGGCGACCGGCCGGCTGCTGGAATCGGATTTGGAGCAGGGCCTGATCGGCCATTTGCAGTCCTTCCTGCTGGAGCTGGGCAAGGGCTTTGCTTTTGTCGCCCGGCAGCAGCGTCTCAGCACGGAAACGAAGGACTTTTACATTGATCTGGTCTTCTACAACTACCAATTGAAATGCTTCGTGTTGTTCGACCTCAAGACCCGTGAACTGGAACACCAGGACATCGGCCAGATGGATATGTACGTGCGGCTGTACGACGGGCAAAAGCGCGGCCCGGGCGACAGCCCCACGGTGGGCATTATTCTCTGCACCCACAAGGACCAAACGGTGGTGCGCTACTCGATTCTCCACGGAAACGAGCAACTTTTCGCATCCCGCTATAAACTCATCCTGCCGACCGAGGAGGAATTTCGGGCGGAATTGGTGCGGGAGCAAGAACTGCTGGCCGCCCACGCTGGTGCCGTGCGCCCAACGGCGGCCGAACAGCGCCCCAACGCGTCCAAGGCGAAACGGCGTATCCGTATTGCCAACCCCGTATAGGCAGGAAAACGGGCAGCGGCTA
>CAIYZC010000168.1 GCA_903930565.1 uncultured Pedosphaera sp.
CCCACGAACGTCATCTCGATCACGGACGGCCAGATTTACCTCGAAACCGACTTGTTCTACCAAGGCGTGCGTCCCGCGATTTCCGTCGGTCTCTCCGTCTCCCGCGTCGGTTCCGCCGCGCAGATCAAGGCGATGAAGCAGGTGGCCGGCCGTATCAAGGGCGACTTGGCCCAGTTCCGCGAATTGGCGGCGTTCGCTCAATTCGGTTCCGATTTGGACGCCAAGACCCAGTCCCAACTCGAACGCGGCAAGCGGATCGTGGAAGTGTTCAAGCAGCCCCAGTACAACCCCATCGCCGTCGAGTTGCAGGCCGCGGTGCTGTGGTGCGTGCAGAACGGGATCATGGACAGCGTGGCGGTGGACAAAATCAAGGACTTCCAAAAGAAGCTCAGCGATTACCTCACCACCCGCAAGGCCGATTTGATGGCGAAGATCCTCAAGGAAAAAGCCCTCACCGACCCCTTGGTGGTCGAACTGAAGGCCGCCGTCACCGAGTTCAAGCAGACTTACAAGTGAGCTGAGCCATGCCGAGCACACGCGACATCCGCCGACGGATCAAATCCGTCAAGAACACCGCCCAGATCACCAAGGCCATGCAAATGGTCGCGGCGTCCAAGATGCGCCGGGCGCAGCAGGCGGCGTTGGCTGGGCGTCCCTATTCCACGCTGATGAACGAAGTGCTGGGCGAGGTCAGCGGCGCCGCGGGTGATTTCACCCACGAGTTGATGGATAAACGGCCCGTGAAAAAACGTGCGGTGATCCTCGTGAGCACGGACAAGGGTCTGTGCGGCGGGTTGAACAGCAACCTGATGCGCGAAGCGGCCAAGTTGGACAAGGAAACGACCGTGTTCATCACCGCGGGCCGCAAAGGCTCGCAGTTCATCGCCCGCACCCACCGCCAACTGGCCGCCGAATTCACCTACAAGGACGCGCCCCTCTTCAGCGAAGCGCGCGCCATCTCCAAGTTCGCCCGCGACCTGTTCACCAAGGGTGAGGTGGATCAGGTGGATATCCTGTTCACCAATTTCATCTCCACGCTCAATCAGAAGCCCGAGCTGGTGCCCTTCCTGCCCGTGACCGAAATCAAGGGCCTCGGCACTTTGGTGGACGATGCCGCCCCGCTGCAAAAGAGCGAACGGGAGTTCATTTTTGAACCCGGGGTGGAAGGCGTGCTCAGCGCGTTGCTGCCGCATTATTTAAATTTTCGGGTGTACCAAATCCTGTTGGAATCCAAGGCGAGCGAACAAAGCTCCCGCATGGTGGCCATGAAGAACGCCACCGACAACGCCAAGCAGATCATCAAGGATTTGACGTTGGAGTACAACAAGCTCCGTCAGGCCAACATCACGAAGGAACTTTTGGAAATCACCAGCGCCGCGATGGCGATGAGCTAAATATTGATCACATGAATAAAGGTAAAATCGTTCAAATCATCGGTCCCGTGGTCGATGTGGAATTTGGCGCCGGCCAACTTCCCGGCATCTACAACGCCCTGACCGTGCAGTTTACCGTCGCGGGGGTGAGCACCAAGCTCACGCTGGAAGTGCAGCAGCACTTGGGCGACAACTGGGTCCGCGCGGTCGCCATGTCCTCCACGGAAGGCTTGCAACGCGGCTTGGAAGTGCTCGACACCGGCGCCGCGATCTCCATGCCCGTCGGCGAAGGCGTCATGGGCCGCGTGTTCGACGTCACCGGTAACCCGGTGGATGAACAAGGTCCCGTGATCGCGGATAAATACTATCCCATTCACCGCGCCGCCCCCGCGTTGATCGACCAGACCACCTCCCCCCAGGTGCTCAGCACCGGCATCAAGGTCATCGACCTGATCTGCCCCTTCCTCAAGGGCGGCAAGGTCGGCGCCTTCGGCGGCGCCGGCGTCGGCAAGACCGTCGTGATCATGGAGTTGATCAACAACATCGCCAAACTCCACGGCGGTGTCTCCGTGTTCGCCGGGGTGGGTGAACGCACCCGTGAAGGCAACGATCTTTACAACGAAATGATCGAGTCCAAGGTTCTCAAGGTTGAGGAGGACGAAAAGGGCCATCCCATCAAGGGGCCCAACGGTTTGCCCATCTTGAAGAAGGGTTCCAAAATCGCCCTGGTCTACGGCCAGATGAACGAACCACCCGGTGCGCGTCTCCGCGTGGCGCTGTCCGGTCTTTCCGTCACGGAATACTTCCGCGACGAAAAGAACCAGGACGTGCTGCTGTTCGTGGACAACATCTTCCGCTTCTCCCAAGCCGGTTCGGAAGTGTCCGCGCTCCTCGGTCGTACCCCCAGCGCCGTGGGTTACCAACCCACCCTGGCGGCCGAAATGGGTGACTTGCAGGAACGCATCACCTCCACGAAGAAGGGTTCCATCACCTCCTTCCAAGCGGTGTATGTGCCGGCGGACGATTTGACCGACCCCGCGCCCGCCACCACGTTCGCGCATTTGGACGCCACCATCGTGTTGGAACGTTCCATCGCCGAATTGGGCATCTTCCCCGCCGTGGATCCCTTGGCTTCCAACAGCCGCGCCTTGACCCCCGAAATCGTGGGGCAGGAACACTACGATGTGGCCCGCGGCGTGCAACGCGTGCTCCAACGCTACAAGGATCTCCAGGACATCATCGCGATTCTGGGCATGGACGAATTGTCCCCGGAAGACAAGACGACCGTGTTCCGCGCCCGCAAGATTCAACGCTTCCTCAGCCAGCCCTTCACCGTGGCGCAGGTTTTCACCGGCCGCGAAGGCAAGCAGGTGCCCGTGACGGAAACCGTCAAGAGCTTCAAGGAAATCCTTGAAGGCAAGCACGACGACGTGCCCGAGGGCAACTTCTACATGCGCGGCGGCATTGCCGAAATCAAGGAAGCTTGATCTAACTCCGGGGGCGGTCGGGAAACCGGCGTAAACGCCGCTTGCCGCCGCCCCCGGCAGCCCCTTTTCCCCCATGGCCAACACCCTGAAACTCGAAATCGTCACTCCGGAAGGCAAAACCTATTCCGAGGACGTGGAAATGGTCACCCTGCCCGCCTCGCAGGGCGAGATGGGGATTTATCCCAACCACGTCCCCCTGATGACGCAAGTGGTTCCCGGCGAAATCCTCGTGCGCAAGGGCGGCCAGGACCATTATCTGGCGATCGGGGAAGGCTTTGTGGAGATCACGGCCACCCGCGTGGCGGTGATGACCGACATGGCCATTCTCGCCGACAACATTGATGAGGTGAAGGCCGAAGAGGCGCGCAAACGCGCCGAGGCCCGCCTGACCGAAAAACTGGACGAAGAGGAAACGGCGATGGTCAGCGCCTCCCTCGCGCATTCGCTCGCGCAATTGAAGGTCAAACGCCGCCAGCCACGCTGAGCCTCGCTGCGCGGCCGCCGTTCGGATTACAATTCTCCCCACCCTGACACCAGGGTGGGGTTTTTGCTTTTGACCTGCCGCCTGCGCCCCCAGCCCGGTCGGCTCCTTCCACCCGCCGCCGCTCCGCGCCTCGCGCCGGTTGGTTGAACGGGGTGGGGGAGCCGGGAAGTTGAGCTTGATGTTCTGAGCCGGCCGGTGGATGCTGACGGGGAGTGAGGGAGGGCGCCCGGGAAGTAACTGAGGGCGGTCCATAAACTCCGGTTGGACGAAACATGAAAGTTCATTGGTTCCCGATCAAATTGTCGTGGAGGTTGGCGGTGGTCCTGCTCTTGGTCGGCGCCGCGGGCGCGCAGCCCACGGCTTTCACTTACCAAGGCAGCTTGCGCGCGGAGGATCATCCCGCCATCGGCGCTTATGATTTCACCTTCACGCTCTGGGACGCCGCCACCAGCGGCGGCATCTTGGGCGGCCCGGTGACCAATCTCGCGGTGGATGTTTCCGGGGGATGTTTCACCACCAGTGTGGATTTTGGTCCGGGCGGGTTTGGCGGCGCCCAGGGTTGGTTGGCCATTGGCGTCCGGCGCAACGGGGTCGACCAATTTGTTGTTTTGGCGACGCGGCAGCCCGTTACTTCGGCACCGCAAGCGATTTACGCGGCGACGGCGTTAACCACCGCGGGTCCAATCAGCGCGGGTCAATTGGCCGGCACCATCCCTGTGGGCCGGGTGACCGGGGCGATTTCCCCCTCAAATCTGCCTCCTCCGGTGGTGACCAATGGTGCCTTCGGGTTGATGCTGACCGGCGCGTTCAGCGGCGATGGGGCCGGGTTGACCAATTTGCCCGCGAATTTGAAACCCGCCGGCCCGCTGGGAATGGCGCTGGTGCCCGCCGGTAGTTTCGTCATGGGCAATGTGATCGGGGATCCGGACATCTCCAACGCTCCGCCCACCACGGTTTATGTTTCCGCCTTTTACATGGATGTGAATCTGGTCACCTGGAGCCAGTGGGTGGGCCTCTACGCTTGGGCGACGAACAATGGCTACAGCTTTGTCAATCCCGGAGCAGGCAAAGCGCCGAACCATCCCGCCCAGTTGATGGATTGGTTCGACTGTGTCAAATGGTGCAATGCGCGTTCCGAACAAGCGGGGCGGACGCCGGTTTATTATGCGAACGCGAATTTGACCCAGGTTTATCGCACCGGGGAGGGGACGGTTTACCCCAATTGGTCCGCGGTGGGCTACCGGTTGCCCACCGAAGCGGAATGGGAAAAGGCGGCGCGGGGCGGCTTGGCCGGCCTGCGGTTTCCCTGGGGGGATTTTATCAGCCACAATCTGGCCAATTACGACGGCTCCGTTGGCATGTTTGCCTATGATTTTGGGCCGAACGGTTTCGTTTTCCCGGGTAGTGTGGAATTGACGAACGTGGGCACCACCCCGGTGGGCTCCTACGCCCCGAATGAATACGGCCTTTACGATATGGCCGGGAACTTGTTTGCGTGGTGTTGGGACTGGTACAACTCCGGTTACCCCGGCGGCACGGACCCCCGGGGCCCCGCCTCCAGCAACAACAATACCCGGGTGGTTCGGGGCGGGAACTGGTTCTCTTACGGTTTCTATTGTCGCTGCGCGGATCGCAATCGCTCGGTGCCAACCTTGATTTACGACCGGTTTGGTCTGCGCACCGTCCTGGCTGCGGGCCAATGAAGCAGCCCCGGTCATTTCGCCGCGCCGCGGGTTAGGTGACCTGGCCGATTCGCCATATTTTAGCCCGGAGCATACATGAATAGGCTTAAAAGCATCCTTGCGGCCCTGATCGCAGCGGCCGGCCTGCTGCCGCCCGCCGCCTCCAGCCACGCCCAAGGCACGGCCTTCCTTTACCAAGGCCGGCTGTTGGACCAAGGGAACCCCGCGAACGGCCTCTATGACTTGCGTTTCGCCCTCTATAACACGGCCGCGGGAGCCGGCCTGGAGGCCGGACCGGTGACCAACGCGGCCATTTCTTTGAACCAGGGAGGGTTCACGGTGCCGGTGGATTTCGGCCCCGCGGCCTTCCAGGGAGCGACGTGTTGGCTGGAGGTGGCCGTTAGTCCGGCCGGCGCCAACCAGTTCACCACGCTGGCCCCCCGGCAGGCGCTCACGTCGGCGCCGTGGGCACTCCAGACCGCCGCCGCCGGCAACCTGTTGGGAGCGCTGGCCACGGCGCAGCTCTCGGGTGGAATTCCTAGTGCGGGGGTCTTCGGGCGGTTGTCGCCGACCATCCTGCCCGCGGCGGTGGTAACCAATCGGGCGAACGGGTTGGTCTTGGCGGGTTCATTCTCCGGCGACGGTGTGGGCTTGACCAATTTGCCGGCCAATTTGGCTCGCCTGGCACCCGCGGGTATGCAGTTAATTACTGCGGGCAGTTTCACCCTGGGAAACACTTTTGGCGACTCGGATCTGCCGGATGCGAATCCGACCAATACCGCGGTATCCGCCTTCTACATCGATACCACCCTCGTGACCTGGAGCCAATGGCAGGCGCGCTATTGCTGGGCGACGAACAATGGTTACGATTTTGTGAACTCCGGGCTCGGCAAGGCCCCCAATCATCCGGTGGTGCAATTGGATTGGTTTGATGTCGTGAAGTGGTGCAATGCGCGCTCCGAGCAGGTGGGGCGCCCGGCGGTTTATTACGCCGACCCCGGGTTCACCATGGTGTATCGCCGAGGCGAAGGGGTGGTTTACCCGAATTGGTCCGCCACCGGGTTCCGCTTGCCCACGGAGGCGGAGTGGGAGAAGGCCGCGGGCGGGGGCTTCACCGGGGTGCGTTTTCCTTGGGGCAATCTCATCGACCCCAATGTGGCGTGCTACTATGGCGCCACCAACGCGATCCATCCCCAACCTTATGATTTTTCCCCGCCCGGCTTCAATGCGTTGGCCCATTCGATCACCCCGTTTGCCGAACCGTACACCACCCCGGTGGGCACCTATGCGCCCAACAATTACGGGCTTTACGACATGGCGGGGAACGCTTTCGAATGGTGCTGGGATTGGTATGGAACGTCGTATCCGGGGGGCGCCGACCCGCACGGACCGGCCACCGGCAGCGAACGGGTGATCCGGGGCGGAACGTTCGCTTCGTACGCCTTCTGGTGTCGCATCGCCCAGCGCAATCGCTACGCGCCTGCCCCCGGCGCCGATCCTTACTTGCTGCGGATCGGTTTCCGCACCGTTTTACCCGCCGGGGCGTGAACCGAAACTTATGCCGCCCTTGTTCCCCGGAGACCGATTTGTCCGTCCGAGATTTGTTCTTGACGGGAGCCGGAAGGTTTGGTGTGGTTTAGCTTTGCTTGCCGCGATTTTCGACCGCTTGTTCCCAACCGCAAGGACGCTTGGAAAACCCGAATTCACTCCGCCTGCCGTAGCATGAAAAAAGCACTGATCGCCTTTCTTTGGATGGCTTTGCCAGGTCACCTCCTCCTCCAGCCCACTGCGGCGCGGGCGCAAGTCACCGCCTTCACGTACCAGGGCCGGTTGCAGACCAATGGGTCTCCCGCGACGGGCCTTTATGACGTGAGCTTCACCTTGTTCACGGCGGCCACCGCGGGCGGCATCGCCGCCGGGCCGCTCACCAATTACGCCACCCCCGTAACCAACGGCCTGTTTGTGACCCTCGTGGATTTCGGCCCCGGTGTGTTCACCGGAGCGGCCGGTTGGCTCGAGTTGGCGGTCAGTCCGTCCGGCGCGGGTAATTTTACCCCGCTCGCCCCCCGGCAGCCGGTTACCCCGGTGCCAAATGCCCTTTACGCGAACGCGGCCGGGAGCGTTCTCGGCCCGGTCAGCACGAGTCAATTGACCGGCTCCATCCCCGCGGCAACCCTCACCGGCCAGTTGACGTTGAGTCAATTGCCGGCGGGCGTGGTCACCAATGGCGAATCCGGAGTGCTCATTGCCGGCACCTTCTCCGGCAGTGGCGCCGGTTTGACCAACGTGCCCGCCAGCGCGATCGTCAGTCCGCCGCTGGGCAGCGTCCTGATTTCGGCGGGCGGCTTCACCATGGGTAACACCTTGGATGCGGACCTCACCAATGCGGCCCCGGTGGGCGTGACGGTTTCCGCCTGCTATTTTGACCAGAATCCCGTGACCTTCAGCCTGTGGCAGGGCGTGGTGTTTTGGGCCACCAATCATGGGTACAATTTTGTTCACCCGGGGCTCGGCAAGGCCCCCAACCACCCCGTGCAGTCCGTGGATTGGTATGATTGCGTGAAGTGGTGCAATGC
>CAIYZC010000169.1 GCA_903930565.1 uncultured Pedosphaera sp.
AAGCCCAAAACGGAAGCCGCCGCGGCGCATCACCCCGCGGCCCACACGGCCGCCCACCACCCGGGCACGAACGCCACGGTCCATGCTTCCGCCGCGGTTCACCGGGCCCCGGTGGAGGTCGCCCGGATTCACCATTCCAACCAGAACGAGCTGAATTTGCTGGCGCAGGCGCACACCCTGATGGTCAACGCCGATCATGATTATGCCGGCCATCGGGCCAAAGCGGTGCATGAGGTGAAGGAGGCGGCGCGGCTGTTGGGACGGAATCTGGGCGGCGACCCCCGGCCGCCCGGTGAAGCCCAGGCGGTTTCCGACCAACAATTGCAACAGGCGGCCGGTCTCCTGACCCAGGTGCAAACGGAGGCCTCGGCCCGCCGGCAACCCGGAGTCCTGCTCCATGTCAACAACGCCTTGGGCGAGTTGAACGTCGCGCTGAGCATCCGCTAAGGAGCGGGTTGTTTGGGTCCGCGGCTAAAAACCCAGCCGGGCGGACAACCAAGCGAAGGCTTGCGGAACGACGAATTCCGTGACCAAAAAGATCGCCGCGATCAAGAGGAGCGGGGCGAAGTCCACCTTGCCCACCCGCAGCGGCAGCCAGCCCAAGGGCCATAAAAGCCGCCGGGCGGTGGTGTTGATAAACGTCCAAAAAGAGTGGTTGCCCAAATAGACGTAGGTGTTGAGTACGTGCAGCACCAAGACCCCAACCACCAGGTATTTCCAAACCAAATAGCCGCCGGCCCCCACCACGGCCGCTTGTTCCAGCAATTGATTGCGGTCTTTCAAACCGGGAACCAGTCCCATTTGCGCGAAGAGCGGCTGAAGCAGCAACCAAGCCAGGCCGGTGATCAGGAACGGCACCAGCAATTTCGCGAACAGCGGCAGGTGGTCCAACCGGCCCAGATGGAGGCGGATTAACTTTTGCACGGGATCCTTGTCCGGCGTGGCCGGGTGGATGGTCGAGAGGAACAGCAGCCAGAGATAAAAGGCCGCCAAGGTCATGCTCATGCCCAAGGCGGAGTAGAGGAACATCCGCCCCAGATAATCACTGCGGAAGGACACCGCCACGACCCCGAGTTGCAAATGCGCGGTCCAGCCGGCATCCGGTCCCAGATACCAGTAGAGCAGGGCGCGCGCCCCCACCAGCAGGAGCAGGCAGAGGAGGAATTTGCCCCGGGGCCGGGCGGTGTCCGCCGCCCGCGAAAGGGTTCCCACCAAGGAGACGGACGAAACCCGCACCACCGTGTCCAGCCCGGGGGAGACCCAATTCAGCCACAAGAGGAGGCCCGCCAAATTCAGGGTGCAATCGATCAGGGACATGGCGCCGGAGTGCGGCCGGGCCCCGCAGGCGGGCGGGCGGGACCCCGCGGCTTACATCATGCGCAGCAGCGTGTCCGCCATTTCCGAGGGGGTCGCGGCAATGCCGATCCCGGCGTCTTGGAAGGCGGCAATTTTCGCCGCGGCGGTGCCCTTGCCCCCGCTCACGATGGCGCCCGCGTGGCCCATGCGGCGGCCCGGCGGCGCGGTCGCGCCGGCGATGAAGCCCGCGACGGGTTTGCGGCAATGCGCTTTGATCCATTCCGCCGCTTCCTCTTCGGCGGAACCGCCGATTTCCCCGATCATGATGATGCCATGGGTGTCGGGGTCTTCGTTGAAGAGCTTGATGATATCCAAGTGGGAGGTGCCGTTGACCGGGTCGCCGCCGATCCCGACGCAGGTGGATTGGCCGACCCCGCGGGAGGTGAGCTGCCAGACGGCTTCGTAGGTGAGGGTGCCGCTGCGGGACACCACCCCGATATGGCCGGCCTTGTGAATGTAGCCGGGCGCGATCCCGATGCGGCAGCCGCCGTGGGAGTCGGGGCCGGTGCCGGGGGTGACGAGGCCGGGGCAATTGGGCCCGATCAGGCGGGTCCGGCGGCCCTGCATGGCGCGCTTGATCTTGACCATGTCATTCACCGGAATGCCTTCGGTGATGCACACGGCGAGGTCGAGGTCGGCATCGACCGCTTCGAGGATGGCGTCGGCCGCGAAGGGCGGCGGGACGAAGATGGCGGAAACCGTGGCGCCGGTGGCGCGGGCGGCTTCGGCGACGGTGTCAAAAATGGGCACGCGGTTTTCAAACTGCTGGCCGCCTTTGCCGGGGGTGACGCCGGCGACGACCTGGCTGCCGTAGGCCAGGCTCAATTGCGTGTGGCGGGCGCCGAAGCTGCCGGTGATGCCCTGAACGAGGATCTTGGTTTGGGGAGTGACGAGGATGGACATGGAAAGCTGGGAGAATGGGGTTGAAGTCCGCTGGTTATTTCCCGACCGCCTGCACGACCAACTTGGCCGCGTCCGCCATGGAGTCGCCGCTGATGATGGTGAGGCCGGATTCGCGGAGGGTGGTTTTGCCGGCTTGGACGTTGTTGCCTTCCAAGCGGACCACGAGGGGGATGGACAGGCCGGTTTCGCGCACCGCCGCCACGATCCCGGTGGCAATCACGTTGCAATCCATGATGCCGCCAAAGATATTGACCAAGATGCCCTTCACGTTCGGGTCGCTCAAGATGATCTTGAACGCCGCCGTGACCTGCTCGCGGCTGGCGCCGCCGCCCACGTCCAGAAAGTTCGCCGGGTTGCCGCCGAAGTACTGAATGATGTCCATGGTCGCCATGGCCAAACCGGCGCCATTGACGAGGCAGGCAATGTTGCCTTCGAGCTTGATGTAATTGAGATTAAACTTGCTGGCCTCGATTTCGAGGGGGGCTTCCTCGGCCAGGTCGCGCATTTCCTGGATGTTCTTGTGCCGGTAAAGGGCGTTGTCGTCCAAGCCGATTTTGGCATCCACGGCGACGAGCGTGTCCTTGCCATCGGCCCCGGTGACGATGCACAGCGGGTTGATCTCGACCATGGCGGCGTCGGATTCCCACCAGGTTTTGTAAACGCCCAAGAGCAGTTTGGCGGCGGGATTGATCAAGTCGCCGGTGAGGCCGAGGGCGGCCGCGAGTTTGCGCGCCTGGTAGGGCATCATCCCCACCGCGGGGTCGATGGTTTCCTTGACGATTTTCTCCGGGGTGTGCGCGGCCACTTCCTCAATGTCCACGCCGCCCTCGGTGCTCACCATCACGATGGGGCGGGAGGAGGCGCGGTCCAGCAGGACGGCCAGGTAAAGTTCCTTCTTGATGTGCGGCGCGGCGGCGACCAGCAACTTGCTGACGAGGCGCCCCTCGGGGCCGGTTTGTTTGGTGACGAGCACCTGGCCGAGCATGGCTTCGGCTTTGGCGAAAACGTCGTCGGCGGTCCGGCAGAGTTTGACGCCGCCTTGGAAACCGCTTTTGAAAGTCCCTTTGCCGCGGCCGCCGGCATGGATTTGGGATTTGACCACAACCATTTTTTCGCCGGTGGCGAAGATTTTATCGGCGATGGTCCGGGCGTCCGCGGCGCTCGCGCAGACATCGCCGGCGGGAACCGCCACCCCGTATTGGGCGAGCAGCTGTTTGGCTTGGTATTCGTGAATGTTCATTGCAATCGATCGTGGCCGGTTTCCGGCGTCATCTTTTTGAGCCTAACGGACCGGCGGGGCGCGTCAAACCAAAATGGCATCGCGCGATGTGGCGATTTGGTGACGCGGAACCGGCGGCGGTGCCAAAAAGCAACCGCCCGGAGCGCGGGGCGCACCGGGCGGGGCGAAAATCACGAACCGGGGCAAACCCCGGCTCAGCGTTGTTCCAAGGGGACCACCTTCAGGCCGACCGGGCCGGTGTAGAGGCTCTGCGGGCGGATCAGGCGGTTGTCCGCGAGTTGTTCGAGGACGTGGGCCGTCCAGCCCGAGGTGCGGGAGATGGCGAACACCGGGGTGAACAGGTCCGTGGGAATGCCCAGGGAGTAATACACCGTGGCGGAATAGAAATCGACGTTGGCGTGCAGATTTTTGCGCGTGAGCATCAGCTCGGCGATGCGCTCGCTCATTTGGATCCACTTCGGATCGCCCAGTTGCGCGCTGAGGATTTGCGCCATGCGCTTGAGGTGCGGCGCGCGGGGGTCCAGGGTTTTGTACACCCGGTGGCCGATCCCCATGATCTTTTTCTTCTGCTCGAGGCACTCCTCGATGTAGGCATCCACGCGGTCGAGGGAGCCGATTTCCTTGAGCATCTTGATCACGCCTTCGTTGGCGCCACCATGGAGCGGCCCCTTGAGGGTGCCGATGGCGGTGGTGATCGCCGAATACATGTCGCTCAGGGTGGCGATGGTGACGCGCGCGCTGAAGGTGGAGGCGTTCATGCCGTGGTCGGCATGGAGGACATAGCACATGTCCATGGTGCGTTCCTTGTCCAGGGAGGGCCGTTCGCCGTCGATCAGGTAAAGGAAGTTGGCGGCTTCGCCCAGGGTGGGATCGGGCGGGAGCAGGGGTTTGCCCTGGCGGGAGCGGTGAAAATAGGCGGTGACGATGGGGATGCGGGCGATCAGGCGCAACGCCTTCTGGCGCTGGGCGTCCATCGTGTCGTCATCACTGGTGGTGTCGAAGCAACCCAAGGCCGAAATGGCGGTGCGAATGGCATGCATCGGCGGGGTGTCCTTCGGAAACTCCTCGATGATGCGCACGACGCCGGCGGGCAGCTCGCGGCACGAAGCCAGGTGCTCCTTCAACTCCGCCAGTTCCTTCCGGTTCGGCAGGTGGTTATGGTGGAGCAGGTGGACGACCTCTTCAAAAGTGACCTTGCCGGCCAGTTCGTCGATGTCGTAGCCGGCGTAAATAAGTTTTCCGACGTCGCCGCGGACATCGCTCAACCGGGTGCTGGCGGCGACGATGCCCTCAAGGCCTTTGGCGGGAGTGGCGGGAGCGGGGCTGGTCATGGGTAAAATAGTGGCAAATTTTAAATCACATTTGGTGGCGGATTCCGATCCGTGCGAACCACCGCCAGCATAGGGAAGGCCGCCGGGGGGCGTCAACGCACAATTGAAAGATTTTGGCGCAAACGCGGGTGTTTGCGCTTGAAAGCGCCCGCCGCCCCCGGCAGAGTGCGCGCCCATGAGAGCCGTCTGGACGTGGATCCTGCTGGGGCTGGCCTTGGTCGGTGCGGGCCGGGGGTGGGCCGGGCCGGCGGGGGGCAAACCCCCTGAATTCGCCAAAATTGCCGGGCATGATTACGTGTCCATGCGCGATTGGGCGGCCGCGAACGAGCTCCAACCCCGCTGGATCAAACCCGAGAAATCCCTCGCCGTGGCCAATCCGCGCATCCGCTTGGTGTTCGAAATGGATTCGCGCGATGTGGATTTGAACGGCGTCAAAGTGCGGCTTTCCTTCCCGGTTTTATTGCGGGACGGAGTGGTCTGGTTGTCCCGGTTGGACGTCCAGGCCGCCTTGCGCCCGGTGCTCCATCCCCCCCGCCAGTCCGGCCCCCGCCGTCCGTTGCGCATCGTTTTGGATCCCGGGCATGGGGGCAAGGACCCCGGTTTTGAGGATGGCGAGCGCCAGGAAAAGCGGTACACCCTGCTGCTGGCCGAGCAGTTGACGCTGGAATTGCGCGCCGCCGGTTGCGAGGTGTTTCTCACCCGCACCAACGATCAGTATGTGCAGCGGGAGCTCCGGGCGGACCTGGCCCGCCAACGGAAGGCGGATCTCTTTATCAGCCTCCACTGGAACAGTGTGGGTTCGGTGCGCAACGATGCGCAGGGCGCGCAGGTTTATTGCATGACGCCCGCCGGCGCGGCCTCGTCCAATGCGGATGGCGGGGAAACCGTCGGCGAGGCCTACGCCGGCAACCGTTGCGACGACCGGAACATGCTGCTGGCCTATTCGATTCAACGGGCCCTGACCAAGCTGCCGGGCTTGGAGGACCGCGGGGTATTGCGGGCGCGGTTTGAGGTTTTGCGATTGGCCGAGATGCCCGCCGTGTTGATTGAGGGCGGCTTCATGTCCCACCCCGCCGAGTCCAAGCGCATCTACGATCCCTCCTACCGCCGCCAATTGGCCCGCGCCATCACCACCGGCGTGCTCGCTTATCGAAAGCAATTGAGCCGGGCGAATTAATTGAGGGTCCGTGCCGGGCGTTCAGGGCTCCGTGGCGGGTGGCCAGGGACCGGCCAACTCCAGGTCATCCACGAGCAGTTCCGCCGGCCCTTGGCCGATAAACTCGATCGCGAACCAGTCCACCTCGGCCGGCGGCAGTTGCGGGAAGGAATCCAGGGGCACCACGACCGCCTGCCATTCCGTCGTCACGACGGGTGCCACCGTGCTCGTGCGGGCCACTTGCCGCGGCGTGAGCGCGTTGGCGTGCAGGGTGAACCGCACCGTGCCCGTCCCGGCGCTCGTGCGCAGCCAGAGGCGCAGTCCGGTGGCCTGGGCTTCCAACAATTGCCAACCCCGCACGAGTGTCGTCGCCACCGTGGCCGAATGTTGGCCCGCCGCCAGGCGCACCTGCAGGGCGTGGTAACCGCTGTGGCCCTCCGCCCCGGTCGCCAGCCCGGAGCGTTCATTGGTGTCCAGCACCCGCACCCAATGCCCGGCGCCCTGTTCAAAGCCTTCCAGGAACGGCCAGAAAGGCCGGTCCGGTCCGGTGAGCCCGGCGAGATCCGGGCGCACCAGGCGGGCGGGGGAGGAATTGGTCCGGCCCCCGGCCACCACGCGCACCCAATAAATCAGCGGCGTCCGCGCACTGGCCACCGG
>CAIYZC010000170.1 GCA_903930565.1 uncultured Pedosphaera sp.
CCACGGAAGGCTACGGCCCAAAAGATCAAACCCCACTTTATAACGTTGACCCGCCAAATGATGCAATTTGACCACCTCGCGATGGCTATCGCCGAGCGTCGCCTGTCGGCGCGCTTTACGCACTCACGGAGGCCATACGCACTCACGGAAGGCTACGACCCGAAAGATCAAATCCCACTTTATAACGTTGGCCCGCCAAATGATCCAATTTGACCACCTCGCGTTGGCTATCGCCGAGCGTCGCCTGTCCGCGCGTTTTACGCACCCACGGAAGGCTACGGCCCAAAAGATCAAACCCCGCTTTATAACGTTGGCCCGCCAAATGATGCAATTTGACTACCTCGCGTCGGCCACCGCCCAGCGCCGCCTGTCCACGCGCTTTACGCACCCAGTGAAGCCATACGCACCCACGGAAGGCTACGAGCCAATGATCAAACTCCACTTTATAACGTGCACCTGCCAAAAGCACCATTCTGGCGATCACCCGTCCGTGTCCCCATCGTGGCCGAAAGTGCCTTCGCCCCCCTGCGGCCTCGTTCTACGCAGTCACGGAAGGCCAAGCCCTACAAAACATCCGGCACCTGAAAGCGGGCCGTTATCAACTGTATAAAATTGACCACCAGCCCTTGTCGGATGACCAGCGTCGACTTTGCCACTCCCCCCTCCCCGACGTCATCCAACCGCGGAGGGCCGCTTGACGCGCAGGCGGAACCCTGCAACCTTGCCGGGCGCCCGGCCTGGAGCGGAGTACCGCTGCTGGCTGGCGCAAAGGCATGAGCGAGCCCGTGGAAAATTGGGTGGCGAGCGCCGGGCGAACCCCCGCCGCGCGGGAATTGGCGCGCCGTTTGGGGGCGACCCAGGGGGGCGGACTCGCCGTCCAAGGCGTGGCTCCCGCCGCCCAACCCTTCCTCATCACCCTGCTGCGGACGCTTTTTCCCAAGCGCCCCGTTTTGGTCGTGGTGGATGGACTCAAAACCCAGGAGAGTTTCCAGCAGGATTTGACCACTTGGTCGCGCCTGGCTCTCGGCGTGGAGGCGGGTATGACCGCGGAAACTCCGGGCGGTGGCGCGGGGCAGCCCCGGTTTTACCCCGCTTGGGAGATTTTGCCCCACGAGGCCAAACTGCCCCATGCGGATGTGATCAGTGAACGGTTGGAAGTCCTGATCGCCCTGGCCGGTGGCGGCCAACCCGCGGCGAAGGGGCCGCCGCCTCTGGTGTTGGCCTCCCTGCCGGCGGTGCTGCAACGCACCTTCCCCCCCGGCGCCATCCGGGAACGCACCCGCACGCTCCGGCGCGGGGACCGCCTGGAACCGCTGGACTTGGTGGAATGGCTCGAAGCCCAGGGCTATGAACCGGAGGCGCAGGTCACCCAGAAGTCCGAACTTGCCTTGCGCGGGGGTATCTTGGATGTCTATCCCCTCACCAGTCCTTGGCCGGTGCGCTTGGAGTTTTTTGGGGATGAACTGGAATCCCTGCGCTACTTCGATCCCGCCACCCAGCTTTCGCGGGAGTCAGTCGAGTCGGTGGTGCTGCCTCCTGGGGGGGAGTTGGGGTTGTTGCGCACCCGACAAGGGACGGCTGGCACGGAATTGGGCGCGCTGCCGGACTACCTCCCGGCGGAGACAATTATTGTCGCCTGCGAACCCGCAAATTTGGCGGAACAGGCCGCCGAGTACGCCGCCCAAGTGCCGGCGGGCGATCCGTTTTACCTCCCGTGGGTGGACTTTCTGGAACTGGCCCGGCAACGCGGAATGACGGTGGTCACGTTGGCGGAATTCGCCGCGGAAACGGACGGCGCCGAACCGCCCCCGGTCGCGGCGGCGGAACTCGGGCTGGAATCTTTGGACGCGCATCGTCCCCTGGGACCGGCGGCCCCGGAGGCGGCGATTGCGGAGGCCCAGCGGCAGGAGTTTTTCGCGCAATTATACCGTTGGGCGCGGCAAGATTACGCGGTGCGGGTCGTGTGCAACAACGCGGGCGAGCGCGACCGGTTTCAGGAGGTTTGGAAGGACTACGGCCTCGGGGCGGAAACGCCGTTCACCCTGCATCTCGGGGCGTTGGGCCGCGGTTTTCTCTGGGAAGCGGCGCGCCTGGTGGTGGTGACGGACGCCGAAATCTTCGGCCGCTACAAAGTGCAGCGGCCGCGGCGCCTCAAGTCGCCGCACGCCCAAGCCGCTAGGTCAGCGTTGGACATTGATTTCACGGAATTGGAGGAGGGCGATTTCGTGGTGCATTTGCAGCACGGCATCGGGCGGTACCTCGGCTTGCAGGCCCTGCCCGCCGCCGCCGGCCGCCGGGGCGCCACCGCCGCGCCATCGGGCGAGGCCGGGCCGGAATGCCTGGTGATCGAATACGCCCCCCACGATCCCGACCAACCGGGGCCGAAACTGTACGTGCCGGTCACCGAGGCGCACTTGGTCAGCAAATACGTGGGCGCGGGCCGCGCCCGGCCGCCGTTGAACACGCTGGGGGGCACGCGTTGGGCCAAAGCCAAGGCGCACGCGGCGGCCGCCGTTCGCGACGTCGCCGGCGAAATGCTGGCGATCCAAGCCGCGCGCGATTCCCAGGCCGGCCACGCCTTCGCCCCGGACAACGCCTGGCAGCGGGAATTCGAGGGCGCCTTCGTTTACGAGGAAACCCGCGATCAGTTGAAGGCCATCCGGGAAACCAAGGAGGACATGGAGCGGCCCAAGCCCATGGACCGCCTGATCTGCGGCGACGTGGGCTTCGGCAAGACCGAGGTGGCCATCCGCGCCGCCTTCAAGGCGGTGATGGGCGGGCGGCAGGTGGCGATCCTAGTGCCGACGACCGTCTTGGCGCAGCAGCATTTCAACACCTTCCGCGAGCGCATGGCGGATTACCCCGTGCGGGTGGAATTGCTCTCCCGCTTCCGCACCCCGCGCGAACGCCGCCGCGTGCTGGCGGACCTGCCCGTCGGCGGCGTGGATATCGTCATCGGCACCCACCGGCTGCTGCAAAAGGATGTCGCCTTCAAGGACCTGGGCCTGGTCGTGATCGACGAGGAGCAACGCTTCGGCGTGTTGCACAAGGAGAAGTTCAAGCAGTTGCGCCGCCTGGTGGATGTGCTCACGCTGAGCGCCACGCCAATCCCGCGCACCCTGTATCTCGCCCTCACGGGCGCGCGCGACATGAGCACGCTGGAAACCGCGCCGCAGGACCGACTGCCGGTGGAAACGATTGTGGCGCAGTACGACGAGCGCCTCATCCGCGACGCGATCCAGCGCGAGCTCAACCGGGGTGGCCAGGTGTTCTTCCTGCACAACCGCGTCGGCACCATCGAAACCATGGCCGACAAATTGCGCGCGCTCGTTCCGCGCGCGCGGGTCATCGTGGGCCACGGCCAGATGGAACCCGAGTTGCTGGAGGAAGTGATGACGAAGTTCGTCAACGGCGAGGCGGACGTGCTCCTCTCCACGACGATCATCGAGAGCGGGTTGGACATCCCCAACGCCAACACCATCCTGATCGACCGCGCGGACCGGTTCGGCCTGAGCGACCTCTACCAATTGCGCGGCCGCGTGGGCCGCTACAAGCACCAGGCGTACGCCTACCTGCTCCTGCCGCGGCACGCCGGCCTGCTTGCCGACGCCCGGAAACGCATCGCGGCCCTCAAGCAGTACTCCACCCTGGGCAGCGGTTTCAAAATCGCGATGCGGGACCTGGAAATCCGTGGCGCCGGCAACCTCCTCGGCCCGGAACAAAGCGGCCAGATCACGGCCGTGGGCTTCGATCTCTATTGCCAGTTGCTCAAGCAGAGTGTCGCCGCGCTCAAGGGGGAACCGGTGAAGCCGCGAGTCAGCGTGGACCTGCACCTGGACTTTCTCGCGCTCAATCCCGCCGAAGCAGGCGCCCCGCCGCCGCCGGACGAGTTTGACGCCCCGGTCGCGGCCGCCGATTTCACCATTGAAATCCCGCGGGAAGGTTCGCGCATCCGCTACCACGACGAACCGGAGACCGCCGCCGCCAAGCGGCCCGCCGCGCCGGTGGAACGTGCGCCCGCCTTCCTGCCCTTGTCCTACGTGCCCGAGGCCCGCCAGCGCATCGAGGTCTATCGCAAGCTGGCGCAGGCCACGGAGAAAAGTGCCTTGGACGAATTGGCGGTCGAACTGCGCGACCGCTTCGGCCCGCCACCCCCGGCGGTGGAATTGCTGCTCCGGGTGGGCGAGTTGAAACTCCTCGCCGCCGCCCGCCAAATCACGGGCGTGGAGGTGCGCGGCGACAAGCTCATGCTCACCCGGCAGAATGACCTTGTGACCTTGGGGGGCAAATTCCCGCGGCTCACCAAGAAAACCGCCGCGGCGCGTCTTCAGGAAATCAAACGCCTGCTGTTGTCGCTGGAACCGGCTCCGCCGCCCGCAGGGTGAGAGTGACCTCCAGGCCCGCGGGCGGGCGGTTCCGGCACCGCACCGAGCCCTGGCAGGATTCCACGCAGGTTTTCACAATCGCCAACCCCAGCCCCGCGCCGCCGGTCTCGCGCGCCCGCGCGGTTTCCGGGCGGTAAAAGGGATCGAACAGTTGGGCCAGCGACTCCTCCGGCACGCCCGGACCTTGGTCGGCCACCACGATGTCCACCCAACCGCCCGGACGCGATTCGGCCGTGACCGTGATGGGACCGGCGGCGCCGGCATAGCGGATGGCGTTGCGCAGCAGGTTGGCGAGGGAGCGCTGGAGCATCTCCGGATCCGCTTGCACCCGCAAATCGGCGGGCGCGGTGACCACGACTTCGGCGTCCGTCGTGCTTTCGCGCCGCAGCGCCTGCGCGATCGTGGCCGCCACCTCCACGGAGCGCAGTTTGACCGTGGCGGGTTCGAGGGAGGCCTTGGAAAACGAGAGCAACTCATTGACCAAGTTGGACATTTCCTGCACCTCCTCGCGCAGGTCGGCCAGTTGCGCCCGACCGCGTTCGTCGGTGCCCTCTTCCAGAATGCCCAGCGAGAGTTGGATGCGCGCGAGCGGTGAACAGAGTTCGTGGGCGATGTCGCCGAGGAACCGCTTCTGCCCGGTCACCAGCCCGGCCAACCGGTCCGCCATCTGGTTGATGGCGTGGGCCAGGCGGCCGAGTTCGTCGCGGCGGGTGTCCGCCACGCGGGTCT
This sequence comes from uncultured Pedosphaera sp., assembly GCA_903930565.1. GTDB lineage: Bacteria > Verrucomicrobiota > Verrucomicrobiia > Limisphaerales > Pedosphaeraceae > CAIXFN01. Next base: position 5,115 of record CAIYZC010000170.1, read on the forward strand.
CGAAGCGTCCGCGCGCAATCGCTTCCGTGGCGCGCGTGATGCCCGTGATTGAGCGGGTGATCCCCCGCACCAGCGGCACCCAAAAGAGCATGGAGAGCAGCACCACCGCGCACCCAATCTCCACCCATGGTAGGAAATCAATAAACAAGCCGTTGCCCCGGATCGAGTCCGCGACGGTGATCAACGAGGCGGGGGGTTCGCCTTGGCGGCGGCGGGGTTCGTTGTGCAGACGGATCCCCACCCAATAACGCGTCGGGCCGGTGGTGCGCACCATGAAGCTGGGCCTCGGTCCGCCCTCGCCGCCGACGCTGGCCCCGCCGCCGCCGCGGGGCGGACCTTCCATGCCAGGCGGGCCGAACCCGGGACCGTGGGGTGGCCCGCCAAACCCGTCCTCCGGCAACGGATGGGGCCCGCCGGGCAACCCGCCACCGGGCGGAAAGCCGGGGCGCCGAGGCGGGTGGCCGCCTTTAAGTTGCTCCGCGACGTCCGCGGGCAGGGTCAAGGGTTCGCCCGCAACCTGAACTCCGGTGTTGTGAAACAGCGCGAATTGCACGCCGTACTTGCGGCCGAATTCCAACAGGACCGCGTTCCATTGCTCCGGTTCCTTTTGGAAGAGTTCGTCCGCGATCAATTGGGTGACTTCCTTGATCCGCTCCCCGCCCTGCCCGGCGATGAGGGCGTCCAAACCGAAGCGGACTTGGTAGCCCACAAACACCAGGCAAATCACGCCCAGGGTGAGGACGTTCAAAAAGAACCAACCCAGAATCTTGGCGTAGAGGGGGATGGTGAATTTCACACGGGTACCCCGGCTTCGCCCTCTTCCGGCCGCA
>CAIYZC010000171.1 GCA_903930565.1 uncultured Pedosphaera sp.
CCTGGCCTTCACGGCGCGCATTTACCAAGTGCGGGATTACGAACGGCTGGCGGGGCCGCTCCTGGAGGAGTTGGAAATCGCGGACAAGGCGGACAAGCTGCCCGGCGAACTGTCCCGCGGCATGAAGCAGAAACTGGTCATTGCCTGCGGCTTCTTGCACTCCCCCAGGGTCATCTTTTTCGACGAACCCCTCACCGGCTTGGACCCAATGGGCATTCGGCGCATGAAGGAATCCATCCTGCGCCGGGCGCGCGAGGGCGCTTCGATCATCATCAGTTCCCACCTCCTCCACCTGCTCGAAGAGGTCTGCTCGCACGTTTTGATCGTGAAAGGCGGGCGCAAGGTGATCGACGGCACCCTGGCGGACATTCGGCGGATTTACGCGGAAAGCCACGGGGCGAAAAACTTGGAGGAGGTCTTCTTCTTCGCCACCGGTGAATCCGAAACCCCGGCGCCGGCACCGACGCCCGCGGCCCCGCCCCTGGCGCCGCCCCCGATTCCACCGGCCGCGCCTCCGCTCCTGCCATGAACACCATCGGCGCGTTGTTCTATTTGGTGAGCCGCTCGTGGTGGAACCGCACGCGGCTGCGCATCCGGCGGCTGCGGCAGCCGAAATACCTCATCGGCGCGATCTTCGGCGGCGCGTACTTCTATTTCTATTTTTACCGCTTCCTGCTCGGCGCCGGCCTGCGGGGGCGGGGTGGGGCGGGGGGGAACCCGGTGTTGCCGGCCGAGGCCGCTTTTTGGCTGGAGACGGCCGCCGCGGTGGCGCTGGGGGCTTTTGTCGTCATGGGTTGGCTGTTTCCCAGCGAACGGGCCGCGCTGGTGTTCACGGAGCCGGAGGTCGCGTTTTTGTTCCCCGCCCCCTTGAGCCGCAAGAAACTCCTGCACTTCAAACTGGCCAAGTCCCAGGTGGCCATGCTGTTCGGCTCGATCATGCTCACGTTGGTGACCGGCCGGATCACCCAGGGCGGGGCGGTCGTTTACCGGGTGCTGGGTTGGTGGCTGGCGTTTTCCACGCTCAACCTGCATTTATTGGGCGCTTCCTTCGCCCGGACGCAGTTGCTGGACCGGGGCATCACCCCGTGGCGGCGTCGGTTCCTGGTCTTGGGCGTGTTGGGCTTGCTGGTGGGGGGCATCGGGCTGTGGGCTTGGCGCACGATTCCGGCGCCCCCGAATTTAGGGGAGTCGAACCAAGCGGATTTCCCCGCGCTGCAATACTATGCCCGGCAGCTCACCCAGTCCGGGCCGGTGCCCTATCTGTTGGCGCCTTTGCGGGCGGTGGTGCACCCGTATTTCTCCCGGACCGTGGGTTCCTTTCTGTGGGCCGCTTTGCCCGTGTTGGCGATCATGGCGCTGCATTACCTCTGGGTGGTGCGGTCCAACGTGGCGTTTGAGGAAGCCTCCGTCGAGGCGTCGCGCAAAATGGCCGAACGCGTCGCGGCAATGCGCTCCGGTCAACGGGGCCGTCCCGCGGGCAAACGAAAGAAGTCGCGCGACCCCTTCCAGCTCGCGCCCACCGGTTGGCCGGCGGCCGCGTTCCTGTGGAAGAACCTGCTCGCGGCGGGCCAGGGCTTCACCTTCCGGTTCTGGATCGCGCTCGCCATCGGCGTCGGTTCCCTGGGGATCGGCCTCGCGCCCCTGGCGCGCAGCGGCCACGGATTGTGGATGATCATTGGTCCCCTGAGCCTGGGTATGCTGGGTTTCTCCGTCCTCGCCGGGCCGCAACTCATGCGCCACGATTTTCGCCAGGATTTGCCCATGGCCGACATGCTCCGCACTTACCCGCTGCCCGCGTGGCAATTGGCCCTCGGGGAGTTGCTGGCCCCCGTGGTCATCCTCACCGGCTTGCAGTGGTGTCTCATCCTGCTGGGCGGCTTGACCCTGCCCGGCGGCGGATCGGCGGGTGATCGGCTGGCTTGGACCCTCGCGGCGGGCTTGATCCTGCCGGGGTTCAATCTGGTCTCCCTCATTATTCCCAACGCCGCCGTGCTCTTTTTCCCGGGCTGGTTCCAAACCGGTCCGCAGGCCATGGCGGGCGGCATCGAAGCCACCGGCCAGCGCATGGTGTTCATGCTCGGCCAGTTGCTCGTTCTGATCGTGTCCCTCGTCCCCGCCGCTTTGCTCGTGGCCGCCGTCTGGTTTCTCGGCCATTGGCTGGGCTGGTCGCTGTTGCTCATCCTGCCGCTCGCGGCGGTCGTCGCCTTGATCCTGCTGCTGGCGGAAGGCGCCTTGGGGTTGTGGTGGCTCGGGCGCCTCTTCCAGCGTTACGACCTGAGCGGGGAGACGATCACTTAATGGATGCCGGTCGTGGGATTTCGTTGCCCGCCCCGTCACGACGTTCTAAATTGCCCGCCCTATGCGCCGCCGAATCATCTTAGCCGCCTGCCTGCCCTGGCTGGCCGCCGCCCCTTGGGCCGGTGGCGCGGAGGCGGCCGCGCCGGGCACGAATTCCGCGGCGCGCGCGGCGGCTTTGTGGACCGCCCGGGTCCAGCCCGTGCTGGATGTGAATTGCGTGAAGTGCCACGGCCCGCTCCAGCAGAAGGGCGGCTTGGAACTCGACAACCTCGCCATGCTTCTCAAGGGCGGGGAGGATGGCCCGGTGGTGGTGCCGGGGCATCCGCAGCAAAGCCGCTTGGTGAAAGCGTTGGCGGCCGACGCCGATCCGCACATGCCCCCCAAAAAGCAGCTCACCGAAGCCGAACAGGCGGGCTTGCGGGATTGGGTCGCCGCGCTGCCGGTCGAGGCGCTGGCGGCCACGAATGCCGTCAACCTGACCGCGCCCGGCGGTCCCGCCGCGGCGCCCGTCATCCCCCGCGAGTTCGCCGATCCCACGGTGGCCATCGACACGCTGCTGGCGGAGGATTGGCGGGCGCGCAAGGTCACCCCGGCCGCCCCGGCGCCCGATCGCGTTTGGTGCCGGCGGGTGTACCTCGATTTGGCCGGCCGCACGCCCACCGCCACGGAATTGCTGGAGTTTTTGACCGCGCCCGAAGCGGGCCGGCGCGCGGAGTTGGTGGACCGCCTGCTGCACGGGCCGGAATATCCGGTGCGGATGCGCGAGTTGTGGGACTTCTTTCTGCTGGGCCGCCCCAAGCGCGAAAACGGCAACGATCAACGGCAGGAAAAGGGGTGGTGGCCCTTCCTCGAGCAGGCCTTCCAAGCCAACCGGCCGTGGAACGAGATCGTGCGGGATTTCCTCGTGGCCCGGCCAACCAGTTCCGCGGACCGCGGGGCGGCGTGGTTCGTGTACAGCCGGCGGAACGACCACCAAGCCATCGCCGAAGCGGTCGCGCCGGTCGTTTACGGCACCCGCATCGATTGCGCCCAATGCCACGACCATCCCCTGGCGCGCGAGATCAAACAAGCGCACTACTGGGGCCTGGTCGCCGCCTACAACCGCAGCAAAAATGTGGAGGGCGAAACGGGGGTGGCCGAATCCGCCATCGGCGGTTTCGTGAATTTCACGAACCTCAAGAAGGAATCCCAGCCCGCCATCGTGGCCCTGCTCACGGGGCGCACCGTCGCGGAGACCCGCCCGGCCGCGGAGCAAAAGGAAGAGGATGCCGACGACAAATACCTCGATCCCAAGGCGAAGGTGAAGGTGCCGAAGTTTTCGCGCCGCGCGGCCTTCGCCGACGCGGCGACCAAGGACAACCCGCTGCTCGCCCGGGCGTTCGTCAACCGGACGTGGGCCGCCTTTCTGGGCCGGGGCATCGTCCAGCCGCCGGACCAGATGAACGCCCGCAACGCCCCGAGCCAGCCGGAATTGCTGGCCTGGTTGGCGGCCGATTTCGCCGCGCACAATCACGACATTCGACGGTTGGTGCGCGCGCTCGTGTTGAGCCGCGCCTACGGCTTGAGCCCGGGCGGCGGACCGCCCGAGGCCTTCGCCGGCGCGCTGGAGCGGCCGCTCACGGCCGAGCAACTCGCCCGCTCCTGGCGCGTCGCCGCGGGCCTCACTCCGGGGGACGACGGCTTGCAGAAGGCGGCGGTCATCGCCGTGCCGCTGGTGCCGCCGGCGGACTACAATGCCAACTATCAGCAGGCCCAGTTCCTGGCCCGCTCGCCCCTGCTCGGTGCGCTCCTTAACCCCGCCCCCGGCGGCCTGGTCGCCCGGTTGGCCGCGCTGCCCCAACCGGCGGACCGCGTGCGCGAGGCATTCCTCGCCGTGGACCAGCGGTCGCCGGATGCCGAGGAGGCCGCCCGGGCCGCCGCGCTGCTGCAGGCGGGCGAAGCGGACCCGGCCGCCGCCGTGCGGGACCTGCTTTGGGCCTTGCTCACCAGCGCCGAATTTCTCACCATGCCCTGACATGCAACCGGAAACGCCCATCCCGTCGCCCGGCGACTGCACCCCGGACGAGCACCTTTGGCACCGGCGGAAGTTCCTCCGCGGCCTGGCCGGGGGCACCCTGGCCACCGTGGCCAGTTTCCAGGGCTTGTTCCACAATCCCGGTTTCGCCGCCGCCACGAAAAAGGCGGGCAAACGCTGCATTCTCCTTTGGTTGTGCGGGGCGCCGAGCCAGTTTGAGACGTGGGATCCCAAGCCCGGCCGGCCCAGCGGCGGTCCCTTCGGCAGCATTCCCACCCGGGTGCCGGGCGTCCACTTTTCCTCCCTCATGCCCCGCTGCGCGGGCATCGCCGACCGGCTCAACATTGTCCGCAGCATGAAGACGGCGCAGACGGAGCATTTTCAAGCCATCACGCTGCTGCAGCGCGGCAACCCGGAGCGGGCGGGGTTCACCCGGCCCACCTTGGGCAGCGTTTGCTCGCACGCCCTTGGGCAACTGGATTCCCCGCTGCCCAATTTCATCCTCCTGGACCCCATTCCGGGCGGGAATGAGTTTGAATCCTTCAAGGCCGGCAATTGGGCGGGCTGGTTGGGCGCCGAGCACGCGCCCGTGCGCCTGGGCGGCGACTACACCCAATTGATGGATGTGGCCGGGGCCGCGCTGCCCCAACACGACCGGGAATCCCGCGAGACCTTGCGTCGGTGGTTGACGGCGAAATTCGAGCGCGATCGCGGCAGCGCGGTGGCGCGCGGCCAGAACGCGGCGTTCGCCCGCTTGCAGGGCCTGGCCGCCAGCGCGGATTTGTTCGACGTGAATAAACTCCCCGCGAAGGACCGCGAGCGCTACGGCCCGGGGAGCTTCGCCCAGCATTCCCTCATGGCCCGCAATTTGGTCGAGCATGGCGCGCCATTCGTGATGGTGGCCAACGGGATGAACTGGGACAACCACGTGTTCCAACACGAAATCCACCAAATGCTGGTGCCGGAATTGGACCGCGTCCTTTACCACTTGGTGACGGACTTGGAGGATCGCGGCCTGCTGGACAGCACCTTGGTGATCGCCATGGGCGAGTTCGGCCGCACGCCCTGGCTCAATCCCGCCCGCGGTCGCGACCATTATCCCAACGCCTGGAGCCTGATGATGACCGGCTGCGGGTTGAAACGCGGTGTGGTCGTGGGCGCGACGGACCCTGATGGCGTCAACGTCGTGGACTCGCCTTTCAACGAACAAAACTTGTTCGCCACCATTTTCACCGCGTTGGGCCTGGACCCCTACGCGGAGTATGATCTCCCCGGCATGCCCACCTTCCACCGGGTGGAGGACAAAGCCGAACCCATCCGGGCCCTGCTGGCCTGAGCGCCTCCCATGAAGCTGACCCTCGCGCATGATCACAAGCTGCCCACCGGGGCGCTCGGCCTGGCCCTCGCGGCCGACGGCCGCACCGCCTACACGGCTTGTGTGGACGGCAAACTATATGCGGTGGACACCGCGGCCGGGGAGCCAAAGGTTTTTGCCGACGGCCACGCGTCCTACGCCTCCGGCTGCGCGCTCCTGCCCGATGGGCGCACCGTGATTTCCGCCGGCTACGACGGTGCGCTGCGCTGGCATGACACCGCCACCCGGCAATCGTTCCGCCGCGTGGCCGCCCACCAATTCTGGAGCTGGCAGTTGGCCCTTTCCCCGGACGGCAAGCGGGTCGCCTCCGTCACCGGCCAGTACCTGCCCGGTGGTTGGAAGTACGAACCCGCCGCGGAACGCGAGCCGTCTGTGAAAGTGTTCGACACCGGCAGCGGGGATTTGGTGGCCGCATTGAGCCATGTCCCGCCCGTGACCAGTTGCACCTTCAGTCCGGACGGCCGTTATCTGGCCGCGGCGAACTTGATGGGTGAAGTGCGGGTGTGGGATACGACCACGCCGGGGGATGGCAAACCCCTCGCGCAATGGACCTCGCCCGATTTCACCTCCTGGGGCACGACGAAAACGCATCATTACGTCGGCGGGATTTACGCGCTGGCCTTCGCGCCGGACGGCGGCACCTTGCTGGCCTGCGGCATGGGGCCGATGGGCGACCCGATGGCCGGCAACGGCAAGATGACCTGGCAGCGGTGGGACTGGCGCAAAGGCGAGAAAAAGGACCAAATCAAGGACGGCCAGCACGGCTCGGGCCTGATGGAATCACTGGCGTGGCATCCGGAGGGCAAACACTTTCTCATGGCGGGCCGCCAAGCCCAGGGCACGTGGAACGCGGCGGTCTTCAGCGCCGCGGACGGTTCCCTGGTGCACTCGTTGGACACCAAAAAGCGCATCACCCACGCGCGATTCACCGCCGACGGCAAGACTTTGGTCATCGCCGGCGCGGGTGGTCAGGCCCAGCCGAAGGACGGGCAATGGCCGGCCTGGGGTCGCCTGCAAGTTTACGCCGTGGATTTGACCGGCTGAGGAGCGGAGAGAAAAGAGCGGCCCGGCGTCGATTTTCGGTAACCCGTGCGCTCCGTTTCCTCAGGAAGCGGGTGTATGAACACTCAACTCATCGAAAATCCTTGTCCAAAATGCGGGGCGTCGATTCCGGCGGACGCGCCCCAGGGCTTGTGCCCGCGTTGCGTGCTCGCCCGCGCGGCCACCCCGACCGAAAGCGGGCGCACCGGCGGCGGGGGGTGGGAAATGCCGGCGCCCGAAGCGGTCGCCCTGGCTTTTCCGCACTTGGAAATCCTGGAACTCCTCGGCCGGGGTGGCATGGGAGTGGTTTACAAGGCCCGTCAACGACAGCTCGACCGCTTCGTGGCGCTCAAACTTCTGCCGCCCGCCTTGGGCGCGGATCCGGCCTTCGCGGAACGCTTCCAGCGCGAGGCCAAGTTTCTCGCCAAACTGCATCACCCCCACATCGTCAACGTCCACGACTTCGGCCAGGCGGGCGGGTTTTGTTATCTGCTGTTGGAGTATGTGGACGGCGTCAACCTCCGCCAGGCCATGCAGGCGGGGCGGTTCTCCCCGGCCGAAGCGTTGGCCATCGTGCCCCAAATTTGCGGGGCGCTCCAATACGCGCATGAACAAGGGGTGCTGCACCGGGACATCAAGCCCGAGAACATCCTCCTGGACACCCAGGGCATGGTGAAGCTCGCGGACTTTGGCATCGCCAAACTCCTGCGCGGCCCCGGCGCGGGCGGCCGTCCCGAGGTGACTTTGACCCAGGAAGGCACCCGCCTCGGCACCCCCCACTACATGGCTCCCGAGCAGGTGGAGAATCCCGGTTCCGTGGACCATCGCGCGGATATCTATTCGCTCGGGGTGGTCTTCTACGAACTGTTGACCGGCGAGCTCCCGTTGGGTCGGTTCGCCGCCCCTTCGAGCAAAGCAGACTTGGACGCCCGGGTGGATGCGATCGTGCTCCGGGCCCTGGCCAAGGAGCGTGAATTGCGGCAACAAAGCGCCGGCCAGGTGGGGACTGAAGTGTCGGGCTTGGGCCAACCCGCCCAACTGCCGCCGCTGC
>CAIYZC010000172.1 GCA_903930565.1 uncultured Pedosphaera sp.
GAGTCGTAGTCCTCAAAGCGCAAACCGAACAGCGGAAACGATTCCGTGAACGAACCGCGCCCCACCACCATTTCCGCCCGCCCGGCGGACAGCAGATCGAGCGTGGCGAATTGTTGAAATACCCGGACCGGATCCGCCGCGCTCAGCACCGTCACCGCGCTGGTCAATCGAATGCGGCTCGTCCGCGCCGCGGCGGCGGCCAAAATCACCGCCGGGGCCGAGTCGAGGAATTCGCGGCGGTGATGTTCCCCGATGCCGAAGCCGTCCAGCCCGGCTTGCTCCGCCGCCACCACGCGGTCCACCAACTGGCGCAAGGCCTCCGCGGAGCTGCCCGCCGGGCCGCCCGCCGTCGCCGTGAACGCCGTCGCAAAACTGTCGATGCCTAATTGCATGATTTGAAAGTCGTCGGTTGTGAAGAGAGAGTGGTTGACTGCCTTGAACGGCTTTACCTTCGAGTGCCTTGGAGTTTTGGCACGCGTGCAGATGACATTATTCCGGCCCAAACCATTTTAAATTTGGATTCCGCGATGCTACCTCCAGGTTGTCCCGCTGTTGCACCCCACCGCGTTCAACACCAATATGAGGCAAAGCAAGGTGTAAAAACAGAGGTAGCGCGACCGGCTTTGTTGGGCAAGGACGAGGCGCGTCAGGAAAATGTAGCCCATCCAAACAAGGAAGCTCCATCCAAAACGCTCTTCCCGCGACCACCCGGCGACCAGCTTCCCGCTGAGAATGTTGAACAGTCCAAGGGGAAATAGTGGCAAGTACACCGCAAATAAGGGCGCCAACCCGATTGCGCCGAACGCCAGGGGAATGAGCACGGAGGTGAGGAGCAGACCCGCGGCCCAGGCCACCCGCACCCACAACACCCGCCTCCGCCGCGCTTTTTCCGGCGACATCTCGCTCATCGCCGCAACGTGCCGCCGCCGGCCCCCGGTGTCAAGGCGGGTGGTGGGGGGGGATTTGGCGAGCGCATCGCCTCGTGCTTTTGTCGAGAGCAATTGTCAGCAGCCCATTTTAAATTTCAGCCAACCGCGGGGCATCACTTCGTGGCACCCCACCACGTTGAAAGCCAACACGAGGCAAAGCAACGCATAGAAAATGAAGTAGCGCTTGCGGCGTCGTTGGAGCAGGACAAGGCCCGTCAATAAAACATAACCCGCCCAGCCAAAGACGCACCAAACCAAAGAGCTAAAGAACTCCAAATCGTCCGGCACGAAACCGGCCCGGTGGAGGAGTCCCAAGGGAAACAGAGGCAGGAAGAGCGGGCAAAGAAACCCGTAAACCGTCAAGCTGGGGGTCGTGCCAGGCTGCCTCGCGGCCCCAACCACCTCCAGCAGGAAGGCAAATGGCCAAACCGCGCCCCAAGCCAACAACAACCAGACCACCCGATGCGGCCATGGTATTTCTGGTTTTGCGTCGTTCATAACTGTAACCTGCCTTCGGGTTCCCCCCGGTGTCAAGGCGCGCGGGTTGGCAGCGGCGGGAAGCGCTGGAGGCGCGGTCTTCGCCCGGTGCTCAGCAACCGATCTCAACCTTAAGCCAATCGGTGCGCATCGCTTTCTGGCAACCCACGGCGTTTAAAATCAGCAGGAGGCAGGGGCAGGTGTAAAAGGCAAAGAAGCGCAATCGCCGGCGTTGCGCCACCGTCAGACCCGTCAATATCAGGTAGCTCAGCCAGCCAAAGAGGATAAGCCATCCTCCCGGGTTGGACTTTGAGCTGAAGCCTCCTGGAGCCAAACCCGTCCAATAAACGAGTCCCAAGGGAAAATACGGCAAAAACAAGGCAAGCACCGGCAGGAATGCGAGCCCCGACAGATCTCCGGATTGAATCGCCCCCGGAACCACCAGCAGCAGCGCCATGAACGAAAGCATCCCACCGCAGGTGAACAATAACCACAACACCCGGTTTACTTTCGCCATCTCATTTTTGGATTGGGCCATGACCGTAAACTGATGTGGACGGCGTTGGTTGTCAAGCGGGCGGGTCGGGCTCATTCGGCTGACGTTCCGCCGGGCACGGGCAACCGGGGCGGATTGGCGTTCGGCAAACCGGCAGGTCTTGGAGTGGGATGAAAGCAACGCGTGGCACCGCTTTGGAGGGCGTGGGCAAAAGGCAGCCCTGGGAATTTCGCGGTCGGTGGACGGACGGGAAAGGTTTGGAATTCGTGGGCTCGAAGCGCGCGGATTGGGGAAACGGGCCGGCGTGTTCGCCCGGCTTCGGGTGTTGGCACGAGTTCAAACGCGGTGTTTCGCGTTCTTCTCCACCGCACTCCCAGACGCCGGCGCCCGTTTCGGGGAGGACGGGCGCAACTACCAAGCCCAATCGGCGAAGAGATCGGCCACGGGATGGCGAAAACCGGGGAGCAAATCGTCCCCGGTCAGAACGCCGTCCGTTCGCACCAGTTCGAAGACATTCGGTGCATGGTAAACCGTCACGGATTTCGACCCGGGATCAATGATCCAAGCGAGGGCGGTGCCGCTGGCGAAGAAGTCGGCCAGGCGCTCCGCGATTTCCGCCGGGGTGTTGGTTGGGGAGAGGACTTCCACGGCCAAATCCGGCGCTTCGGGAAAAAAAGTCCGGGTCCCGGGACGAAATCCCAACCGCGCCAGGCGCTCCCGCCGGATGAATGAAACGTCTGGCGCCCGGCAATTTTGGTTGCTCATCCAGTAGCCGAGATTGGAGCCGATAACCGCTCCGGATTGATGCCGGCGATTGAAGGTTTCCAAGGCGAAGAGGAGTCGCGCGCAGATTTGTTCGTGCTCGAAATTATTTTTGGGGCTCATAATCAGCTCGCCCGCCACGATTTCGTGGTTCATGCCATCGTCCGGCAAGGCCATGATCCGGGCCTCGGTCCAAGTGCCCGTGGGTTGTTCTATCACCGCGCTCATGGTGGCACGCTAAACTACGCCGGCTAAGCCGTCAATCCGCACATACCCCGCGTTTTCCCCGCTTTCCCGCCCCACCTTTGCGCCCCTCTGTGATCCGTGGTTAAACCTCGCCGCCCTCCGCCTCCGCCCAACCGTGGTTTGCGCCCCCGCAAATCGCCATTGAGTCCCCCCCTTGTCCGCCCTAATATGTCGGTCGCGTGATGCCCCCGCAAATTTCCATAGTTGTGCCGGTGTTCAATGAGGCGGATAATGTCGATCCGTTGGTCCGGGAGATTCTCCAGGCCCTGCGCGACGAACCCCGCCCCTTTGAACTCGTGTTGGTTGATGATTGCAGCACGGACGCCACCTGGGACCGGATCACGGCCGCCGCGCGGGCCGACGCCCGGGTGCGCGGCCTCCGCCATGCCCGCAACCGCGGCCAATCCGCCGCGCTCTGGACCGGCTTTCGCGGCTCCCAAGCCCCGCTGATCGCCACGCTGGATGGCGACCTGCAGAACGATCCCGCTGATTTTCCCGCCCTGCTGGCGCAATTGGACAAGTTCGACCTGGTCTGCGGCGTCCGCGCCCGGCGCCGGGACAACGTGCTCCGGCTGATTTCGACCCGCATCGCCCGGTGGGCCAACCGCGCCGCGCTCGGCTCGGTTTTCCAGGACCCGGGCTGCGGCCTGCGGGTCTTCCGGCGCGAGGTGCTCGACGGCTTGTTTGCCTTCAACGGTTTCCACCGCTTCATGGCCGTGTTGGTGCATGGCGGCGGCGGGCGCGTCGGCGAGGTGCCGGTGAACCACCGTCCCCGCATTGCCGGCGTTTCCAAATACGGCGTGTGGAACCGCGCATTCCGCGGTTTGTTCGACCTCGTGGGCATCGCCTGGTTCCAACGCCGGCGCATCCACCCTCCCGGGGTCACGGGCACCCCACCCGCCGCCGGACCGCAGGTTAGATAACGCGGGGCGTACGCCCACGTCACGGGCAGTCGTCCCATGGCGACCCATAAGTCCCATTGGACCTATTCGACCCATTCCGCCGCTCAACAAATCAGGAGCAGGCGCGGGGGATCACCCGGCCGGGTGTCCGGGGCGCGGTGGATGCACGGGGGGACCGGGCTGCCGGGATGCTCCACGGCGATCCGCCAGAGGTTGCCCTGGCCAAAGGAAAACGGTTGCGCCCCCGGCAGCGGGGCGTAGTGCAGATCATAGCAGTTTTCCGCGAGGAATTCGCGGAAACCGGCGTCGTCCCCGCCGCCGTAGAGCCGGAGCAATTCCGCGCGGGTTTCCGGTTGGTCCACCCGCCGGCGCGCTTCCTCGTTGCGCAAGCCCTCGCTGGGGGCTCCATGGTAGGTGCACAGCCAGGTGTCGGTTTCAATCGGCGCCCGGTCGGCGTGGAAGGAGAACACGTCCGTGACCACCGGTGCGTCCGACTCATCCCGCGGGTAGCCATAAATGCAGTTCAGCACCGGCGCGCGCTCGTGTTCCCGGAGCACGCGCAGATCTTCGAGGAGAATGGCGATGGCCGCGCGGCCCGCGGCGCTCACTGGCAAAGCCAGCAAGTGGTCGTCCTCCAGGGTGACGATGCCCTCGCCGGCGGTTCCGAGGTGCGCCACGACTTCGCTAAAATCCCCGGGCAGGGTCCGCGGCCGGCACAGGGCGTTCACGCCGTCGCGAAAGGGGGTGGCGAGCAGTTCCGCATGGCTGTTCACGCATTTCACCCGGGGGTATTCGCGGGCGAGTTGGATGGGGGTCATTCAGGAGGCGGGCGGTATGGTGGTCCGCTCAGCCACGGATGGAATCGCAGAATCCGGGCCAAACTCAAGGAAATTTGCGGAAGCGCGCACGGGTTCCGGCGGGAGCGGCGAAGGCGGACGGGTGCCCAGGCTGCTCCCCGTGTGTCGGGTCCCGGCCAAACCGGGCGAAACCGAAGGCTTCCCGAATTCGCCGCACTCAGTTTGAGTTGCCGCGGTGTGGAATCGACTTGCCCTGGGGCGCCGGCTCGGCGGGTTTGGTCGGAACTTCCTCCACGTCGATGATCACCGGCGGATTTGCCGCGGCGGCCGGCGTCGGCGCGGACGCGGCCTGCTTGCGTTGCCAGATGATGAAGGCGACGGATCCGGTCCAGGTCGGGATCAAATCCACCCCGGGCACGAGTTCAACCAGAAAGGTCGGGAGCAACACCCAATGGAAGCCAAGGAGCGCGCTGAGCGCCAGCATGGTGACGAAATCGATCACCATATCCGCCGTCTCGCCGGGGATTGCCAGCCAACCGGTCGCCGTGGCGGCGGTGATCGGGAATTGCAGCAGATCCGCCAAGATGGCGATTGCAAAGGCCGGAATCAGCTTGCCGCGGGTGAGCTTGGATGTTCGCACAGGTCGCAGGCCTTAACCTCCCGCAACTCCCGACAATTGCAAGCCTTGGAAAGGGGAATTCTCCGGCCGCCCGCGGAATCCCGCCTGCGGGCGCGGAGAGGCTCCCGCCGGGGCGCCGCGTCGCCGGGAAAATCTTCGGTGGCGGTGGCGTGGTTGCGGACCGGGCGATACTTTTGAGCTGCGCTTGGGTTGGGGGGACCTTGCCCGGATGAGGGTTGCCTTGCCAAATTCGCGTTCCCCGAATTTAATCGGTGCCGTGCTCAAAGATCTTGGCAAAACGATTTCCGCCAATCCCCGGAGTTGGCGGATTCACCGCATTTGTTTGGTCACCCCGTCGTATCTCGAACTGCACTTGTCTTTGCTGGTGGCAGTGCAGGGGCGGGTGGGGGACTTGGTGCCGCCGCCGGCAAGCGGGATTCTCCGGGTGAAATGCACCAATGCGATGGATTATTCGATTCGCCCGACCAACCCGGCCACCATCATGGGCGGCCCATTGATTGAATTTCACGAGCAGCACAGCCTGCTGAACGACCCCCGCCTGCAATGCATTCCCGGGGGCGACGGTGAAGTGTTCAATCCGCCCATTAAATTCAGCCTGCTCATTATCGATCAATCCCACGTGATCGCCGAGAAGTTCGAGTATGAGGAAGTTCCCCGGGGTTAGAAAGCGGCCCGGCCAGATTCACGTTGCCGCGAATTGGGGAGCGCAACTTTCGGTCGTGTGCATTAGGCTTGGATCATGAATCGTATCACGATTGACCCGGAACAGTGTGGCGGCCGGCCTTGTATTCGGGGCATGCGGATCCGGGTGACCGACGTGCTGGACCTGCTCGGCAACGGGTTGAGTGCGGAACAGGTCGTTGCGGAGTTGCCCGACCTTGAAGGGGAGGACGCGCAAGCGTGTCTGCAGTACGCCAGCCGCAAGCTCAACCACCCCGTTCTGGTGGCGGCATGATTTGGGTGGATGCCCCTATCTCGCCGGCGGTAGCCAAGTGGATTGCCGCCTCGCTTGGCCACCCGGCGCAATCCCGGCGTGACCTTGGATTGCGCCACCCCAAGGATCAGGACATTTTCGCAGCCGCCCGCCATGCCAAAGCCATCGTCATCACCAAGGACGAGGATTTTGTCGAACTGGTGGACCGCTTGGAGCCGCCGCCGGCGGTGATTTGGCTGACCGGCGTCAACACCAGCAATGAGGCCCTTCGCCTGCTTCTTCAAGGCACCCTGCGCAAGGCGCTCGAACTGATCGCTCGGGGTGATGCGCTGGTGGAAATCTCGGTCGGAATCTAGGCTTTACCAAGGTTCTCGCCCGCGGGCGACTAGAACCATGTTCGGCAATACCTTGTCCCCAAAGATGCGCTGCCTGCGGGCTGTATAGTCCGGCAGCGGGGCGGCCGGGGTGCCGTTCTCACCAGAATTGTGGGCTTCGGTTTGGCGGAGCGCGCTGCGCTGGAGATTCTCAAGCAGCCAACGGGCCATTTCCCACCGCTGGTGCGGGGGCAGTTGCCGTAAAGTTGTCTCGATTTCATGAACGCTACTCATCGGGGATGATTAGCAGAATCCGGGCTACCCCGCGAGCGCAATTTTGAACTTCAAGAAAGGCCGGAAACGGGACTTGGTGGCAACTTGCGTTGCTGCGTTGTTGGGTTGCTGACCTGTTGAGCGGGCACGTCCTCAGGGCTTGTCGGAGCGCTGCTGGTTCCAGGCGGT
Organism: uncultured Pedosphaera sp.; assembly: GCA_903930565.1. Classification (GTDB taxonomy): domain Bacteria; phylum Verrucomicrobiota; class Verrucomicrobiia; order Limisphaerales; family Pedosphaeraceae; genus CAIXFN01. The sequence goes on from CAIYZC010000172.1 coordinate 6,960, forward strand.
TAGGAGTTCGGCGATGAGGTCGCTGAGTTCGTAGCCCGAACGCCCCCTTTCCTCTGCCTCGAGGTTGTGCCCTCCAGCCCCGGGGTTTATGGTGCGAAGCACGAGCGCCTAGCCATGGAGACGCAAGAACTATTTCCGAGCCGCAAATTAGTGCGCTACGGCTTTTGCTGCTTGCTAGTCGGGCCAATCCGCGCTTCCATACGCTCATGAAGCCGGATAAGATGGTCAGGAAAGTTGGCTGGAGGCAGCTCTGCATTTTCGTCGCGTCGATTGTCCTAACGGCCGACAGTACGCCGAACCCTGCCACAGACACCAACGTCATTGCAGTTTTACGGCGCCCTCCCCGGGTTGAATTACGCAATGTTCAAGCCATAAAGCTCCAAATCCAACCACCCGTAAGCAAAGATGAGAAGGAGCGCATTTTAAAACTGATTAGAAATCTCGCGAATATCGCGAGCCCTGATTTTGGTCTATCACCCACCATGTCCGGCAACGCCTTTGCGCCAGTTCCTACGGCGCGACAGGTGGGTGCAATGATGCTAACGGATCACCAGCTGAGCACATCTGACGATCTCGTCGAATTGGTGAGTCTCGGTCCCAAGGCGCTACCCTTTCTTTTGAAAGCGTTGGATGACGGGACGCCAACGAAACTCATCATCAAGCATGATCAGGAGTATGGCGGCATGTGGTTTGCCAATGAACTTGGCGGGAATCCCGGAAACGAGGTCGAACAGAAGGTTCTGGCGACCGTGCCTCGGCAGGAATTTGGCAGTCCAAGGGACGCCATCTCTTCCTACACACTTAAAATAGGGGATGTTTGCTTTGTGATAGTCGGCCAAATTGTTGGGCGGTCTTACCAAGCTGTGCGGTATCAGCCGACCGCGTGCATCGCAATCAATAGTCCGACGCACGACGCCAAATTGGCCGGACAAGTTCGCGCAATTTGGTCCAGTCCCGAACCAGCGCAGCATCTTTTGGACTCGTTGTTGTTGGATTTCGCCAGCATTGGCGTTTTCAATGGAATAGGACTTGATGGATGGAGCGTCGGCAGCGATTTGCAGATCGGCGCAGCCATGCGACTCATTTATTATTTTCCACGCCAGACGACAAACTTGATCGCCAGTCGACTTCGAGGCTTGGATGTTCGTAAAGGCGACATGGCCAGGGAAGTGGCGGATGGAGTGCGCCCCAATGAGTTTATCAAGGCCGTGTCATGGTCCAAAGAACCAGCAATCCAGGCGGAGTTGCATCGGATCTGCGATGTCACCACAGATCCAGAAATACTGAGATTCGCGGGAATGGCAATGGCGGGACCGAACGCAAACGACTTCCGAAAGCGCCTTGAAGAAACTATCTCCGACCTGCCGCAAGTCGAACCGGGCCCTTATGGCGACGGCTATAATCTTCTGGTTTCCTTGGGGCGGCAGTTTGGAACGGAGGCCAGGCCCGCTTTTGAGCATTATCTGCAAAACGCAAGTACCCAGCGGCGGCACAGCATGTGTAAGGTGCTGGCCGAGGTGCGAGGCGATTGGTCAGTTGACTTGCTTGGACCTTTGCTGGAGGACTCACGTCCGGCCGATCGATGGAACTATTCGGTGATCCCCGGTCAGAACGAACCTCGTTTGCCTATCCGAATCTGTGATGAAGCGGCAGAGACGATCGCGCAGAATTTCCCAAAGCTTAATTTCAAAATGGCCGGCCAGCATAGCGATTTGGATCGCCAGATTCAAAAAATGCGTGATCAAATCACTCAGCATGCCTATTGAGAATATTTCGCTTTTTGAACGTTTGCTTGCCGTGCCGGGGGCGGAGTGCGGTTTAAGGTTGGAACGTTAGATATGTCGCATCAGCCGCATACTTTACTTCGACGCTCTCGTCAAGGGGTGGGACCAGTCTGGCAACGGTCTTGTTGCCATCGGTCGGGAGACTTTCATTGCGGGCCTGAACCTTTTCACCAGTTCGGCAAGCCGTCCTGCTCCAGTTTCAGCGGTCATTCTCATGCCGCCAGCATACACGTTTAGGGCTTCGCTCCCGCCACCTGCCAAGAACTGGCCTTACTGAGGCGGAGCTGTGGAGCCCGAGGATCGTCCTGTCCTGGGCTGGTTGGGAGGGTTGCTCCGGAACTTACTTTGCGCCGCGCCGGAACCAGGAGCTCGCACGTTGGGGGGGGCGGTGCGTAGTCGCAGGTGAGCGGGAATCGGAAATTGGTACCGGTGGTCGGACTCGAACCGACACGACTTTTAAGGGTCCCAGGATTTTAAGTCCTGTGCGTCTGCCATTTCGCCACACCGGCCAAGGGGTCTTGGCGCCGTCGGGGAGAGCATCGCACCGGCGGGCGGGGAACACAAGCCGGCATTCAGGGACGCCCCGCCCAGCGAACGCCGGGTAACGGTTAATTTTGGCGCCCGGCGCCCTTGGGCGGGTGGTTACGGGGCGAAGACTTCGCGGACGGTGGTGAGAAAGCGGTCTTCGGCGGCGGCGAGTTCGTTGTCGCTGTGCATGAGTTCCGCGAGGAGGGAATAGACGTCGGCGCGCTGGCGGGCATTGCGGAAAACGGCGGCCAGGGAGATCAAATATGGCCGGGCGACGCTGGGGCCGGGGGCGTGGCGGCTCACCCGGGTGATGGCGGCGTCCAGCTCGCGGTTGCGGTCGTCGAGGGTTTCATGGCCCATGGCGGCGAGGAGACGCCGGGCTTGGGCATCCTCGGCGGAGGCCAAGTGGCCGTCGGCGTACATGCCCAAAACAAAGATGTCCAAGAGCGCCTGGCGCTCGCGGGGATTGAATGCGTTCAGGTCCATAAGCCGGGGTTGCGGTGGTCCGTGCTGCTTTTTGTGCTACTTTCGCCGTGGTGACGCGCGGCGGGGGCCGCGCCCGATTCGACGGGCGGCACTGTGCCAAATCAGGAGCGGGAGGGCAAAGGAAATTGGCGGGGGGCTGGCAGCGCCGCTTCATGCAGCAATTCGATGGCCCACCCGATCGCTTGCTCCTGGCCCGGGCCGCACCCCGCAGGAAACGGACGACCCTGTGGGTTGTGGAGTGCGGCGGCGAGGGACGCGAAGACGCCGCTCTCGGGGGCCACAACGCGACCCGGTCCGTCCATCCTCCCGTCGTCTTGGTTGTGGGCGAACCGTGGATTTTCGGGCCCGCAACTGGATGTGCCGCTTCCGCTCCAGACGCTCGGGTTACCGGCTCCCACCCATCCGCTCGACAGCGGAACTTCCTTCCGCACTCCACAACGCTGCCGCGCGGTCCATGCCCGGGAACCGTCCCAGCCGGGTGGCGTGCCTTGCCCGGGGCCGCTTTCGGGGCCAACATGTAAGCCGGTGACGCCTCCAGTTCAGGGGGTGACGCGGACTCGCAAGGGGACAAAAGTTCACGGCGGCGGGGGGTGCCAGTGGGGACGTGAACCCATTTTTGCGATCCGATGCCAGCTTCATGCATCGGCGTTGGCGGGGAGGGACGCAAGAGATCAAAGGGAAAGGATGGACGGCACGGCTTGGCAGGAGCCGCATTCGCCACGGTTCCGGCGGATTGGGGGCATGGATTCCGGCCTTGCCGGCGGGGCGGGGCGGGCTATGTTGGGAGGGTGATTTACGACGCCTCGATGGATGGGTTGTTGCAGGAGGTGTGGGCCGGCCGGCGGATCAACGCGGCCGAGGCCGAACGGTTGTACCAC
>CAIYZC010000173.1 GCA_903930565.1 uncultured Pedosphaera sp.
CGTGGTGGTGAACGGCAATGTCACCCTCGCCGGCGCGCTGAACTTGAGCGACGCGGGCATCATCGCCAACACCCCCTACCCGGTCATCGCCTACAGCGGCGTCTTGAACACGAACGGGCTCACCGCCGCGCCCCTCGCGCCTTGGGCCTTCACGCTCGACACCAGCATCCCCCATTTGCTGCGGATTGTGCCCATGCAGAAGTTTCCCCTCGTGCAGTTCGCCGGCACCAGTTTCACGGTGAATTCGCTCACCACCAACCTGGGCGGTGTTCTGCGCGGCACGCCGACCGGACCCCTTTGGTATGAGGTGCGCGACCAAACCAACCACCTGTGGGACTTCGGCGCCACCGCGGCCCAAACGCCCTGGGGCATCACCGTGCGCCACCTTCGCGCCGGTACGAACACGGTCACCGTCTTCACCCAGGATGGCTCCGGCACCATCCAGAGCAATCAACTCCAATTGACCCTGCCCGCCACGGCCTGGCCGACGGTGCGCCCGCGGCCCGTGCCCTCGGAAATCTGGTGGGGCGGCCTGTCCGACAACACGCAGATGACCAATTTCACCCAATGGCCCTTCGTGCAACGGTTCCAAGATGGCTATTTTTTCCACTCCGCCGGGTGGTCGCCCGGCGCGCAGGGTCCGCTCATGCAGCAATTGGCCGCGTACCTCGCCGCGTACAACACCAAGTTCTGGCCCGAGCTGGGCGGCGATTGCCCCAACCCCAGTACCACTTGGTACCAAGGGCAAACCAATGGCTGGGGCGGTTGGGCCTTGGGTTGCCAGAACCACGGGATCATCTGGTCCGAGTTCACCCACGACTATCACATGGAGAATATGCAGCCCGTCTGCCAGGTGAATCCGGGCTGGTCGAATGCGGACCAAATCGCCTGGTGGACGGGCGACCTCACCGTGGCGGATGGCGCGTACCCCTACCCCGGCGGAATCTGGCGCGACACCTTCAATGGTTATTACCAACTCTTCCCGCACCTCAAAGTGGGGCACACCAGCAGCCCGGTGTGGTGGCCGTGGGGCGGCGCGCCGGCGCTCGTGGCCAACAACCTGGCGTTTACTGTGCCCAACGGCACGGGCGGCAACACCGCGTTCAATTTCACGGCGGACCAAATCGTCGGCTCCTTCGTCTCCATGGCCGCGGCGATCAACCACCCCTACTACTCCCAGCAGACCGATTGCCCGTGGGATTATTTCGGCGCCAACCAGGTCGGATCCGCCGCCGCGGAACAGTCGAACCGGGCGAAAATCCGCGTTTACGAGCGCTACCTGCAGGGGCGCAACGCGCGGCACACGTTGATCTGCAACGTCAGCAATGCCGGCACCAATGCCCAAGGCTCCGCGACGGCCGCGGACTTGTATTACGAGGGCAGCAGCCTGGCCAGCATGATGCTCCACCAGCAGGAGGGCGGGCGGGCCAACCGATATTTGTATGAGAGCTGGTACTTTGGCGTGCCCTACGCCGTGGTGCCCGAAACCCAGCCCGGCAGCTACACCCACCTGGCCTTGTCGGCGATCAAGTACCTCAAAGGCATCGCCGACACCAACGGCAACCTCGAAGCGCTCAATCTCTCCGTCTCCGCCGGCGCGGGCACCCTCTCGGTGCTCCAATTGCGCAACGACGGCGATGTGGCCTGCCTGCCTGCGTTGGCGGGCCAGGCCGGCGGTGTGCCCGGGGTGGCGACGCGCTACTTCACCACCAACGGCGCCGAGGTCACCCCGTCCGTACTGACCACCGAAGGCTGGTGCCTGACCAACCTGCTGGCCGCCGGCGCCGCCACCAATTTCTTCGCCGTCACCCTCGCGCATGGTCTCACCGCCCCCACCAATGAGAACGCCGCCGTGGAAGCCTTCTGGAATCCGCAGGATCCCCTCGGCGTGGTGCGCGACCGGTCGTTCCTCAACGCCCCGTTGAGTCCGCCCGCGCTGTGGACCGACACGGATTTGGGCTCGGTGGGCGTGGCGGGCGGCTCCGCGCTGAGCGGCAACATGTTGACCGTGCTGGGTTCCGGCGCGGATTTCTCGGGCACCTCCGACGCCGGTCATTTCGTTTGGCAAAGTATCGCCACGGATGGCGTCATCATCGCCCGCGTCGCGCGGCAGACCGCGGCCGATGTCTGGTCCAAGGCCGGCGTCATGATCCGCGAAAGCGCCGCCCCGGGCGCCCGCAACCTCTTCGTTGGGGTGACGCCGGCCGAGGGCGTCACCTTTCAATGGCGTCCCGCCACCTTCGGCCAGGTTTACAACACCACCGTCGCCGGCCCGGTGGCGCCCTGCTGGGTGCGTTTGGTGCGCATCGGCACCAATTTCGCCGCGTGGTATTCGCCGAACGGCACGACCTGGACCAGCCTGGGCTCCACCAACTTCGCGGGCTTTCCGAACACCGCCCAATGGGGCGTGGCCGTCTCGGCGCATAACAACGCCTTGGTCTCCGCCGCCGTGTTCGACAACCTCGCCCTGCCCAATGCCGCCCCGGTCCTCGCGCCCCTCGCCAACCAACAACTCACCGCCGGCCAAACGCTCGCCTTGGGCAACCTTGCCACCGACGTCAATTCCCCGCCGCAAACCCTTGGGTACAGCCTCCTGAACGCCCCCGTCGGCATGACCATCGATCCCGCTCTCGGCCGTGTCACCTGGCGCCCAACCATCGCCCAATCCCCGTCCACCAACCCCGTCAGCGTGGTGGTGACCGACAACGGCACCCCGCCGCTGAGCGCCACGCAAAGTGTTGTCGTCACCGTGCTGCGCCCCGCCGCGCCCGGCTTGAGTGCCGCCCCGCTGGGCCGCGCCGGCTTCACCCTCACCATTGGCGGCGGCGCCGGGCCGGATTATTACCTCCAATCCACCACCAACCTTGTGCCCCCGGCCATCTGGCGTCCCGTGCAAACCAACCTTTCCGCCACCCCTCCGTTCACCTTCACCGACCCCGCCGCGACGAACCCCGGCCCGGCCCGGTTCTACCGGATCCTGCTCGGCCCGTGAATGGGGTGGGGGAGCGGTGTCGCCCCCCGGACGATGAATGGCCCGTTGCCCCATCAACCAATTTGAATTGCCGCGTGAACCCCAATCCGCCCCCGGCCTCACCGCCCGCCAACCCACC
>CAIYZC010000174.1 GCA_903930565.1 uncultured Pedosphaera sp.
CGTAGCGGGCGTCGGCGTGACGGTTGATCTCTTGTTGCAGCACAGCGCGGCTGAGCTCGGGTGATGACAGCGTTAATGGTCGCATCCCGCACGGTATCGCATTGCCAAGTATCCGCAAAGAATTATGTCGTTAAGTATAATGGGCGCAGATGGGGACTGGGAATTTGATCTCACGTGGAGCGGGGCCAGAGCGGGGCAGGAGGGAGCGGGGAGTCGGAGGTTTATCCGCAGATTCCGGGCGGATTTTCGCAGATTTACGGGGATTCGTGGCCGCGATAGCAGCAGTGTTCGGCAAACCAACTGCTGCACTACCGCCGCTGCCCTCGCCAGCGCCGATTGGCCGACGGCGCGGGTTTCCTTTTTCGGCGCGCAAGATTGTCACCCTGCCGTCGCCCGCTCGTAACTTGTACGTCACAAACGGTACGGGCTTAATAACCCCGTGGCCGGCCCTGACGCCCAACCTGATTCCGCCCCGACGCAATTCCATCACGGGAAGTTGCCGGCGACCTTTCCGCGCCGTTTGGCCCCCGGCCTGGCCCGCCGCCAACCCACGCCCACCGAACTGGCTCCCCGCCGCCAGCTCCAGCCCGCCGGCTACTGCTCCCTCCTGCTCTTTAGCTTGCGCAATCCCGTGCTCAAGACCGCCCGGGCCGTGTGCGCCGCCACCCACTTCAACCGCCTGCAAGGCGGCGTTGGCACCGGCCCCGTCAGGCTCACGAGCTTCTCCGATATGCAATGGGTCGGCGAACCGGAGGTGTTGGCCGGGCTGTTGCGGGAACTCGCCGCCGAGGCCCGGCCGGTCTTTGGGGACGCGCGCCTCCACGCCCGAGTCCAAGACTTGGTCGCCACGGACGGCACCCTCCTGCCGGCGCTGCCCCGGATGGTTTGGGGGCTCTGGCAGGATGAACGGAATCGGGCGGGCAAGCTGCATTTGGAGTTTTCGGTCTGGCGGCAGGTGCCCAGCGAGTTCACGGTGACCGCGGGCAACGTTTCGGAGCGGGCCACCTGGGAAGCCAAAATCAAATCCGGGGTCCGGTACGTGAACGACCGCCATTTCGGCCAGGACTACAAGCTCATCAGCCGGGGGCAAACGGCCGGCGCGACGTTGGTGTGGCGGCTCCTCAACAACACGGTGCTGAACCGCTTGGAACCGGTGCGGGAACTCACGCCGGCGGATCGGGCGGCCGGGGTGGCCGAGGATGTGCGCGTGCGCTTGGGGATCGAACCCAACGGCCCCGCAGGCCGGTTGGTGCGGGTGGCGGCCGCCGGGCACACCTTCCTGCGCTTCACCAATCAGACCGAACTGGCGGCGGAGTTGGTGGCCCTGAATTATCGCTACCGCCGGCAGATTGAATCATTCTTCAGGTGGCACAAGTGCGTCTTTGGCTGCGGGCATTGGCTGGCGGAATCGCAAGCCGGGGTCACGCTGCAGGTGTACTGCGCGCTGATTGCCCCGGGGTTCTTGATGCTGTGGGCGGGCACCCGGCCGACCCAGCGCCAATGGGAAGCACGGCAACTTTACTGGCTGGGTTACCGCGGCTGGCCGGAATTGGAACGGAGCCTGCAACGCGCCAAAAAAGCCAACTAAACCGCCCGGAACGATTGCGCCAAGCATCGGTCCTGGGCGCAGCTTTGCCTTGATCCGGTGGCTGATCGGCCCAACAAGCAGACTCACCGCCCCACACCGCTCGCCAAATCGCGCTCGCTGGTTCCAAATGCTCTGGAAGCACGAACCCTGCCGAACACTACTGGGGCTGACCCCCTAATCTGGTATGGCACCTATTTAGGCTGGTCGGGGATCAGCGGAGCCCGGTCGAGCGGGGTGCAAGCGACGGAATCGAAAGTGGCGGTGGTGGCGGCGAAGGTGTTGCCGGAGCAGACGAAGAGGCCGATCCGACTTGGCTCGCCAAAGCTGGCGGGACGGGTCAGGCGCGGCTCGCCCCAAGCCCGGCCGTCTGTCGAGGTGAACACTTGAACCGTACCACCGGTCTGGAGGAGGCGCAGGTGGATGGGCAAGGTGACCGGGCCCAAGTCCCGGCTCTGGTTGTCATCCTGATCGCCCGATTTGTCCCGCCACCGGCCAACGAGCCGGCCGGTGGCCTCCACCTGGACCAGCACATAGCGGCCGCATTTTTCGGTCAACGATTCCCGGAGCACCAATCCGGAAGCCGTCGGCGGCCGGTGGTCCCATTCGTAGGCGTTGGGGCCGCCGACGTTCGGGGCCAAACTCAGCAGGCGGGCGGAAACCGCCACGACCGGCCCGGTCACGGGTTGGCTCACGAACACACCCTGGTCCCGCACCCGCTCCCACCACGAGCTGATGGCATGACCGCAACCCGTCAGGGTGAACTTCCCGTCGGCCACCACCGCCGCGCCGGGAATGGGAGGGGCGTTGAGTTCATCGTAGCGCCAGCCGGACGGCAGGGTGGAAGGAGTCACGGTCACGGCGCAGGTTTGCCGGACTTGGCCCAAGGACGCCGTAAGGGTGCAGGCGCCGGAGCGCTTGCCGACCACGATGGCGATCTGCTCCCCAATCCGCCGCACCTCGGCCACGGTCGGGTCGCTGCTCGTCCAGGCCAGCTCGCGGTCGAACGTCCCCAGCGGCGCGACCGTGGCATTAAGCGTCGCCCGGCTGTCGGCCGGCAGGGTCAGGTTTGCGTGGTCCAAAACGATGCCGGCCGGCGCCACGCCGGGACGGCAATTGATCGCCTCATTCAGTTCGAGGCGGGAGATCGAAATACCCGCGCACTCATCGTCCGCCGTCACCCGGAGGCGGTACTGGTTCCATTTGGCCGGCTCGGCGATCGCGAACTCGCGGCGTGGTGTCGCCGGGGAAAATCCAGGCGCGGTCCGGGCATCCAAGCGGGTCCAACTCTCTCCGCCGTCGTTGGAGCCGGCCAACTCCAGCGTGCGCGGGAGGCGCATGGGGTCCCGGCACTCGACGGCATAGGCGGTGACCAGGTATTTCCGGCCATCGACGTACCGGCACTGGATCCAACTCGACGCCGCCGGGTCGGTCCAGGCGGTCCGGGCATCACGCTGGAACATAGTTCGGGCGTCCGGGGAGCCGGCTTGGCTGGTGATTTGGCACATGCCCGCCGCGGCATAATAGGCGGTGTTGAAAAGCAGGTTCGTCGGCCGGCCCCGCCCCGCCACCATCAGGTCCTCCAAGGCGCTTTCGAGCTCCCGCTTGGGCGATTGCAAGACTAGATAAGCATGTTCGCGCACCGCCCCGGCCGACTGCCAGGTATTGATCCCGTGGACGGGCTCCGTGACGTTGACGCCGCCGCCGACAACCCGGTACCACGGGGCGGCGCCCCGCACGGCCACCAGGCAGGCAATGGAATCCCAGCTCAGCCGATCCCCGGCGAAGCCCACGCCCGCATAGGCCGTATAGGCCATGGTCAACGGGTTGTGTTCCGGCATTTCATAAGTGACGCGGCGGCCGGAGCAGGTGGAGCCGCCCTCCCCGTTGAACAAAATGGCGGTCGGCCAGCGGGAGCACACCAAGGCCGCCGCCGCGGGGTCCTGCGCGAAGTTCCACTCCCCTTCCTTGGGGTTCGCCGACGGCGGATAGTTTCCCCCCATGACCACCAGTCGCTGAACTTTCCGGGCCACGAGCGCCGGCCCCGCCAAGGGGCTCGCCGCATCCGGGCCGGAGTTGAGCAAATGGGCCAAATTGCGCAAAGGCCCGATCGCCACCACCACCACGGAGGCATCCGGCTGCCGCGCCAGGATTTGACGGTACAGCACGACCGCATCCGGATAATCCTTTCCGCTCGGGAATTTGTGGGGAAAGCGCCGGGAGATTTCCGCGGTGAAATGCGGGCCCGCGAGGAACCCAGGATCTTTCAGGGTGCCCACGGGAATCTCCGGCCGGCCAAACCAAGTGTTGATCGCATCCAGCGCCGGGGCGATGGCGTCCGCCGACACGCACCCCATGGTGGCCAGCAACCGGGCCTCCCCGCGTTCGACCGCCCCATGCAGGATGAACAGCGCGCCGACATCATCGCAATCCCCGCCCATGTCGGTGTCCAGAATGAGGTTCACCGGCGGCGCGCCGCCAGCCCCAGCCGTCCAGGCCGCGCCGGCGATGGCCACGGAAATCACGATAATCCGTATCCAGCGAGAAAATTTCATGGTCGGTTCGGTTTCGCGGGCCATTGGAGGACGATTTTTGACGTTCGCCCGGGGCCGAATTCGACTGAAATTTCGGTGGGATGTTACATAAGACTTCAAGAATTCAGCCTGCCCCACCCCCGGCCAATTGACAAGGCCGGAAAAAAACGCTTGGTGAGACGTACAACGATCGCGCCTACCGGACACGTCCAATGAGAGCCAACCTTCTGGATCCGAACCCGGAGGGTTTCCAGCCAAGTAGCCGGTGGTTGAGGAGCGGTGCGACGACACCACCGGGTCCTGATAATATTGAATCCGCATCCTGGAGGGATGCCAGCCGTGCGGACTCCCTCATGACGGGGTGCCAACGCTGAGCGGCACGGGCTGCGATCCCGTTGGGATCGGGTTTGCTTGGGGATGGGTTTCCGGGGGTGTGGCTGCGCTCGACCCCCGGTTACCGGCTGAAATCCCTCCGGGATTGGCTTCGGGGCGGCAGAAATGGACCCCGGATTTCGGACCGGGTGTTAAATTAGACTTTTCAGGCTCCGCCGGGCGTGCCAAATCGGTGGCGTATGAGCAAAGCAGAACGCAAGCGGTATACAGGTGCCTTCAAGGCGAAGGTCGGCTTGGAAGCGTGGATAGGGATCAAGACGGTTGGACAGATCGCCCGGGAAAACCAGGTGCATCCGGTCCAAGTGACGCAGTGGAAAAGGGGTGGTGCGGGACCTGTGCGGGGAGTGCCGACGGGCCGTGGGCCTTGTGGGCCTGCAACCAGCGGTAAATAGTGGTGCGGCAAAGGCCCAAGGCCGCCATGACCGCGCTGAGGCGCTCGCCGCCTTCCAGGACACGTTTGACGGCCATGTGGCGCAAATGCTCAAGTGCCATATTATCCAACAACCGCACGTCGATTTTCGACATGCGCAAAACTGTAGCTTACGGGGGAGTGTAGTCTATACCGATGACCAGTTAGTTAAACACAAAAACAGCTATGAAATCATGTTCCGTAGGGGGGCAAGACGCTTATCTTTGCGAATCAAATCCCAAGCTCCAGTTTTATCGAGTTTGTAAACAGATAAACAAGTCTCAGCAGCGGAAAGAGCCACGTTAATATCAACATCTTCAGGTGATTTGATAGCTTTGCCAACTGTAATAACGTAGTCCCGGTGTTGGCTCACGACAAATCTCTGACATTCCGCAATGATTGGCTTTTTATATGCACTCCATTTAAGAATTGCGACAGGAAGGTAACCTTGACCAAACCAATCGTCACCAACAAAAAAATCTCCGGACCCAGTCCCTGAAATGTCCGGTTTTGCGATTTTTCCAAGATGTTTTATCAGGGCATCTCTTCGGATGGTCCATTCATCGAAATTGTACTTGATCTTATCGCTTACTTTGGCAAATTGACTGTCAGCGATTGAATCGTATTCTGTTGAGGAAATAACTCGTATATTCATAAATAAATTCGAATCTTAGGTCGCATCAAATTCCAACTTTTGAAACTAAATAACGTTGTGAAATGCCACTCATAAACTGAAGAATCCGTTAACTGATTGCATCGTCACCAAAACTTTGCGCCAATCGTTGCCAGCGAGACGGCCCATTCGGTCAATATCCAGTGAATTTAAGGGCGGCGCATTTCGTGGC
>CAIYZC010000175.1 GCA_903930565.1 uncultured Pedosphaera sp.
GGCGTAAGGTCAGGGTGTTGACGGTGCAAAACGCAGGGTTCCACGTGTGATAGGGCGTATGTCTGCGACGCCGCAGCGGTCAACGCGGAGCTTTCAAATGCTTTGTTCTCAGGTAAGGCCGGACGCAAGTCCGGCCTTTCTGTTTTTTGGGGGGGCTTAAATGCGGGACCCTGCCGCCGGGCGTTGGCGCCGAAAGCGGATCAGGGCAAGCCAAGCCATTCGACCTGGTCGGTTCCCGGGCATGGGACGCGCGGCAGCGTTGTGGAGTGCGGAAGGAAGTTCCGCTGTCGGGCGGGCGGGCGGTGGCCCATAAACCAGGCGCCCGGAGCGGAAATGGCTCAGCCAGGGGCGGGTCCCAGAATCCGCGGTTAGCTTTTTGCCTCGGCGCTGGGCTGCCGCGGGCTGGATCCATCGAATCTTTTCGCACCGGGGGTCATCACGATAGGCGGTTCAACATGATCTCGCGGTGGCTGGCGTGGCTGGGGTTAGGTCTGGTTCCAGTGGCCGTGAGCGGCTGCCGCGGCTGGCCATCCGCGTCCGCGTCCGCGTCCGAGCGGATGGCCCTTGCGGGCGCGCGGTTCACGAACAGTTTGGGCATGGTCTTCGTGGCCGTGCCGGGCACGGAGGTCTGGTTTTCCATTTGGGACACCCGGGTGCGGGATTACCGGGAATATGCCGCCGCCTACCAACTGAAATGGGAGCGCCCGCGCTTCGCGCAGGACGCCACGCACCCGGCGGTGCTGGTGTCCTGGCGGGAGGCCCGGGCTTTCTGCAATTGGCTGATCTTGCACGAGCAGGCCGACGGGCGGTTGCGCCGGGACTGGGAGTATCGCCTGCCCACCGACGCCGAGTGGAGTGTGGCGGTGGGTTTGTCGGGCGAACCCGGCGGCACGCCGCGGCAAAAGGCGGGCAAAGTCCCGGATGTATACCCGTGGGGAACCCAGTTTCCCCCGCCCGCGGGGGCGGGGAATTATGGTCCGAGCGTCGGCGTGGATGCCTTTGAACACACTTCCCCGGTGGGGAGCTTTCCGCCCAACCGCTTTGGTTTGTATGATCTGGGCGGAAACGTCTGCCAGTGGTGCGAGGATTATCATGACTCCCCCGGCCCGGCCGGGCATCCGGGGGTGGCGGCCCGCGTGTGGCGCGGGTCCTCTTGGCGGGCGTATTACGACGCCGAACTGCTGTCCTCGTACCGCGGCGCGGCCCTGCCGGTGAAGCGATCCCCTTACCTGGGTTTTCGGCTGGTTTTGGCGGACGTTGCCGGCCGGTAGGGTGGGGTGGGGCGGCTGGGCTCCGCACCGGCTCCGGTCCGTTGGCCGGTTCGCCAACATTGCGATGCCGCCTGGCGCGGCGGCTTTTCGCTTGTCCCGCCGGGGCGTCGGTGCGAGAGTAAAGTCCATGAAACACCCCCTGCCTTCCTGCTTTGGGCAGTCCCCGGTTTATCCCTTCATCCCCGCCGCCCGTTGGATTCCCGCCATTTTGGGGGCCCTCCTTTGGCTCGCCGGGCTTCCCCTTGGCGCCCAAACCACGAACCCGCCGCCGCCGGCCGCGGCATTGGCCGTCACCCCGCGCGCCGCGGTCGCCCCGGCGCCGGATACCAATGGGGTTCCCGGACCGATCATTTTCGAGGAATTGCTCGCGACCAACCGCGCGGTGCTCATGACCAATGCCGAGTTCCGTCAGGCGTTCGGGCGCAAGCTCACGTTCAAAAGCGGATTTCTCTCGGACAGTTTCGATATTGAGCGGCTGCATCCCTCGGTCCTCGCGCGTTTGAAATTGGACCTGGAGAAAGCCAAGGCCGAGCAGGCGAAGATCGACGAGGCGAACCAATTGCAGTTGGCGGAAATGGCGCGCCGGCGGCAGGAATTGAAGGCCAAGCAGGCGCTCGTGGCGCAAAAAGCCCGGGAAGCCGCCGCGATCGCCGCCAGCAACGCCGCCGCCGCCGGCCCTCCGCCCAACGGCGCGCCGCGCATGCGCGGCAAACGGCAAGCCCAGCCGCCGCCCCAAATGCCCCCGGAGCAATAGGCGCCCCGCCGGGCGGTTGGTCGGTTCCCCCCCAGTCCGCTTCCCCCGCCGCGCGGCGGGGGCAAGATTTGTCTCACGCCTTCGCCCCGGGTGGGGTATGCTGCCGGTTGTGACGAATAGTGTGATCGCATGAGTACCAAATTATTTTCCGAACTCGGCCTTTCTCCGGAAGTGCTGCGGGCCATCGAAAAGATGGGTTTTGAACAGGCCGCCCCCATTCAGGCGGAGGCCATTCCCGTCCTGATGGCCGGCCATGACGTGGTGGGCCAATCCCAGACGGGCTCGGGCAAGACCGTGGCCTTTGCCGTGCCCGCCGTGGAAAAGGTGGACGCCACGGTGAAAGCCACCCAGGCCCTGATCCTGTGCCCCACGCGCGAGCTCGCGGTGCAGGTGTCCGAGGAGTTCCACAAGGTCGCGTTGTTCAAGCGCGGCATCAATGTGCTGCCCATTTACGGCGGCCAATCCTATGAACGCCAGTTCATGGGCCTGCGCGCCGGCGCCCAGATCGTCATCGGCACCCCGGGCCGCGTCATGGACCATATGCGCCGCGGCACGCTGCGCCTGGACAAAATCCGCATGGTCATCCTCGACGAGGCCGACGTCATGCTGGACATGGGTTTCCGCGACGACATCGAATTGATCCTCCAAGGGGTGCCGCCGGAACGGCAGACGGTCTTTTTCTCCGCGACCCTGCCCAAGCCGATCCAGGACCTCATCCGGAAGTACGCCCGCGAGCCCAAAAGCGTCCGGATTGAGCGCAAGGAAATGACTGTACCCACGGTGGAGCAGGTGTATTACGAGGTGGACCGTCGGTTCAAAGTGGAACTGCTCACCCGCCTGATCGACCTGCACGATCTCAAGCTGGGCATCATTTTCTGCAACACCAAGCGCATGGTGGATGATCTGGTGGATCATCTGAACGCGCAGGGTTATTCCGCGGACCGCCTGCACGGCGACATGAGTCAGGCCATGCGCGACCGCGTCATGAACAAGTTCCGCAAATCCGGCCTCGAATTCCTGGTGGCCACCGACGTGGCGGCGCGCGGCATCGACGTGAACGACGTCGAAGTCGTCTTCAATTTCGACCTGCCCTACGACGTGGAAGATTACGTCCACCGCATCGGCCGCACGGGCCGCGCCGGCCGGAGCGGCCGCGCGATCTCCTTCGCCGGCGGGCGCGAGGTGTTCCAGATTTACAACATTGAGCGCTTCACCAAGGTGAAGATGCACCACGGCCGCCCCCCCACCGCCGACCAGGTCCTCGAAGCGCGCGACAATGCGTTCATCGAAAAACTCCGCGTTTCGCTCCAGTCCGGCGAGTTCAAGCGCCATGAACACCTGGTGGAGCGCCTCCTCGAGGAGGGGTTCACCAGCACGGATATTTCCTGCGCCCTGCTCGGCCACGCCTTGGGCGGGACGGGTGCCGCCGCCGCTGCGGTCAAACCCGCGATCGCCGAGCCCGCCGCCCGCCCCCGCCGCGGGGATTTCGACGCGCCGCCGGAACGCCCTGCCCGCGGCGGGGACGAAGCTCCCGAGCGCCGCGCCCCGCGGCGGCCGGAGTATGACGCCCCCCCGGAACGCGCCCCGCGCACGTTCGACCGTCCGGCCCCGGTGAAGAAACCCTGGTCGCCCCGCCCCGTGGCGGCGGCCCCCGCTGCCGCTCCGGCGCCCGCCGCAGTTGCGCCCGCCGTTCCGGTGGAGTCCGGGACCGCACCCGCCGCGCCGGTTCACGAAGCCGCCGTCCCCGCGCCCGCCCCGGTGACCCCGCCCTCCCTCGCGCCGGTCGCTCCCGCCCCCGCCCCCCGGCCCAAACCGGCGCCCGCGCCGCGGCCCGCCCCCGAATTCGCCCCGCCCCGGCCCAAGCTCAAAACCGCTTATGTCCGCCCGGAGCGGCCCGAGCGGCCCGGCGGTCCCGCCCCGTACCCGGCGCCTTATCCGCGGGTGGAGCGGAAACGACCGGTGGATGAGCGCACGCTGACGTATTTCCCGGCCGGTGATCCCGCCGACCAACCCCTCGCGCGTCCGCCCCGCGGCCTGCGCGCCGAAGGCGACGGCCCCGCGGCCGCCCGCGCCAGCCGCCGGACCCCCTCCGAGCAAACCCGCCTGTTCATGAATGTGGGGCAGGAAATGGGTGTCGCCACCGGGGACGTGGTCGGCGCCATTCTGGGCGAAACCGGCCTGCCGGGGGCGGTGGTGGGCACGGTCGATCTCCGCGAGCGCCATTTGTTCGTGGATGTGGCCTCCGAACACGCCAACGCCATCATCGCCAAGCTCAATCGCGCCCGCATCAAGGGCAACAAGCTCAAAGTCAAGCTGGCGTAAGTCAGTCCCGGGCGGGCGGGGGCTCCGGGCCACCACCCGCCCGCGCCCGGTCCCCCCGTCGCCGCTGCCGGGGGGCCGTCCTCCCCGCCAAAATTCCGTCTTTCAACTTGGCAATTATGGCCTAAGTTGCTCGCGTGACGCTATCGCAACAAATGCTCGAACTGGCGCGGCGGGCGAAAGCCGCCGCGCGCGGATTGGCCCGGCTGACGGCCGCCGAGAAAAACACCTGCCTCTTGGCCATGGCGGCCGCGCTGGAGCGCGATGCCGCCCCGATCCGGGCCGCCAACGCCTTGGACATGGCCGCCGGCGCCGCCGCCGGCCTTTCCGGCGCCCTGCTCGACCGCCTCAAGCTCGATGACCAGCGCATCGCCGGCATGGCGCGCGGTTTGCGCGAAGTGGCCGCGCTGCCCGATCCCGTGGGCCGCGTGCTGGATGAACGGACCCGCCCGAACGGGTTGCGCCTGCAAAAAATCAGCACCCCCATCGGCGTGGTGGTCATCATCTACGAATCCCGCCCGAATGTGACGGCGGACGCCGCCAGCCTGTGCTTCAAATCGGGCAACGCCACGATTCTTCGCGGCGGCAAGGAAGCCCTGCACTCCAACCAGGCCATCGCCGCCTCCCTGCTCGCCGCCGCCCGTGCCGCGCTGCCCGCGTTCCCCGGGGACGCCATCCAGGTGGTGCCCACGCCGGACCGCGACGCGATCCGGGAATTGCTTTCGCTCACCCAGTATGTCGATTTGTGCATGCCCCGGGGCGGGGAAGGCTTGATCCGCGCCGTGGCGGAGTGCTCCAAGGTGCCGGTCATCAAGCACTACAAGGGCGTGTGCCATGTTTATGTCCATGCCGCGGCCGATTTCGCGATGGCCACGGGCATTATCATCAACGCCAAATGCCAGCGGCCGGGCGTGTGCAACGCGCTCGAAACCCTGTTGGTTGACGCCGCGGTGGCGCCCGCCTTCCTGCCCGCCCTGGCCCGGGAATTGCGCGCCCGGCGGGTGGAACTGCGCGGGGATCCCGCCACACTGGCCCTCTTGCAGCCCGCCGGCATTGAGTGCGTTCCCGCCACCGAGGAGGATTGGTCCGCCGAATACCTCGATCTCATTCTGGCCGTGCGCATCGTCCACGGGGTGGGGGAGGCCATCACCCACATCAACCAGTACGGTTCCGGCCACTCGGACAGCATCGTGACCGCCGACGAACCCGCCGCCCGGCGGTTTCTGGCCGAGGTGGATTCGGCGGCGGTCTATTGGAACGCCTCGACCCGGTTTACCGACGGCGGGGAGTTTGGCATGGGGGCGGAGATCGGCATCAGCACCGACAAAATCGGCGCGCGCGGGCCGATGGGGTTGGCGGAATTGACCACCTACAAGTGGTTGGGCTTCGGCCAGGGCCAGGTGCGGGGTTGAACCCACCCACCGCCGCCATGGACGCCCCCGTTCCCCTGCTCACCCCCGAAACCGCCGCCCGTCAGGCCGCTTTTGTGCGGGACCAAATGCCCGCCTCGGGCCTCTTCGCCGGGCACGCGTGGCGGGTCAGCCCCACGCCGTTTCCCTTGGGCGCGGAGTTGGTTCGGGAATTGGAAAAGCTCGGCCGCGTGCTGCTCCAGTTCAACAAGGCCGTCAACCGCCTGTACCGGCTGAGTCTCGACGGCAAACAGCCCGGCTGGGTGGCCGCGTGGCTGGACCAGGGCAAACCCGCGGAATTGTTGGCGGTGCAACGCCAGTCCGCCCTCAAAAACGAGTGGCCGCGCGTCATCCGCCCCGACCTGCTCCTCACGGACAACGGGCTGACCATCACGGAGCTCGACAGCGTTCCGGGCGGCATCGGGCTGACCGCTTGGCTCAATCAAACTTACTCCCAATTGGGCACGCCGGTGGTCGGCGGTCCGGAGGGCATGACGCGCGGATTTGCGTCCATCTTTGGCGACGCCCCCCGGGTTCACATCATTGTGTCCGAGGAAGCCGCGACCTACGGCCCC
>CAIYZC010000176.1 GCA_903930565.1 uncultured Pedosphaera sp.
GCCCAGGGTTCCGACAGCAGCAAGAGTTCGGATGACGGCAAGAGTGGCAAAGTGGTGGCCACGCCGACCCCGGCGGATGGCGGCAAATACGCCGCCGCGCAATCGCCCGCCGATCCGATGGGCCTGCCGATCGCGGGCAAGGTCGAAGTGGGTGGTTCCACCGCGGCGTCCGCCGCGTTCAACAAGGACGTACTGCCCGCCGCGACGGAGTATATCCGGAAGCATTTGCCGGAATCGCAGAACAACTCGAAATTTGTGGCGGTGAACAGCCTGGACCTGTCGAAGTTGACGCTGGCCACCACCCACGACGTGCAGGCCACTTTTGTGTATGAAGGCGCCGGTTACGTGAACACGCTGGGCGTCAACACCAAGGGCAATGGGATTTCGGGCGGCAACCCGGAAGTGATCTTCCCGGCGGTGCGCAGCAGCGATTCGGCCTTCGCCAGTGCTCCCGCGGGGACCCGCACCGCGCAAGACCCCTTGCTGCCCGGTGACTTTGTGGACCTGGGCGTGATGCAGAAGGGCACCAAGCTGGACTTCTTCCTGATCGCCAACGGCGCCAACGGCGGCACGACGGCCTGGGATACCGCGGGGAAAAACGCTGACGGGCTCGACCATGTGGCGGCGTTCACGCCGGGAGTGTTTGCGACCGCGCAGCCGAACAGCCCGTACTTGTTCATCAGCTTCGAAGACCTCTGGGGCGGTGGCGACAAGGACTACAATGACGCGATCTTCGCGATCAACTTGGGCACTTCGAACGTGAACAAGCTGCTCAACACGCCCGAACCGGCCACGTATCTCTCCCTGGGTTGCTTCGTGGCGCTCGGGTTCTGGATGAAGCGCCGGGTGGACGCGGCCCGCATGGGCGAAACGAATTTGCCGGTGTAAACCGGCGCGCAGCAGCAGTCAATCAGGCACCTAAGCGGCGGCGGTGGGCAACCACCGCCGCCTTGATTTTTCCCGGGAGCCGACCGACGAGCGCATGCAGGAAATGATTGCATGGTCTTTTCCGTCCGGCTAGGTTAACGGCCCAATGCACGTCACCTCGGGGTCGGAAAAGGGTCGGGTGAAAGCGCGCGGCCAAGGCGTCAGCCAAGGCCGGAGCCAGCCGCCCGGGCGGAACCAAAAAGAAGTCGCAGCGTGCGGACGGCAAATGCAACCCCGATCTACTCAATTTGGCATGGCGTATGCTAGATTGTTCCCCGAACCAAGCACGGGTTGCCTTGGGCAGGCGAATGGAATCGCCGGGGCGGCGCGGGCGGAAAACTGAAACCAGCATTTTCAAAAGAACAATTCATGATGACTTTGAAATTCCCGTCCCGCACCCTCCGCTCGACCGCGGCCGCCGCCTGCCTCGCCTGCTGCACGGGTTCCGTGTCCGCCGCGCCCGACACGGCGGCGGACGGCGGCACTTACGCCAAGGCGCAATCGCCCGCCGACCCGATGGGCCTGCCGATCGCGGGCAAAGTCGAAGTGGGCGGTTCCACTGCCGCCTCCGCCGCGTTCGACAAAAACGTGTTGCCCGCCGCCACGGAATATATCCGGAAGCATTTACCGGAGTCGCAGAACAACTCGAAATATGTGGCGGTGAACAGCTTGGACCTTTCGAAGCTGACCCTGGCCACCACCCACGACGTGCAGGCCACGTTCGTGTATGAAGGCGCCGGTTTCGTGAACACCTTGGGCGTGAACACCAAGGGCAGCGGGGTGTGGAGTGGCAACCCCGAATTGATCTTCCCGGCGGTGCGCAGCAGCGATTCGGCCTTCGCCAGCGCGCCGGCCGGCACGCGCACCGCGCAGGACCCCTTGCTGCCCGGTGACTTTGTGGACCTCGGCACCATGCAAGCGGGCACCGCGCTCAGTTTCTTCCTGATCGCCAACGGCGCCAATGGCAGCACGACCGCTTGGAGCACCTCGGGAAAAAACCCCGACGGGCTCAACCATGTGGCGGCCTTCACCCCGGGGGTGTTTGCGACGGCGCAGCCGAACAGCCCGTACCTGTTCATCAGCTTCGAAGACCTCTGGGGCGGGGGCGACAAGGATTACAACGACGCGATCTTCGCCATCAACATCGGCACGGCGAACGTGAACAAGTTGATCAACACGCCCGAACCGGCCGCGGTCCTCTCGCTGGGCTGCTTTGTGGCCCTCGCATATTGGATGAAGCGCCGGGTGGACGCGGCGCCCGCCCGGTCGGCCACGACGGTCACTTAACCTAACCTCGCAACCTCATGAAGCGCATCCTCATCATCTTGGCAGTGGTCCTCGGGCTCGTGGCCGGCGGCGGCTGGGGCGCGCGGGCGTGGCGCCGGCACGTGATTGAAAAGCAGGAGCAGGACGCTTTCAAACTGGCGGGCGATCTGATTCAAGCGAGCAAGCCGGCGGAAGCGCTGGGGCAGATGCACGACCACGCCCGGCCCGATTCCAAGTATGATTGGGCGGCCATCGAATTGCAGGCGGCGACGGGGCTGGGCGATCTGAACCGCTTGCGCCAAATTTGGGAGCAGAAACCGGCGCGGATCCTGGCGCGGGAGGACAGTTCGTTGCTGGTGGCGCGTTACTTCCTGCATGGGCGCAAACCCGGGGAGGTGCAGAAGATCCGGCAGGCCTGGAAGGGGCACGAGCCGCACCCGGAGTTTTGGACGATGTTTGACGCGGACGCGTTGTTGGTGGCGGGCAAGGTCAAGGAGGCGGAGGCGTTTTTGCGGGCGCATCCGCTGGCGGGCAAAGGGGACACGGCGCGGTTGTGCCGCCTCTCCTCCCTCGTCGCGAAACATGACCTGAAGGAAGCCTGGCAATTGCTGGGGCAGGCGGTGGCCTTGGATCCGCGGAACACCGATGTGCGGTTGTTCCGCGCGCAGATGATGGAAAATGCGGGGCGGGCGGAGGCGGCGCGCTTCGAATACGTGTCCGCTGTGCTGAGCCGCACCAATGATTTTCAAGTGCGGGATGAATTGGCCGAATTTTACCGCCGCCAGGGCAGCTACGATTTGGCGTTGGAAACCTGGGGGGACCGGTTGACGAATGGCGCGCCGGATTACTATTGGTTGAAGTCGGCCTTTTGGTCCCGCATGGTGCAACCCCAAACCCTCCCCACCGCGGCCCTGCCCGCCGGGGGTTGGCAACCCCTCACCCAATGGATTCTGGACCAACCCGCGGGGAAGTATTTCGATACCAACAGCTTCGCCAAATTGCCCGAGCATTTCCGCTACGCGGCCGACCGCCAGGAAGTGTTCTGGCTGCAGCTCACGGATCTGTTGCAACGGGGGTACGAAACCAACGCCCTGCAATTGCTCAAATACAACACCTTCCACACCCGTTCCTGGAACCCGGCCTTGGAATCCGTGCTGCTCCAAATCCTGTCGTACCGCCTCAAGGGCTCGCTGACTCCGGAAAAGACCGATTTCACCGCGACCACGGGCAACACGAACCAACACCAGTTTTTCCTGGATGTCGGCCAGGCGGCGCGGCTGCAATTGGCGGGCCGGAAGGATTTCATCACCCCCGAATTGAGCGGCGTGCTGCGCGGGCCGCAAGCTTTCGCCATGGCCTATCTGGCGGCGGGCTGGCGGGAGGCGGCGTTGACCCTGTTCGGCGGCGCGACGAACCAAACCGTGGGCCCGGGCTGGCTCGCCTATGACTTCGCCCAGGTCGTGCGCGGAAACCGCGGGCCGGCCGCGGCCCGGGCCTTCCTCGCCAAGCAAAAGCCGACGCCGGAATTACAACTGCTCACCGGCGAGATTCTGCTCCAGGAGCGCCAAGGGCAGGCCGCCCTCGACCAATTCAAACCCCTGGCGCCGCTGGCCACCTCCGTGGGCTTCCGGGCCAGCTACATTCTGGCGCTGGCGGAGTTCGACCGCGGCCAGTTCGCCGCGGCGGCGCAATGGATTCAGGCGCAACCCCTCCTGGCCCGCAGCACCATCGGTCAGGAATTGCTCGGCCGGTTGGCGTTCCGCCAGGGCCGGGAGGCGGAGGCGGACCGGATCTACACCGCCATCGCGGCCACCTCCGTGGAGGCCAAGGCGCACCTCGCCCGCCGGGCGTTCGCCAAAAAGGATTGGCCGTTGGCCCGCAAATACACGAATGAACTTTTGGCGGAAATGCCCGACGAGTTGGAGTTGCGCAAAAACCTCCTCGCCATCGACCAAGCGGAGGCCGGGAAAAAATGAACCGGAAAGACCAAACGTGGCTGGCGGTGCTGGCGTTGGGGGCGATCGGGGTGTGGACCCGGGACCGCAGTTGGCTGGCGGCGGGGGATGAGGCGCTGCCGGTCGTGGCGGCCCTGCCGCTGTTTGTTTGGCTGGGGCGGCCGTGGCGGCTGCGGGCGGAGCCGGGCGGCGCTTTCCTGCATGCGCCGAGTCTGGTGGTCGCGGGTTTGTTGTTCGTCGCGGGCTCGGCCTTGGATTTGTGCTCCCTGTGCGCCGCCGCCTGGGTGGCGGGATTGTGGGCTTGGCTCCGCGCCCGCGGCACGCCGGAGACGCTGGGGCGCGCCCGGCGGTTGCTGCCGCTGGCTTTCCTGGCCTTCCCCTGGGTGATCCTCGACCTGCAGTCGCTGGGTTGGTATTTCCGGCTCTCGGGGGCGTGGTGTTCGGAGCATTTGTTCGGGCTCCTCGGCCTGCAAGTGTCCCGGGCGGGTGTGGACCTGGTGGTGCAGGGCCTGCCGATCTCGGTGGTGGCGGCGTGTTCGGGCTTGCAGGTGCTCCAATCGCTGTTGATCGCCGGCACCTTCCTGGTCTACGTGCTGCTGGGGGACACGCGGGTTTATTGGTGGAACGTCGCCGCCCTCGCCGTGGCCGCCTGGGTGGCGAACACGGCGCGCATCGCCGCCATCGGCGCCGCGGCCCTCACGTGGGGCCGGGATTTTGCCACCGGCCCGTTCCACACCCTCGGCGGGCTGGGGGTCTTCGTCGCGGCGTTTGTCGTGTACGCGGCGATCTTTGACGCGGAACGTCGTTGGCTGGCCCGGCGGGCCCGTGCCGCATGAAGCCCGCGCCGACAGGGTGGCGGGTGGAGTGGGGCGTCACCGCCTTCGCCGTGTGGCAATCCCTGCCGCCCCTGGTGGTGGCGTGGCGCCACTCCCCGCTGGATCGCTGGGGCTGGGTGGCGCTCCTGGTTTGGCTGCTGCCCCTGGCCGCGCCCCGCCCGCCCGGACCGCGCGCGTTGTGGCCGTTCACGGTGGCCGTGGCGGCCCTGGTCATCGGCATCCTCGGTTCGCTCCACGCCGCCGCGTATCTGGCCTTGGCGTTGACCGTCTTCGGTTGGCGGGGCTGGTCGCCCGCCAACGCCGTTTGGCTCCTGACCGGCCTGGGTTGGATGCCCCTGCTCACCTGGCTCGCCAAGGAACTCAGTTTCCCCCAACTCCTCGCCCTGCGCTTCGTCCTGGTCCTGGTCGGCGTGACCGTCGCCTGGCTGGGCGCCCGGCGCGCCGCCCCGGCTCGATCCCCCGCTTAACCCCATGAAACTCAATTCCCAACGTTGGCTCGGCGCCGCCCTCGCGGTGGCCGTGGTTTTGGCCCTGGTCTGGCAGTGGGTGCCGCTCCGCGGCGCGGAAAAGCGCTTCGCGGCCCTCCCCGAAGCCGGTTGGCGCCTGCAGAGCCGCGTCCTGCCGATGTCGGAAGTCGAGCAGCAGGTCTTCGGCCGCGCGCGCCTGCTCAAGCGCTTCTACCAAAGCGACGGCCAGCGGTTCATCCTCGTGGCCATCGACGGCTCCGGCGACCGCCACGCCGTCCACGATCCCCTGTACTGCTTCCGCGGCGCCGGTTGGGAAGTGACCGGGCAAAAGGACCTCGCCGTCCGGGGCGGGGTCGCGCGCCACCTCCAGCTCAAGCGGGGCCAGGACGCCACGGACGCCGTCTATTGGATCAGCAACCAGCGTGCCCGCCACGTCTCCGCCCCCCGCTACTGGTGGCAGACCGTCCTCCGCCGCCTCACCCTCGGCGCGGCCGGCGAGGAACCCGTCATGGTGATCCTCCAGCCCTACGCCGGCGAAAAGGTGGATTGGCCGCGCGTGTTCGCCAGTTTCCCGGCGTTGTTCGATTTGTAACGCGGCGGGTTGGGCGGCTCCCGGCCGCTTTCCCGGTTGTCCTGCCGCAGCGGAATTGCGAAAGTCGAGCGGTGACTGCGAAACTGAAACCGGCCAACGAAAAGGCCTGGCAATTGCTCGCCAAGCTGCAGGCCCTGGCGGAGCGGGGCGTCGATGGCGAGAAGCTCTCGGCGCAGGATAAAATCGCCCGCCTGAGGGCGCGGTTCGAC
The DNA here is from genome assembly GCA_903930565.1 of uncultured Pedosphaera sp. Taxonomy (GTDB): domain Bacteria; phylum Verrucomicrobiota; class Verrucomicrobiia; order Limisphaerales; family Pedosphaeraceae; genus CAIXFN01. The sequence continues at coordinate 6,253 of CAIYZC010000176.1, forward strand.
TTTTGCAGAGCGCCGGCGGACCCGATGCCGGATTTGTTCGCCGGGCAATTCAAACGGGCGGAAAAAGCACACTGGGTTTTCACCTTTGGCGCCACCGATTCCGAGGTGCCCAATTGTGTGAAGTGGGCGATTGAGAAGGCCACCGGCATACGCTGCGTATGGCAGAACGGCGACTTGCTGGCGGAAGCGACGCCGCCCACGGCGCGCCGCCTCACGCAAATCGCGGGGGAGATCGCCGGGAGTTTCCAAGCGCTGCTCGCCCAATTTGGCGGGGTGGCCGGGGTGACCCGCCAGGACCAGGTCGTTTTTGTCATGGGCCTCTACGACGGGATGATGAACGAACCGCGGGCCATGGGGCAGCGGCTCCCCGGCCGCGCGGCGCCCAAACCAACCCGCAAAAGCAAGGCCGGAGCGGCGCCCGTTGCGCCCGGCCTCCATGTCCATCCCTACACCGTGGGTTTGGGCCTCGGCAGGCAAATCCGGTTCTCGGTGCCCTTGGGGCAAATCACCGCCGAATTGGAGGCCATCGTGCAAAAGCAACTGCCGACGCCCTGAGCCGGCCCGCCCAGCCTTCCGCCGGGGCGCCGGCCGGCCCGCCGCGCCCCGGTGGGCGGGGAGTTATTGCTCCAACGAGGCGCGTTGCACGCCTTCTTCGCGGACCGGCGACCAGCCGTGGTCGGGATTGTACTCCTTGATGGCCCCGGCGAGTTGGACGGTGGCCGGGCCGAGGTTTTTCTGCAGCACATTGCCCTCGCGACTGATGATGAAGGTCATGATGCCCGAGTGGTCCCATTTGTCGGGATAGGCGATGAGGGCGAAACCGCGCGTCATCCGGCCGTGCGCGACGTAGTTCATTTTGCCACCGGGCGCGGCGGCGCCCTGCCGGGTCAGAATCCGGAAGTAATAGCCGTGGAACGCGTGGAGGCCGCGCCCTTGGTCGTGGCCGTAACCCTCCGCATGGGCTTCGGCCACCAGCGGACCGAACGGGCTGGCGGGCTGGCCGGGAGCGGCCGGCCAGTAGAGGCCCTCGCGGAATCCCGGGGTGCTCTTGAAATGCTGGGCGTATTCCGGATCGCCGGTCCGGGTGTCATGGTATTCCCGCTGGGCGCGGACGTAGTCGCGGCAAACGCCGATGGCGTGGAGTTCATTCTTGCCGATGTGGCGGTTGATGATTTCCTCGCGGCCGGCGGCGGTGTCGAAGCGCCATTGCGCCCCCACCTTCACGAGGGGGATCGCCATCGGGAAGTTATTGGTGCCGATTTCGAGCGTGATGTTGCCATCCTTTTCCGTCACGGGTTGGCACCCCGCGGCCAGGGCGGTGGCGAGCCATTGGGCATTGTTGGCGTCCTGCACTTTGTCACCGGTCAGCAGGTCCTTGTACAGTGGGCCGAAAAGTGCGTCCAAGGCCGGCCGGTCATGGGCGGCCACGGCGGTGCGCAGGGCTTGGATGGCGGCGTCGGAGGAGGCAAACCATTGCTGGGCCTGGGCGGCGGCCGGCAGGCGGAGGAGCGCGAGCAGGACGAGCAGGGTGGCGAGGGGGGAACGGAGCCGGCGGGTGGGGTGGGGGGAAAGCTTCATAATTGGATTGGTTGGGTGCGTGGGTGGGTTGGTTGCGGTCTCAATGTCCCCGGCCGCCGCCGCCATGACCGCCGGCGGCGGGATGGGCCATCCCGCGGCTCCCGGCGCCCCGAAATCCGTAGTCGCGCTCCCGGTGGCCGTCCCCGTGGCCGTACCAGCCGCCCCAGTAAACTTCGGGACCGACATACACCCCCGGTCCGACCACCGCCCCGTTATAGCCATCGCCGACATAAGCCGCGCAGCCCGCGCACGCCGCAACGATGGTCAATCCCGCCAAGCGTTGAAAAAGGCTGCCCAGCGGTTCGTGGACTCCCTCGGCCGGGCCGGGGGAGGGTGCGTGCTTTGGTTGGTTTATCATGGCGCAAATTTAAGAGCGGGCCTCCCGGGGCGCCATAAGGTGTTCCCCCCGTCCGCACCCCATCCCCGGCGCCCGCGTTGGGGAAAACCCCCAATGGCCCCCGCGGGGGAATTCCACGACGGTGATGGGCACATGACCAAGTGCGTGCCACCAATCCATCCCCGGGCCACCCGATGAAGCCACTTTTCCAGATCGGCCTGCTGTTGGCGGGGCTGGCCCAAAGCGCCGGGGTGGCGCGGGGGCAAGCCGGGCCGGACGCCCCGGCACCGGCCTACCAAATCCAGCCCGCCGCGGGGCTGGACCAGTTGCTGGGGCCGATCGCGCTCTATCCCGACCCCCTGATCGCATCGCTCCTGCCCGCCGCCACCTTGCCCGCGCAAATCGTGCTGGCCGATCGCTACCTCGGGGCCGGCGGCGACCCCAACCAGATCGGCGCGCAACCTTGGGATCCGAGTGTCCAGGCCATGGCCCGCTATCCCGGGGTGTTGAAATGGATGGATGACAATTTGACTTGGACGACCATGCTCGGGCAGGCGTTCCTGAACCAGCAGGTGGAGGTGATGAGCTCGATCCAGCGACTGCGCGCCACGGCTTCCCGGCTGGGCAATTTACCCTCCTCCCCGCAGCAGGAAGTCATCGCGGAGGGCGGCGAAATTGCAATCATCCCCGCCGACCCCCAAGTGATCTACGTGCCGCTCTACCAGCCCGGACAAGTCTACTACGATCCCGCGGGTGCGGTGCCGTTCATCTCGTTTGGCGGGGGCCTGCCGCTGGGCGGATGGCTGCCGTATGATTGCAATTGGGCGGCCGGGGGGGTCATTTTCTGGGGGGTGGGCTATGGGCGCCCCGCGAATTGGTGGCATCAATCGGCCCGGCAGCGCTACCAAGGACGCCACGAGGATTGGCGCCCGGATCATCATCCCGGGGCCGGGGCAGGCGCCGGCTACGGCCCCGGCAACCGGGCCGCCCGGGGCTACGGGGCGGGCGAAGGGCCGCGCGGCGGGGCGCCCGGGGCGATCCGGGAAGGCCCCGTCCGCCCCGGGGTTCGGCCCGCGGAGCGGCCGGCGGGAAACGCCCGACCGGCGCCGGTTGCGCGTCCGGTGGCGCCGCCGGTGGCGCGTCCCGCGCCCGGAGTGTTCACGGGGGTGAACAATGCCGGCGCGACCCGGAATTCCAGCAGTCGCGGCCAAGCCAGTCGCCAAGCGGCCCCCCGTCCGGCGCCCCCGGCGCCCCCGCGGGCGGCCCCGCCGGCGCGTGGTGGCGGCGGCGGTGGCGGTGGCAACCCGGGTCCCCGCGGTAAACGTTGATTTTTTAGCTTATGCATCCCCAAGTTATTCCGCCCCTGAAAATGTGGTTCCCGAAGCGTTGGCAGCCCGCCTGGGTGGCGGTCGGGAGCCTGGCTTGCGCGCTGGCCGTCCTCCGCGCCGGGGCCGGCGCCGGGGCCGAGCAAAACTTCCCTTCGCCGGAGGCCGCCGTTGCGGCGTTGGTGCAAGCCGCCCAAAACGGCGACACGAACGCCATTCACGCCATCTTCGGCCCGACGGGCCATGAACTGATTTCGCCCGATGTGGTGCAAGCCACGGAGGACTTCCGGCTCTTTGTGCGGCGGCTCTTGGAAACGGCCCAATGCACGCGGAATTCGGAATCCAACGCCACGTTGGAATTGGGCCGCGAAGCCTGGCCGTTTCCCATCCCGCTCGTCCGGGAGGCGGGGCAATGGCACTTCGACACCGCGGCGGGCAAAGAGGAGATTTTCGCCCGGCGCATCGGGCGGAACGAGTTGGGCGCGATCGCCGTCTGCCACGCCTATGTGGAGGCCCAGCGCGAATACGCCGCGCAGGACCGGCTCGGGGATGGCGTGCCCGCCTACGCGCAATTCCTGGCGAGCCGGCCCGGGACCCACGACGGCTTGTTTTGGCCCGCGGCTGCCGCGGGCGGCGAGGCGAGCCCGTTCGGTCCGCTCATCGCGCAAGCGCGCGGGGAGGGTTACCAACACCCCGCGCACATGCTCAACGAGGAGCGGGCGCCGTATCAGGGGTACTATTACAAAATCCTGACCCGCCAGGGCGGCCGGGCGCCGGGGGGAAAATTTGATTACCGCATCCACGGCCGACTGCTCGCCGGCTTCGCCTTCGTGGCCTGGCCGGCCGAATGGGGTGACACTGGAGTGATGACTTTTATGGTCAACCAGCAGGGCCGGGTTTATCAGAAGAACCTCGGACCGAAGACCGCCAAGCTCGCCGCCGCCATGCGCGCTTACGATCCGGACGCCACGTGGCATCCCGCGGATTAGCCGGCCCGGCCGGGGGGAAGCGGCGAGGCCACCCGGGCCGCGCCGGCCCCCGTCCATTTTCCATCAGTTGGCTTCCCGGGGTTCGAATCCGGATTTGGCCGCCAGTTCCTTCCACAAGGCGACGCAGGCTTCATTGACCTGCTGCGGCAGGCGGATCGCCACCTCCATGTACAGGTCACCGCGTTCCCCGGTCAAATTCGGCAATCCCCGGCCGCGGACTCGCAGTTGGTGACCCTGCTGGGTGCCGGCGGCGACTTTGACCGAGATGGTGCCATCCAAGGTCCGCAAGGGCACGGTCGCCCCCAAGACCGCCTCCCAAGGGGCCAGCGCAATCTGCCCCACGAGATCGGCGCCGCGCGCGCTCCAGTCGGGGTCCTGGGCGTAGCGAACCCGCAAATAGATGCTTCCCGCCGTCCCGCCGCCCACCCCTTCGCCACCCTTGCCCGGCACGCGGATCAATTGGCCGGCTTGGACCCCCATGGGGATGCGGACCTGGTAAGTTTGCGTCTCCTCCGCCCCGGTCCGGGGATTGGTCTGGCGCACCGAGATGGCGCGCACGGCGCCTTTAAGCACCTCGTCAAAGGTGATCAGGATGTCGCCTTGAATGTCCTGCCCCGGGAGGGACGCCGGTTGGCCGGGGCCGCTCCGAGACCCGGCGCCGTCCGCGTGGGCATAATCGTGGTGATCGTCGGATCGTCCGCCAAAGAACTGTTCGAAGAAATCACTGAAACCCGTGCCCTCAAATTGAAAATCGGGGGCCGGGGCGCCGGCGCTGCGCCGATCGGAGGACCGCCGGGCGCTGCCGGGCGAGGGCCGGGCCTCCCCCGCGGTCTTCCAATTCGCGCCCAACCGGTCGTACTTCCGGCGGCTCGCCGGATCACTCAACACCTCGTTGGCTTCGTTGATCTCCTTGAATTTCTCCTCCGCGGACTTTTTGTCCTTCGCGACGTCGGGGTGATACTTCCGGGCGAGGTTGCGGAACGCCTTCTTGATCTCCTCGTCCGTGGCGGTGGCGGCCACGCCGAGCACCTGGTAATAATCCTTGAATTCGCCGGCCATAATAAGACTACGGAGTATAACTCAAGGTGTTGACCACCACTTTCGCCGGGCGGAGCAGGTTGGCCCCCCGGTGATAACCCCGTTGGAAAACGTGGAGGACCACGTGGTCGGCCTGCGAGGCATCCCGGCGTTGGGCCACCGCTTCGTGCCGGTGCGGGTCGAACAACCGCCCGACGGGTTCGTCGGATTCAACGCCATCGCGGCGGAGCAGCAGGCGCAACTGCTCCAAGGTCATCTCCACCCCCTGGCGGAATTGCGGGGAACCCGGGGAGCGATCGGCGGAGAGCGCCCGCTCCAAGTTGTCGATGGCGGGCAACAGTTCCAGAATGAAGGCGTCCTTTTGGGCGGCGGCGCGGGCATCGCTTTCCTGCCGACTGCGGCGCTTGAAGCTTTGAAATTCGCCGACCAAGGATTGGTAATCGTGTTGGGCTTGCGCGAGTTGCGCCGACCGGGGGTCCGCATCCGCCGCCGGGGCGGTGATCGGCGCGTCTCCGGGCGCGGGCTGCGGGGGAACGTTGGCTTCAGTGTCCATGGGGCTTGGGTGGCTCAATTTGCGGGCCGCGGCGGTGGCATCCGCCGCGGCGGTTCCAGATCATCATGCGGGCGGCCGGCGGCGGGCACGAATCGGGGATTCCCCCCGGGTGGGGCGCCCACGGTCTTCCCGGGGGGGTCGGGATCAGGCGTTCGCCAATTCGTCGATCCAATAGCCTTTGCGATTGTAATGATCGTAAAGGTTGGTTTCAAAATCCCGGGAAATGAGTGCTTCCGAGGTGAACTCCGGTGATTCCTGAATGGCCTCGCGGGAAAGATTGATGACCACCTTGGACTCCGCCCAGCTGACGCGCTCGATCCAAAGGGGCGAGATCAGGACTTGCTTGCCGGGCCACCAGTTCTTCGTGCCCACGATCAGGTAGCGGATGGTCCAGGTGGCATCATCCACCACGAAATCCGTGATGTGCCCGATTTCGCCGTCCAACGCTTGGACGTGGTACCCGGTCACTTCCTTGGTGCTGCGCAGGTGCCGGTCCCAATTGTCCGACGGCTTGGCGACCCCGCCCCATTTGCTGCGGTCCCGTTCGATGCTGGGATAGTTGCCCCACACGTAGGAACCACTCCAATAATACGGATAGGAATAGTAATCGTAATATTCGGACTCAAACTGTTGGGAGACCGGCTTGTGCGTGTCCAAGGCGGGGCTGTTCTCAATGCGCTTTTTGGTCAGGGCGACATCCAAGTGGTGCTCGTTGGGCACCACTTCCTTCAAGGCGTAGGGGGAGATCAACACCTGCCGGCCGGTCAGCCAGGTGCCGGTGTCCGCCACCAAGTAGCGAATGGTCCAATAGCGGTCGTCAAAGTAGAATTCGTTGACCCGGCCGATTTCTCCGTCCTGACTTTGCAGTTTGTAGCCATGCAGGGCTTTGATTTTGATGAACATGGTAATATTTTGGGGGATGCTGGGCGATTCATTGCCGGCCGCGGCACCGTTGGCGGGAGGGGAAAAACTTTCGCCACCATCAGCACCGCGGCCGACGATCCACAGTGCGCCCGATCTCCGCCGCCCGCGATTGGGGATTCACCCGACGGGGGGCTAGCCGCGAAAGATGTCGAAGGGTTCAATTTTGAGCACCTTGCGGACGCCGATGTAGCTGGAGATGCCGGCGATCAAGAGCACCATGCCGAAGGCCAGCGCCAGGTTGGTGAAGGTGATGGTGGCGGCGTAATTGGGCAATCGCGAGCGGGCCAGGGAGATCATCAAGGTCACCAACCCGATGCCCAAGCCGTAACCCGTGAGCGCGGTGAACGTCGCCATGAACAAAATCATGTAAATCAATTCGCGCCCTTTCGCGCCAATCGCCTTCAAGGCCCCAAATTTCTCCAGGTTCTCCAGAATGAAGGTGTAAAACGTCTGGCCCGAAATCGACAAGCCCACGAGGAAGCTGATGATCGTCATCAGGAGGATGTTTGTGCCGATCCCGGTTTTGTACGTGTAGAAATTGGTGATGCGGTTTTCGAACTGCTCCTTGGTGAACGCCACGTAGCCGAGCCGGGCGACTTGTTGTTGGATGCCCGCGATGGCCGCCGGGTTCTTGGGCTGCACCAAAATGTAGGAAATCGTGAAGCGCGTGGTCGGGAGATACTCGATCGCACGGTGGTAGGTGGTGTAGAGGGTGGGCACCCCGTTCAAGCCGTTGGCGGCCACACGGGCAATGCCGACAATTTTGCCTTGGTGATCGTTCAGCTCGAAGGTGGTGCCGATGTGCGGGTTGCCCAACTTGGAGAATTCGGCGTCCGCCACCACGATGAAGGTGTTGTCCGCGTAAATATCCTGGATGTTGCCCGTCTGCAGCTCCGGCCGGCCAAAAAGACTATTGTCATCCAGACCGATCACATTGACGGATTGATAAGTGCCGTCGCCGAGTTTGACCAGCGCACCGCCGAGGAAGAGCGGCACCGCGTAGTTCACCCCGTCCATGCTCCGCGCGGCATTCAGCACGTAATCGGGCAGGGGGATCGCGCCGGTCGCGGTGTTCACCCCCGGATCCATGATCCACATTTCGGCGCCGATGTTGGTGACCGTGGAGAAAGCGCGGTTCAAGATGCCGGCAAACATGGCCGTCATCTGCATCATCAGGAACACGGAGAACGTGATTCCGATCAAGAGGGCCGAAAACTTGGGCTTGTCGTTGACGAGGAGTTTGAACCCAATCCGGAAGATGCCGCTGTATTTCATGGCCGGGCGCCTTGGGGCGCCGGGGGGGGCGCATTCCACCAGCCGCCACCCAAAGCGGTGAACAAGGCGACCGTGTCCTGGTGCCGCTGTGCCACCGCCTGGAGATAGCCAAGGGAAGCATTTTGGAACTGGATATCGGCGGACAGGACGTCGAGGTAGGTGACCAGTCCGATACGGTAATTGACCTGGAGCAGGGCCAGATTCTCCCGGGCCGCGGCCCGGGCTTCCACCTGGGCTTGGAGTGCTTCCGCATCGTGGGTCAGGCCGTTCAGGACATCGGCCACTTGGGCGAAGGCGGCGAGGACGGTCGCCCGGTAATTGGCCGCGGCTTGGCGATAGGCGTCCTGCGCGGCGCGGCGGCCGTACCACAAACTGGTGCCTTGGAACAGGGGGACGGTGGCGGACGGCCCGAGGCTCCAGAATTGACCACTGGCGGCCGTGAGGGCCGAGAGGTGGCTCAGGCCGGCACTGGCGCCCCCGTACTCGCCGCTCACGCTGATGCTGGGATACATCGCCGCCGTGGCCACGCCAATTTTGGCGCTGGCGACGTGCAAAAGCGCCTCCGCGGAAAGGATGTCGGGGCGCTGCCGCACCAATTCGGAAGGCACGCTCACCGGCAGATTGGTGGGCAGCAGAAACCCGCCCAGGTCGAGGGGCGACAGTGTGGCTTGCGCGGGCAACCGGCCTTGCAGGGTGGACAACAAGTGCTCCGTGCGGTTGAGCGCCTGCTTGAGGGGCGCCAGGGCGGCCTTGTTCGCCGCCAGCAAACCGCGCAGGCTCAACACCGCGGAATACGGCGTCACCCCCGCGCGCACTTGCGCCTCGGTCAGGCGGAGTTGTTCGCGCTCCAAAACGAGGAGTTGTTCCGTGGCCGCCACCTGGGCGGCATAGGCGGCGCGCGCGACACAAGTGTTCACCACGTTGGCGGTCAGCGTGAGGCAAACCGCCTGGCTTTCATACCGCTGGGAGTCGGCCTGCGCCCGCAAGCCCTCCACGGTCCGGCGGTTGCCGCCGAACACATCCAGGGCATAGTTCACACTGCCCCCGACCGTCACCAGGCTAAAGATCCGGCCGCCGGAGGCCATGCCCTGTTGCGCCACCGCGGTGCGCTGCCGGACCGCCGCCAAATTGCCCTCCAGATGCGGAAAGAACAGCCCGTAACCCGCCCGCAAATTGTCCTGACTGGCGCGCAAGCTCGCTTCCGAAGCCTGCAGTGTGGGGTTGTTCGTGATGGCCGTCCAAACAACGGCGTTCAATTGCGTGGACCCGAACAGGCGCCACCAATCCGCGGCGATGGCGGCCCCGGTCACGAACAACTGGGCCTGCCCATCCGCCGTGATGGTCGCGCGGGGCGGCGGTTCGGGCACGTAGCGGTCGGTGTCCGGAGCGGGTGGGCGCACAAAATCCGGCCCCACGGCGCAACCCGCGAGCCACGTCAGCACGAGGCCGAGGGCGGCCCCGCGGGGGAAGAAGATGCGCAACCGGTTCATCGTTATTGTTGGCCGATGTACACATCCACCAACTGGCCCGGGTAGACGGGGGCGTCCTTTTTCTCGAAGCGAAAGATCACGGGCAACACCCGCAGGTCGACTTTCTCCTGTCGTTGGTTGGCCAGTTCAATCTTGGGCGAGACATACGGTTGCACCCGCACGAATTCCAGCGGCACCTTGAGACTGGAACCCGCGACGGTCAACTGGGCGCGGATGTGGAAGGGGGCGGGCAGGCGGGCGACCAAGATTTCATCCACATAACAGCGCACGGCCAAGTGCTCCTGGGGCGCCCCCATGATGACCAACGGGGCGAACAACTGGGTGTACGGGTCGAAGGCCCCCGTGGACGAGACATAGCCGCCGACCGCCACATTGAGCGCGAGCACCACCCCGTTGACCGGGGCCTTGAGGCCGTGCTTTTGCAGCAAGGCGTTGGCCGCCAAGTAGGCTTGGTGGGCGGCCGCATAAGCCTTCTGCTGGCTCAGAATGTCGAAACTCCAAGCGCCCGCCTGGGTGAGTTCAAATTGTTTGCGGGCCACGTCCAAGGCGCCCGCCGCCTGGTTCATCGCGTCTTCGGCCGTGTCCAGCACGTTGCGGCTGATGGACTTCGGATCGCTGTCGTACGCCGCGCGGTCCTTGTCGTACTGATGGCGCACCGTCAAGAGGTTGGCTTCCGCCAAGCTGACTTGCGCCACGGTGATGGCCAGAGTCTCCCGGCGCGGTTGGGCCTGCAATTCCTCCAGCAGGGCCAGGGCGGCCTCGGATTGCAAGCGGAGCTGCTCGGTGGCCGCCTTTTGCACGCTGTCATCAATGGTCAGCAGGGGGGTGCCCGCGGTCACCAACTGGCCTTCGCGCACCAGCACCTGCGTGACCGGACCGGTCACTTCCGGGAAGATGTTGACGTTTTCCCCACTGGGCTGATCACTCTCGATGATGCCATTGGCATAGATGGCCGTCTCGTACGGACTCGTGACCGGCGGGAAGACCGGGGCTTGCGGCTTCCGCTCCCGGCCGAACAAATAAGCGGCGACCAAACCCGCCGCCAAACCCAGCAGGGCCACGCTGAAAATAAGGGTGTTCTTAAACTCGGGCCGGCGCTTCCCAACCGTCGCGGTCGGTTTGGCTTCGGTCGCCGGCAGGGCCGCCAGGGCGCCCGCCCTGGGCTCCAGTTTGGTCCCCGGTTTCGGCTCCAACTTGGGGTCGACGGGCGGGCCGGCCGACCAGGCGGCCGCCACCTTTTGGGGATCGGGCTCGCCAACTTTGGAACCCGTTGGTGGCAGGGGTTCAGTCATTCGGTGCCCTTCTCGTAAGCCGTCAATCGTCCGTCTTCCATATGCATGATGCGGTCGGCGAATTCATTGATGCGGGCGTCGTGGGTGACCACCAAAATGCAACGGCTCGCGTTCAAAATCCGCTCTTTGACGAAGGCGATGATCATTCTCCCCGTATCCCCGTCCAGCGAGGCGGTGGGTTCGTCCAAGATCAGGATTTCCGGCCGGCTGATGATCGCCCGGGCAATGGCCACCCGCTGCTGCTCCCCGCCCGAGAGCTTCACCGGCAGGATGTTCCCGCGCCCGCCAAGCCCCACGATGGTGAGATAGGAGTTGGCTTCCGTGATGGCGGCGTCCCAGTTTTTACGTTGCAGAATGAGCGGAATCGCGACGTTTTCCGCCGTGGTCAAGCGGGGAAACAGGTGGTAGTCCTGGAAAACGAAACCGATGGTGTGGAGCCGGAAGTCGGCCAATGCGTCCTCCGTCAAGGACCAGATGTCCGCGTCCTTGACGGTGACTTGACCGGAGTTCGGCCGCAGGATGCCGGAGATCATGCTGAGCATCGTGGTTTTGCCGCTGCCCGACGGGCCGACGATGAACAGCATTTCCCCGAAGTAAGCGGCGAAGCTGACGTCATTGACGGCGGTGACCTTGGTTTCGCCCTCGCCAAACCACTTGGTCAGCCCGCGGGCGGCGATCGCCACCTGGTTCCGGGCCGGCCCGTCGTTGGCGTTGGTTTCCATAGTCCGCCCCGAGTTTCCGGCAAGCCGGGTGGCTTGGGAGGCGGGGGTTTCACCGTGGGGGCCGCCCCCCGCGGGGCGCGGCACGCCGGGCCGCGGAAACCCCCCACGGGTTCTCCCCCAATTGTGGTCACAGTGACAAAGGATTATTGTGCGGTATGAAATATCTAATGCTTCTGTTAGCCGCCTCCCTCGCCTTCTCCGCCTGTTCCACCATGCCGGGTTCGGAAACCAACGACGGTTCCAGCTCGGGTGTGCGCGCCAATGGGCGGATCAATCACAACCCGCCGGTTGACGCCGACTTCGGCGACGTCAACAGCGGCAGCGGCATCATGCCGGTTGATCACTGAACGCGGTTCGGGCGCCCGGTACAACCGGCGCGGCCCAAGTGGACGGACGACGGCCCCAACCCGTGGTAAATTCACGGGTTGGGGCCGAATTACGTCGTTCACCCGCCGCGGGACCTGGCATCGGGGCCGCCGGCTGGCGGCGGCGGAGGGGAACGCGCCCGTGCCGTCCATACTGGCCGGCCGCGGCGCGTTGGGTAGGCGAAAGCAAGGCGGACCTGGCGCCACCCGAAACGGGTGGCGCCGGGTCCGCGCGGGGAGTCAAGGCGGGCCGGAGTCGCCCGACCGCCCGGCTATTTACCGCGATACTTCCACGGTTCGCGAATGCGGTCCAGCCGTTCGGATTCGAGGTCGTCCCGCAGTTGTTGCCGCCGGCGATCGCGGACCGAAGTGGCAAGTTGTTGCGGGATCGACCAAGCCCGCCGGAGCCAGCGGCGGAGGGTCTGCGGGAAGCGGTTCATGATTTGCCCGGAGGGCGGGGGACGGCCGGGCACGGCGAGGGCATCACACCCGCTTGGGCCCAACCACAAACAGGATGATGCCGCCGACCAAGGCCAGCAATCCAACCACCGGCGGGATGAAGTGATTGTCGGTGGTGGCAATATGCAGGCCGAGGAATTCGACCGGTTTTCCCGGGGTGGTGAAAGTGATCCCGGAATAGGCCAGGACCACGATGCCGAGACCCACCAAGAGGCAGGCGACGATAGTTTTAGGGTTCATAGGAAGTGGGGTAAGCGAGGTGTGCGGTGGTCAAATCCGGCCGCGGCGGCCGTCGATGAAACTGACCAGGACCATGACCAGGGCGATGACCAGGAGGATGTGGACAAATCCGCCAATGGTGTAGCTGGTGACCACGCCCAGGAGCCAAAGGATGAGGAGAACGACCGCGATGGTGTATAACATAATGAATTGCTTTTGTTGAACTGGGGAAAGGTGGGGGCGGCCGCCTCAACGGCGTTCCGCATTGGGCGCCGCCGGGTGTTTGGAATACTGCTTCCGGATCGCCTCGTGATGCGCGGCCGGCCGGTCGTGAAAGCCCATTTTGACGGAATGGGAGGCGAAAAAAACCGAGGTTGACACCCGGGGCGGCGAAGCCCGCACCACCCAGGCGCCACCTTCCAAATAGTGGAATTGGTGATGCCGGGCGCTGTAGTAAACTTGGTAATCCGGGTAATAGACATAATCATCCGTATCCACCACCACTTCGGAGCGCACTTCGACCGGCGGCGGGAGATAAATGCGCGCCTGCGGCGCCTCGATGGTGCAGCCGGTGAGGCCGCCCAAAGCGAGAGCGCCGAACCAGCCTAACCGACCGAACCTTGGGGTTGCTTGCATAGGTTTCCGCCGGGGTTCAGGGTTTGATCTCATCGCTCAGCCATTTGCGGGCCTTGAGGACGCCGTCCTTGGAGGATTCATAAGCCTTTTGAAAGCCTTCCTTGACGCCGTCCCAAGTGGATTCATTGGCGGCCCGGACCTGGTCGAGCTGCCGGCCCAAGCCCTTGACCTCTTCCTGCAAGGCCGCCAGCTTCTCTTTGGCGCCCGCTTTCGCTTTGCCGCCGGCTTTTTCCACTTGGGCGCCGAGCTCCTCCAGATTCTTGTTCAAGGCGTCGAGTTCACTTTGCATGGTGCTCACAAATTCCTTTTTTTGTCCGTAGGCATAGCTCTTCATGTCCTGCGCGGCTTGTTTGACGTCCGCGTGGGCTTGATCAATTTTTTGCGAGGTGGTGGGGGTCCGGTCTTGTTCGCAGCCCGCCAAAAGGGCGGTGGCGCACAGCACGGCCGAGAGAATCATTGTGGGTTTGGTTTGCATAATTTTGGTACGGTAAAATGGCCCCGGCGGTTAGTTTGCGACCGGGTATTCGCGGGGTGCGGCGCTCGCGTGCTGATGTTCTTCCAAGGCAGCCGGGCGCGTGAGGCTGATAATTTGCCGGGCGTGGATGGTTTCGGCCTCCGGGCCGTGCGCGATCACCACGAACTTGCCCGCCTTGAGGGCCGTCTCGTACTGGATGATGCTGTCTTTGGGAATGCCCAAGCTGTACAAGCCGGCGCCGAGCGCGCTCAGACCGCCCACCACCACGGCGCCTTCCAAGGCCCCGACAATCCAACCCACCAAGGGTCCGGCGATCAGCAACGGCCCGACACCCGGCACAAAGAACAGGGCGGAACCGAACAACATACCCCAGATGCCGCCCCAGAAGGCGCCGTTCTTGCCCCAGTATTGCATCCGTTCGCAGGCGTTGTAATACCCCACGACATCCTCGTCCGTATGGTAGTCACGGCCGACAATCGAGAGGTGTTTGAGGTCGAACCCCGCCTGACCCAGGGCTTTGACCCCGGCTTCGGCTTCGGGATGCGAGGCGTAAACGGCGACCACTGAGTTGGTTTGGTTCATAAATTTGGGTGACTTGATCGGCGGGGAATTGGTTTCCACTACGCTTTACATTAGCCCGCCCGCGCCCCGGCGTCAGCCGGGGGGTATCCCCCGGACCGGCGCCAATTCCAAAACCCGCCCCGGGGTTGGGGGGTAATTCCCCCATGGACATCCGGGAACGGTGAGGGGAGACTGGATCGCGCCCGGTGAATCGACCAAGCCCCGTTGGCCAGGCGGTGCGGCACCAATGCCCGGCCGGTTCTCCTGCGGCGCGTGAAATGTTTGTGCATGTTTAAAGGCAAGTTAAGCGGTCTGTCGCTGGAGTATGCGACCGCGCTGAAGGCGCACTTGCAGCCCGGCGCCACCCCGGGCTTGGCGGCCGCGCATGCCTTGGGCGTGAAAGCCGCGGCCGCCGGCCTCAACACCTTGGCGCTGGCCCGGATGCATCAGCGCTGTTTGGACGCGCTGGGTGCGGCCGCGGCGGGGGTGCGGCGCGTGGCCCGCGCGCGTTTGTTTTTCGGGGGGGTCATGGTTCCGCTCGAAGCCAAACAAACCGGGGCGGTAAAAGCCGGCGCCCGGTTGGATGCCCTGCACTTGGAATTGGGTGGCCGCGGCGTGGATTTGGCGGCCTCCCAAGAGTTGCTCAAGGAAGGCATTGCCCGGCGGAAGGAAGCGCAATCGGCGCTCTCCAAAAGCGAAGGGCATTCGCGAAAGTTGCTGCACGAATCCCAACGCCTCCAAAAACATCTGCAAACCCTCACCCACCGGATTTTGGCCGCGCAGGAAGCCAAACGCGGAAAGATCAGCCTGACTTTGCAGGACGAGGTCGCGCAAACCTTGTTGGGCATCAACCTGCGGTTGCTCAGCCTGAAGCAGGAAGCCGGCCGCAATGCCGAGGGGCTGCGGCGGGAGATCGCCGCCACGCGGCAAATGGTGGAAGCTTCGCTGAAGAGCATCCACCGGTTCGCCCAGAGTTTCGGAAAGCGCAATGAAACCTGAACTAAGCGCCCTGTCCGAACAGTACGAGACGGCCTTGCGACGCTATTTGGGCGGCCGGCCGCCGGCCAATCTGAAATCCGCCCAGCGGCTCGGCCGGCGGGCCGCGGCCCTCGGTTTGGAGACGCTGGATCTGGCCCAGATCCACGAGGCGGCGCTGATCGTCCTGCTGGTGCCGGACGAATCGCCCGCGCGGCGCAGCGCCTTGATCCGGTCGGCGGGGAAGTTCTTTGCCGAGTGGATCATCCCCATCGAGCAGACCCACCGCACCGCGGTGGAGGCCAAAATGCGCCTGGAATCCATCAACCAGGAACTGAGCCGGAGCTGCGTGGATTTGGCTTTTTCCCAACGGCAACTGCGTCAAGAAAACCAGGAGCGGATGCTGGCCGAGAAATCGCTGCGGCGCAGCGAGCGGCACCATGCCAAACTCCTGAAGCAATCCGGGTTGATGCAGGAACAGCTGCGTTTGCTTTCCCGGCAACTGCTCTCGGCCCAGGAGGAGGAGCGCAAAAAAATCAGCCGGGAATTGCATGATGTCATTGGTCAGACGCTCGCCGGCATCAATCTGCGGTTGGTGGAGTTGAAAAAGTCCTCCGCCATCAACGCCGCGGGGCTCGATCTTGCGATCGCCAGCACCCAGGAGTTGATCCGGAAGGCGGTCGATATTGTCCATCGGTTCGCCCGGGAACTGCGCCCGGCGGTGCTGGACGATCTGGGGCTGATCCCGGCCCTGCACGCCTTTCTCAAACTCTTCCGGGCGGAAACCGGCATCCACGCGCAATTGACGACGTATGCGGCCGTGGAGAAACTCAGCAGCGAGAAGCGAACCGTGCTGTACCGGGTGGCGCAGGAGACGCTGACGAATGTGTCGCGCCATGCCCAGGCCGGCCGGGTGCTGGTCGAGATCAAGCAGGCCGATGACTGGGCCGTCATGTCCATCACCGACAATGGCCGGGGCTTTCAGGCGAAGATCTGGCCCCCGGGCAAACTCAGCACGCGCCTGGGTTTGCTCGGCATGAAGGAACGCTTGGAGATGGTGGGCGGCCGGTTCGAGATCAAATCCAGCCCGGGCCGCGGCACCACCGTCACCGCGAGCGTTCCGTTGGACCTTGATTTGCCCGACCCCGAACGAAAAGTCCGTCGCCAAATGACCCCCTCCCCCAAGCTATTATGAAACCCATTACTGTGCTGCTGGCCGAAGACCATCAAATTGTCCGCGAGGGCTTTCGCTGCCTATTGTCAAACGAGCCCGACATCCAAGTGGTCGCGGAGGCCGAATCCGGCCGCCAAGCGGTGGAATTGATCAAGGAGCTCCAACCCGAGGTCGTGGTGATGGATATCGCCATGCCCTTGCTCAACGGGTTGGAGGCCACCCGGCAGATTCGCCGCGACTTCCCCGCGATCAAGATCCTGATTCTCTCGGCGCACAGTGATGACGCGTACATCGAACAAGTGTTCCAGCTCGGCGCGGCGGGGTTTCTCCTGAAGCAGACTTCCTCCGGCATGCTGGCCAAGGCGATTCGCGAGGTGCACAAGGGCAAAAAGTTTTACACGCCTTCGGTTTCCCAGCGCCTGACCAGCCGCCAGACCGCCACCGTGGGCCGGGAGGGCAAACCCGTCACGAAATTGAACCACCTGAGTTCCCGCGAGATGGAGGTCCTGCAATTGGTCGCCGAAGGCAAGCCCAACAAGCAGATTGCCGATGAGTTGAAGATCAGTTTCAAGACCGTGGACAAGCACCGCCAGCATCTCATGGCCAAATTGAACATCCACGACACCGCCAGCCTCACCCGCTACGCCATCAGCGCGGGCATCATTGAGAACAGTGTCCAAGTGACGGTCATCTGATCCCGGAAACAGACGTAATCTGTCGTCCTTGAATCGCCGCCCGGGCCCGCCCGGGCGGCTTTCCACGTACCCCGCCCCAGACGGGCCGCGCATGGGGAATCGACCCCACGGGTTACCCCGCCGTGGTGCGTCGGCGCGCCGGGGCTATACTCACAGGGTTATAAATGAAACCTCAACTCCGCCCATCCCAACCCCGCCGCCTGCTTGGCGGGCGTGGGGGCGGACCCGTCCCGCAGCCGAAGAACTAAACGCCTCCGAAATAAAACCCCAGTCCACAATTCCTATGACTAAATCATGTAGCACCCAGGCCGGGTTGACCGGCCATCCCCCCTTGTTCAAGTATGTCGATCTGCCTCCGGCCCGGTTGAAGGCGTCCGCACCGCAGGCCGGTCAGGCGGCTCCCTGGTCGGTGCCGCCGCCCGCGCCACCCGCGCCGCGCATGTCCTTGGTTTGGTTGACCCTGCTGACGGGTATATTGGCCCTCTTTCTCTCGGCCGGGTCGGCGCGGGCGCAGGGCACGCCGCCCGGCTGCACGGGCAGCGGGTTGGGGATCACGCTCTACACGGATTCCCCGGATGTTCACATTGGCGACACCCTGCACTACAGCATCACGGTCTTCAACGGCACCGGGGTGGGTCCTTCGGTTTGCGATGCCACCAACATCCTGGCCTTCATCGTCACCCCGGACGGCGTGACCAACATGGTCACCCTGGTCCGCACCACCCTGGTCAACGGCCAGGCCAACTATTACCAGAACGTCGTGGCCTACGTGGTCCGCGCCCAGGATCTGCGCCCCGACGGCAGCGTGCGCGCCACCGCCTACGACACCGGCGCGATCCTGCAGAATGACACGCCCAGCGAGGGCGGCGGCAACCAGGGCGTCAACACCCAGGTGACCCTCCCCAGTTTGCTGCTGGTCGCGGCCTGCCAGGGCGGCGTCGGGGAAAACGGCCTCATCACCTTCACCGGCACGGTGACCAACAACGGCAACGTCAACCTGACCAACGTCACCATCACCAACTTCGTCAACGGCATCCAGGTCTCCGTGGCCCTCTTCCCCAGCCTGCGGACCAACCAGGTCGTTTCGTTCAGTGGCAGCTACGTGCCCGCCAACCCCTGCCTGCCCGGGACCGCCCAACTGGTCGCCACGGGCGTGGAGCAATTCACCTCCAACCCCCGCAGCGTGACCAGTTCGGCCAGTGTCACCTGCGCCGAGACCCTGACCCCCGGGATTGTGGTGACCAAGGCCTGCCCCGTGGCGCCGGTCGCCCCCGGCCAGTTGCTGGCCTTCATCGGCAGCGTCAAAAACTCCGGCAACGTCAC
>CAIYZC010000177.1 GCA_903930565.1 uncultured Pedosphaera sp.
GGTGAATGAGGAAGACCGGCACACCATTCCGATGGCGTGGTGGAACGGGCCGGTACTGGTGGCCTTGGTGGCGGGGCCGTTCGCGTTGGCGGCTTGGTGGTTGGGGAGTTGGGGGTTGGCGGTCGGCGCGTTGGTGGCGGCCGCCTTGTATTACGCCGCCTACGAATACATGCACTGGTGCATGCACTTGCCGCGTAAACGCGGCATCGAACGTTCCGGGATTTACTTCCGCCTAAACGGCCACCACCTTCTCCATCACCGCTACATGCACAAGAATTTCAACGTGGTGCTGCCCTTGGCGGACCTGTGCCTGGGCACGTTGTTGTTGCGCTCCAAGGTGCATTTCAAACAGGCGGAAGGCCCCTCCGTGCCCAGCGTGCAACCGCGGGTGCGCAAGCCCGCGCTGCCGGTGCTGGCCGGAGCGAAGTAGTCCGTTCGTCGACCCGCCCCGCGGCCGCCAAAAAAAATTTGCCTTTCGCGGGGATTCGGCAACACTGCGCGCATGAGCAAAACCTCGTCTCGCAAATTTGCCGCCTACCCGCGGTTGTGCCCGCTGGGCATCGGCAAGGACATTTCCGCCGCCGACCTTTTGGACCAGGCGTTCCTGGCCTATAACGGGGGCCGGTTGCGCGAGGCCGCACGTCTCCTGACCGACAAGATGCTGCCGGCGGACGGCTACGTGGGGCTGAGCCTCACCGGGGCGCTCACCCCCGCCGGCTTGGGCAAGTCCTGCCTCATCCCCCTGATGAAGGCGGGGTTTGTGGATTGGATCATTTCGACCGGCGCCAATCTTTACCACGATCTCCACTATGGCTTGGACATGGCCCTGTACGCGGGTTCGCCTTTCTTGGATGACGTGGTGCTCCATCGCGACGGGGTCATCCGTATTTACGACATCGTGTTCGATTACAACGTCCTGCTGGACACGGATGCTTTCGTGCGCGAGGTCATCGCGGGGCCCGAATTCCAACGGGCCATGGGCACGGATGAATTTCATTATCTCCTGGGCAAGTACGTCCATGAACGCGGGGTCAAGTTGGGGTTGAAGGACAGCTCGGTGCTCGCGGCCGCCTACGAATGCGGCATTCCCATCTTTACCAGCAGCCCCGGCGACAGCTCCATTGGGATGAACGTCGCGGCCATGGCCATGCGCGATTCGCGGTTGATTTTTGATGTGAACCGCGACGTGAACCAAACCGCGGCCATTGTGTACGAGGCCAAGTCGACCGGTCACAAATCCTCGGTGTTCATTCTGGGCGGCGGGTCCCCGAAGAACTTCATGCTGCAAACCGAACCGCAGATCCAGGAAGTGCTGGGGATTGCGGAAAAAGGTCACGATTATTTTCTGCAGTGCACGGACGCCCGGCCCGACACCGGCGGGTTGAGCGGGGCAACGCCGGCCGAAGCGGTCAGTTGGGGCAAAGTTGACCCCAATTCGCTGCCGGATTGCGTGGTGGCGTATGTGGATTCGACCATTTCTCTGCCCTTGCTCACGGCCTATTGCCTGAGCCGGACCGCTCCCCGGAAGTTGAAACGGCTGTTCGACCGCCGGGAAGTGACCTACCAAAAATTGCGCGACAAGTACCTAAAGGTGGGCACGGTCACGAAGATCAAGACCAGCCGGAAGCTGGCGAAGCGGGCGAGCGGTGCCGCCTTGAAAAAGGGGAGCTGAACCGGGCCCGGGGAACTCCCCCCACGAGGGTTGAAAATGATTTGCAGGGAAAGCTTGCAATTCCCCACTGAAGCCGCCAAGCTGGCTCTGCGTTATTTTCCCGTCCGCACAACGAAGTGGTGGGATTGAGTGCATAAGCATGTCACCTGAAGCAGAATTTGATTTGGAAAAGCTATTCCTCCCCTCGTGGGCGCAGGAATCGCCAGCCGTTAACCGTTATTCCCAGCACCCGGGTGAGGACCGCCCCGACCGCCGCTTTGATGACCGCTCTGGTGGGCGCCGTCCCGGCCCCCGCCGTGATGGACCACCCCGCCCCGGTGGTGGCGGCCCCATGGGTGGTGGCCGGCCCGGTGGCGGACCTGGCGGTCCCCGCCGCGAAGGCGGTTTCGGTGGCCCGCGTCCCGCGGGTGCAGGCGGGCCCGGTGGGCCGCGCCGGGATGACCGACGCGAAGGTGGCAACCGGCCGCCGGAACGTCGCGAGACGCCGCCGCCGCTGCCCGAGCTGAACCTGACCTTCACCCCCGAGGAGAAGGGCGTGGAATCATTGTCCCGGCAGATCAAGATGAGCGGCCGTTCCTTCCCGCTTTTCGACATCGCCCAAATGATTCTGCAGAAACCCGAACGCCACATGGTGAAGTTCGAGGTGCAGAATAAGCCGGACGGCCAGCCCATCCAGCCGATGTTCCTGTGCGCGATCGATGACACGCTTTGGCTGTCGGAGAGCGAAGCCATCGCGCACGTCATGGACAAGCATTTCGGCTTGTTCTACCAGGCCGAAAAGTCCCCCACCGAGCCTCCCAAGGGCGTTTACACCTTTGTGGCCCAATGCGGGATCAGTGGCGTCATTTTGGGCCCGCCCAATTACCACGATTACCAGAACCAACTTCGCCGGTTGCACGCGGAACGATTCTCCCGCATGCCCTTTGAAGGCTTCAAAGCCCGCGTGAAGATCGTCAAGGACGAAGCCGTGGTGAAGAAATGGGTCGAGGACCAGAGCTTCAAGACCGAGTACATCTGCCTGAACCTGCCGGAGCCCCTCAAGCTGGCGAGCCGGGAAGATGTGGACAAGCACTTCCGCGAAGTGCACATGCCCAACATCATCAAATCGGTGCCCAAGCACATTCTCACGGGTCCTGCGGCCCGGAATCTGGCCTCCCCCGGGTTGTCCCGTGTGGTGCGTGCCGCTTGGGAAGATCAACGCCGGTTCCCGCTGCAGTTGGCCACGATTCTGAGCCAACAGTTCGCCTCCCACGGCCTGCAATTCTTCAAGGTCAACAAGACTTTGACCCACGTGTCCGTCGCTCGTCCCCATTATCTGGACATGGATGTGACTCCGGTTTCGCCGCAAGTCCGCCAAATCGTGGACTGGATCAACCACACGCCCAAGGGCACCCGTCGCGGTTTGGTGGCGGCACTCGCGCCCGCCCCGAAACCCGCCCCGGCGCCCGCGCCCGCCCCGGCGGTTGAAGGCGCCCCGGCGGCCGAAGCGGCTCCCGCCCCTGCCGTGGAACCATCCTCCACTCCCGAACAGGACTCCATCCTGCGGGACTTGCACTGGCTGATCCACGAAGGCCATGTGATCGAATTCGCCAACGGTGTGTTGGAAGCGGCCAAGAAACCGCTGCCCAAGCCCCCGCCCAAGCCCCGGCCCGAAGCTCCGGCGCGCCCCGCCGCTCCGGCGGCTCCGACCGCGCCCGCCCCCGAGGCGGCGGCGGTGGCCGCCAGTGCCCCGGCGGAAACGCCGGTGGCCGAGGCTTCCGCCCCGGCTCCCGCGGCGGAAGTTCCCGCCGCTTCCGCGCCCGCAGCCGTGGCTCCCCCTGGGGAAGCCCCGGCGGCGGCCGCCGTCACCGCTCCGACCGGGGAAACCCCGGCGGGCGCGTGAGTTTGTCCTTGAAAGTTACTTATGCCATTTAGTTCTTTGGGTCTGTCGGCGGCGATGGTGGAAGGGGTCAAGGCGATGGGTTATGAAGAACCCACGCCGATTCAGTTGCGGGCGATCCCCTTGATTTTGGGCGGTCAGGATGTCATCGGCAGCGCCCAAACCGGCACCGGGAAAACGGCGGCGTTCGCGCTGCCGATCCTCTCGCGCCTCCACGAGCACACGCCCGGACCGCGGGTGTTGATCTTGGAGCCCACCCGGGAACTTGCGGCGCAAGTGGAAACCGCCATGCGGGACTTTGCCCGCTTCACCAACCTCACCGTCGCCGTGGTTTACGGCGGCGTGGGGTATGGCAAACAGAACGACGCTCTCAAATCCGGCGTGGATGTCCTGATTGCCACCCCCGGCCGACTGTTGGATCACTTGGAACGTGGCACGTGCAAACTGGACAAAGTTCAGTTTGTCGTTCTGGACGAAGCCGACCGCATGTTGGACATGGGTTTCCTGCCGGACGTTCGTCGCATTGTGGAGCGTTGCCCGCGCAACCGCCACACCAGCCTCTTCTCCGCCACCATTCCGGTGCAGATCGAAACGCTCATTAAATGGGCGATGAAGAGTCCGCAGACGATCGAGATCGGCGCGCGCCGTTCCCCGGCGGAAACGGTCAAGCACGTGATTTATCCGGTCGCCGAGGATCAAAAAAGTGATCTCCTGCGGGAACTGCTGGAGCGCGAGAACTACGATACCGTAATCGTATTCTGCCGCACCAAGCACCGCTCTGACCGCATCGCCCACCTGCTCAAACGCAACAACCACGCGGTTGCCGTGCTGCATTCGAACCGCACGCAACGCGAGCGCGAGGACGCCTTGAAGGGATTTCGGGCCGGCAATTTTGAAGTGTTGGTCGCCACGGACATCGCCGCGCGCGGTTTGGACATCGCCGATGTCAGCCACGTCATCAATTACGACGTGCCGCAGCATCCCGAGGATTACATTCACCGGATCGGCCGCACGGGCCGTGCCGAGGCCACCGGCGATGCTTTCACGCTGATGGTGGCCGAAGATGGCCAGCACGTTCACGCCATCGAACGTTTCATCGGCAAGAAGATCGAACGGGTCAAGTTGGAGAATTTCAACTACAAATACACGGCCCTGTTCGAGGAGGGCAAACCCGGCCAGCCTCAGGGATACCCGCGCAAAGCCACGGGCGTGCGCCTCAGCGGCGGTTATTATTTCGGTCCCGCCAAACGCCGCCGTTAGGCGTCGCTGGGCGACGGCGCGGGGAAGTTTAATCCCCGCGCGCCTGCCCCCGCCACGCGGTCGGCTTCAAACCTGCTTCGTCAACTTCACCCCGACCTGCAACAGTTTGCGGGCGTCCTCGTCCGATTTGGCCTCCGCGTAAATCCGCAGGATCGGTTCCGTCCCCGAGCCGCGTAGCATCAACCAGGAGCCGTCCTGGGCGATGAATTTCACCCCGTCGAACGCTTTGACTTCCGCCACCGGCGACCGCAGCAGTTTGGCGGGCGGGTTCTGCGCGCAATACGCCATCAACGCCGCGCGCTTTTCCAATGGGAAATGGGTGTCGATGCGGTCATAGCGGTGCGGCCCGTATTGCTTCTCCAACCGTGCGGTGAGTTGGTTGATGGACACTTTTTCCGTCGCCAGCATCTCCAGCAACAGCAGGCCCGCCAAGATGCCGTCCCGTTCGGGAATGTGCCCGGCAAAACCGATGCCGCCGCTCTCCTCCGCGCCCAAAAGCACATTGCCTTTGAGCATTTCGGCGCAGATGTATTTGAAGCCCACCCCGGTCTCCACCAGTTCCAATCCGTGCGCCGCGCAGATTTTGTCCACCATGGAGGTGGTCGTGAGCGCCTTGACCATGCGGCCGCGCCCGTTGCGGCGCAGGATGAAATGGTTGAGCAGCAGGCAGATTAATTGATGGGTGGAAAGCGGGTTGCCCCGGCCGTCCATGCCCCCCACGCGGTCCGCGTCACCGTCCGTGACCAGGCAGAGGTCATGGGGATGCTTTTTGAGGTAGGCCGCGCTGCGGGCGTAATTGCGGGCGATCGGTTCGGGGTTGATGCCGCCGAACAGGGTGTCGTGCGCCCCGTTGAGGGTGGTGACCTTGCAGGTCGTGCCCGCCAGAAGAGTGTCGAAGCAGCCCGCGCCCACGCCGAAGAGCGCCTCATGCGCGAAGCGTAATTTGGAGGCTGCGATCAGCGGAAAATCCACCAGCTTCTTGATGGCTTGATAATGCGCCGGGCGCAAATCCTTGATCACCACCCGGCGATCCTTTACCGCATCCGCCAGTGGCACCGCCTGCACCGGACGGTGGTCCAGCAAACCTTCGACTTCCTTGGAGACTGTCGGATCAGCGGGGCCGCCGTAATCCGCCTTGAGTTTGAAGCCGTTGAAGATCGGGGGATTGTGGCTCGCGGTCAGCATTACCCCGCCCCACGCCCCCAGTTTTTTGGCCGCGAAGGAGACGGCCGGGGTGGGGGTGGGTTCGGAGGTCAGCACGACTTCGAAACCGTTGCCGGCGAGGATTTCCGCGACCCGATGCCCGAATTCCTGGGAGAGAAAACGCCGGTCATAGCCGACAATGGCCTTGGGCGGCAAGCCGGCGACCGGATGGGCCAGCCAAGTATCCGCCGTGGCTTGTGCCACCCGGTCCAAGTTGGCGAAGGTGAATTCCTCCGCGATTACGGCGCGCCAGCCGTCCGTTCCGAATTTGATCTTGGTCATGCTAGTTTCAAGTTCCCTTGTTTGCCCGAATTCTTGGCGGCGGCGGCCGGGGTTGCCCCCGTTGCCGCGAGCGGCGAGCAACGCGTCACAATGCGCCGCATTTTCTCCACCGCCCGGGCCAGGCTCGGTTCGCCGAAGAGCCCGGTGCCGCTGATGAAAGTGTCCGCCCCCGCCCGCGCGCAATCCGACGCGGTATGAAAATTGATGCCGCCATCCACGCCGATGCGGTAGTTCAATTTGAGTTTCCGGCGCCAGGCTTCGGCTTGTTGCACCTTCGGCAGGGTTTCCGAAATGAACTCCTGGCCGCCGAAGCCGGGATTGACCGTCATGATCAGCAAGTAATCAATCTGGTGGAGGAAGGGCTGAACGAGGCCGATCGCCGTGGGCGGGTTGATCGCCAACCCGGTCTTGCACCCCAACGCTTTGATCTTCCAGAGCAACGGGGAGACTT
Source organism: uncultured Pedosphaera sp. (assembly GCA_903930565.1). GTDB lineage: Bacteria > Verrucomicrobiota > Verrucomicrobiia > Limisphaerales > Pedosphaeraceae > CAIXFN01. The sequence continues at coordinate 6,748 of CAIYZC010000177.1, forward strand.
GGTCGCCGAGTTCCACGTGGACGGTCAGCTGCCCGGCGCCTGCCTTGGCAAACGGTTCCAGCAGGATTTCCGGTTTGGAACACATCAGGTGCGTGTCGAAGAAAAGCTTGGTCAGCGGGCGCAGCGTGCGTAGCACCTGCGGGCCGAAGGAAAGGTTCGGGACAAAATGCCCGTCCATGATGTCCAAGTGGAGCCATTCCGCGCCGGCTTTTTCCACCCGGACGGATTCACTCGCGAACCGGCCGAAATTGGCGGCCAGCAGGGACGGAGCA
>CAIYZC010000178.1 GCA_903930565.1 uncultured Pedosphaera sp.
CGCGGCCGCGTCCGTGTGGCGCTCCGCCCGGGCGGGGGCGAACACCGCTTCGGCCAGCACGCAGCGCGGGGGCGGGGTGGGGGGCAGGCCCGCCAGCAACTCCGGCCCGCGCGCCAGTTGGGCCACGGCCGCCTCGAATTGCCGGCGCATTTGCCGGCGCGCGGCGACCAGCGCCGCGGGCACCGCTTGGTCACTCATTGGCGGGGTAAGGCGGAATTCGTTGTCGTGGCAGTCCAGGGCCGGATATTTCCCCCGGGTCGCCGCGAGCAGCAGCACCAGGGCGCCGCAGGAGGGCAGCCCGCCCGGCGCGAGCCATTCCACGATTTGACGCAGTTCCGCGCGGAAGGCCACGGTGGTGCCGTCCCGCCACACCACCACCGCGCCGTCCTCCGCCCAGCGCCAGTCCCCGTCCCGCGGGGCGCGCAGATACTCCACCGCCAGTTGTCGGTCGGCGTTCATAACGGGCCGTCGGCGGGGTTCCCGGCTCCCCCGGCCAGGGCGGCGGTCGTGGCCCGCACCGCGCTGCGGGCGGCCGCCACCCATTCCTCCCCGGTGAACCGGCGCACCCCTCCGTCCGTGGACCAGAGGGCCAGGGCATCCGGGCCGAGGCCGAATTTCGCGGCCAACACCGCCGGGGGCACCGCCGGCTCCCACCGCCAACCGGTCGGCACCGCCACCCTTCCGTGGAGGACGAAGCGTTCCCCCGGAACCGGCGGCAACGGCCGGCCGCGCACGCACACCTCGCCCGCCGCGGTGACCGCAAATTGCAGCGGCGCCAACCGCACTTGGGCCGCGCCGGCGGCGAATGTTACCCAATCGGACCAACGGGCGCGCAGGAGTTCCGGCGCTTGTTCGTCCCCGCCCCGGACCAGGCGCAGCGTCGCGCGTCCCGACGGGGCCCCGGACGGCGGGTCGGCCGCGGCGGGCCAGGCCACGGCCAACCAAACGGCCAGGGGATGCCAGGCGATCGGGGGCAGGGTGTGGGCCGGGATGTGGTCCGGCAACCGTCGCAGGCGGGCCGGGGGCCGCCATTCAAACCGGTCGTCGGCGGGCAGGGCGGCTAGGCGGACGTCCAGCGCGGCGTCGCCGGCGGGGCCGCGCACCCAGACCGACCCGCCGTCCTCCCCGGCCTCGCACCCCGGGAGCAGGCGCAAGGGACCGAGTGTCGCCGCGTCCGCCCGCGCCAACCGAATGGCCCACGGAAAATTCATCCCGGTCTACTCCTTGAGTCCGGGCCACAAGGCCGCGACTCGCTGGGTCAACCAATCCCGCCGCACCGCGTCCCGCACCCACGGGCAGCGGCCTTCGAGCACTCCCAGGCGGTCGCGCAAATACGCCTTTTCCACCCCGGGCAAACCGCCCTTGGCCAGCGCCGCGGCGATCGCCTCCAAATCCCGGGCCAGCGCTTCGGGGTCGGGGCCGTCCGCGGCGCGGGCGCGGGGATGGTCCGCCGGCGCCGCGGGTTCCGCCGCGATGGCTTGGTTGACCAGTCCCGCCAGGATTTGCTGCTGGTCTTCGGTGTCCCAGATGTGCCGCACCACCCACAGGTCGCTCAACCGCGGCGTGGTCCGCCCCGCCAGCAGCGCGCTGGCGGCCACCACCCGTTGCAATTTGACGGCGCGCCGGTCGCTGATCCGGACCCCGGCATGGCGCAGGCGGCGGATCAATTCCGCAAACGCGGGCCGGATCGGCGCCAAGTCCATGACCGGCACCGCCGCCTGCGCGGCGCGCATTTCGTCCAGGTGCAGCGCCGCCGCCCCGGGCGCGGCGCCGGCGAGTTGCCACCCGGCGGCCAGCACTTCGTCCAAGCGTTCCCCGGGCACGTTGTCGCACGCCACCCGCAATAGGAAACGATCGAACAGCGCGCCCAGCGCGTCGTCCTCCGGCAAATGGTTGCTGGCGCCCACGAACATCAACGCCGCCAACGGCCGCGTCTCGCGGCCGCGGCGGAACACGCGTTCGTTCAAGGCCACCAGCAGGGAATTGAGCAGCGCGCTGTTTGCGTTCAGCAATTCGTCCAGAAACACGAGCGAAGCCTCCGGCAGCATCCCCTCGGTGTTGGTCACCAATTCGCCCTCCCGCAGCCGGCGGATGTCGAAGGGACCGAACAATTCGTTCGGCTCCGTGAAGCGCGTCAACAGGTAATCGAACGTCCGCCCTTGCAGGCGCGCGGCCAGTTGCTGCACCAGGGCGGTCTTGGCGGTGCCCGGCGGCCCCAAAATGAACAGGTTTTCCCCCGCCACCAAGGCTACGCCCAGCAAATCGATGACCTCGTCCTTGCCGACGAACGCCCGCTTCAGGGGTGTCAGCACTTCCTCGCGAAAACGGGCGATGCTCTCAATCGGGGTCATGGGGTTCCTCGGGTGGTTGTGAGTTGGGCCGCCAGTTCCGGTGCCAGTTCGGGGTGTTCCCCCAGATCGGCGCGCAACAAATCCGCCAATCCCGGATCGCCCAGGCGGCTCCAGTCCCGGGTCGCCGTCACCCGGTCGGCATAGAGGCGCAACAGCCCGGGGTGGGGTGGGCAGGTGGGGTGCGCCGGCCCCGGTAATCCAGGGCAACCCACGGACGACAACGGCCAGTCGGCCGCGAGTCGGCTCAGGATCTCCAACAGCGGATCGCCGGGAGCGGTGCGGCGGACCAGTTCGAAGAGCGCCGGCAGGTGGTGGAACGTCAAGTCCACCGACCAATCGATGGCGGGCGTGCCGGGCGCCGGACCCGGGGTGCGCAGACTCGCCTTTAGTTCCGGCGCTCCGACGCCGCGGCAGGCAAATCCCTGGCAAAGTTGGTGGAAGGTCCGCGCCGCCCAGAGGGCGGCGGTCGGTTCGAGCCGCGGCAGCTCCAAGCCCGCCGTCTCCCGCGCTTGGATGTCCCAGCGTTGCAATTCTTGCCACAGACCCGGCGTTTCCGCCGCGGCGGTTTCCGCGGTGTTGCCGCGCCACGGGGAAACCCGCGCGCGCCCCGATTCGCGCAAGGATCGCAGGCAATCCGCCGGCCCCCCAGCGGAATTGATCTCCGGCGCGGCGGTCATTGGTTCGTCGGCGTCCATGCGTGGGCAAAGTAGGCCCGGCCCCCGGCGCTCGCAAGCGCCAATCGCACCTTTTTCACCCGCCTCCAATCAGCCGCCCTCCGCCGCCGAATCGGGCGCGCCGCTCCCTCCCTCCCGTCCATTCCGTCCCGCGGGTCCATCAAGTTCATCCCCCGATGCCCGCCCGCCGCCAAAACGTCATTTGACACGCGTCGCGGCGCCGATTATAACGAGCACGCTTAGTTCACTGAATATAACCAATCAAACTGATCAAATATTATGGCACTTGCTGTCGGCACCAAAGCCCCTGATTTCTCGCTTAAATCCAAACAGGCCGCTGGCCTGGTCGATGTGAAGCTCGGTGACAACTTGGGCAAGAAGAACACCGTGTTGCTGTTCGTCCCCGCCGCCTTCACCGGCGTCTGCACGGCCGAATTCTGCGACCTCACCGCCGGTCTGGGCCAATA
>CAIYZC010000179.1 GCA_903930565.1 uncultured Pedosphaera sp.
CCCGCTGGGCCGCGCCGGCTTCACCCTCACCATTGGCGGCGGCGCCGGGCCGGATTATTACCTCCAATCCACCACCAACCTTGTGCCCCCGGCCATCTGGCGTCCCGTGCAAACCAACCTTTCCGCGAATCCACCCTTCACCGTCACCGATTCCGCCGCGACGAACCCCGGCCCGGCCCGGTTCTACCGGATCCTGCTCGGCCCGTGAGTGGGGTGGGGGAGCGGTGTCGCCCCCCGGACGATGAATGGCCCGTTGCCCCATCAACCAATTTGAAGTGCCGCGTGAACCCCAATCCGCCCCCGGCGTCCTTGCCGCCCGCCAACCCACCCGCGCCGTGCGCCGGGGAGTTGCCGCCCGCATCCGGTCCGGTCCGGATCGTGGACTATGATCCCCAATGGCCGGTGCTCTTGGTGCGGGAGGCGGCCCGCATCGCCGCCGCGCTCGGGGACCGCCTGCAGCTCTTGGAACATGTCGGTTCCACCGCGGTGCCGGGGCTCCCCGCCAAGCCGGTCCTTGATTTGGTGCTCGCGGTGGCGGATTCGGCCGCGGAAGCCGCCTACGTCCCCGCTTTGACCGCGGCGGGTTATCGTCTGCGCATCCGCGAACCGCACTGGCACGAACCCCGGCTGTTCCACGGCCCGGACACTCGCGTGAATTTGCATGTGTTTTCCCTCGGCTGCACCGAGATCAACCGAATGCTGGACTTCCGGGATTGGCTGCGCCGCGACCCCGCCGATCGCGCCCTTTACGCCCGGACCAAGTTGGACTTGGCCCGGCGGCCCTGGCCCTCGATTCAGCATTATGCCGACGCCAAAACTGGCGTCGTCGAGGAGATCCTCGGCCGCGCCCGCCGCGCCGCAGGTGGTGAAAATCCGTCGTCCCTCACCCCACCCTGAAAAAGCTTTTCAAACGCGTCGCCCGCCCCCTAAAGTGAGGCGAATCCAATAATTTTATTATGAGAATCGGCATCAATTCATTCTTGTTCGCCTCTCCGTTCACCACCGAGAGCACCAAGCTGTTCAAGCAATTCAAGAAGTGGGGTTTCGACACCGTGGAGATTCCCATTGAGGATCCTTCCCACATCGACCCCGTCAAGGTGAAGGCCGCCTTGGACAAAGCCGGTCTGGCCTGCGGTTCCGTCTGCGCCTGCATGGGCGCCAGCCGCGACCTCCGCGGCACCCCCGAAGCCCAGGCCACCGGCAAGGCCTACATCAAGGCCCTCATCGACCAGGCCGTCATCCTCGACTGCCCCTCGATCATCGGCCCCGTGTATTCCGAAGTGGGCCGCGCCGACGCGGTGCCGGCGGACGAATACAAGGCCCAGTGGAAGACGGTCGTGGGGCACCTCAAGGAACTCGCCCAATATGCCAAGGAACGCGGCCGCGTCATCTGCGTGGAACCCCTGAACCGCTTTGAAACCGACTTCCTCAACACCTGCGACCAGGGCTTGAAGTTGGTCAAGGCCGTCGGCAGCCCGGCGTTCAAGCTCCACTTGGACACCTTCCACATGAACATCGAGGAAAAGAACCAGGCCGCCGCCATCCTCAAGGCCGGCAAGCACCTGGCCCATTTCCACGCCTGCGGCTCGGACCGCGGCACCCCCGGCAACGACCATATCGATTGGAAACCCATCGCCGCCGCCCTCAAGAAAATCAATTACCAGGGCGATGTCGTGATCGAATCCTTCACCACCGACGTCAAGGTCATCGCCCGCGCCGCCGCCATCTGGCGCCGCATGGAACCCACCCGCAACGAAATCGCCACCAAAGGTCTGACCTTCCTGCGCAAAACCTTGAAGTAATCGCCGCCGCCGGCGTCCAAACCACGTATTTTAACTATTAAACACTCCATGAAATTCCAATCCATCGGGGCTTTGGCCCTGGGTCTCGCTCTGCTGGCCGTCGCCGGCGGTCAAACCGTCTCCGGCCAGGAAGCCGGCTTCACCTCGTTGTTCAACGGCAAGGACCTCACCGGCTGGGCCGGCCGGCCCGAGCTTTGGTCCGTGCGGGATGGCGCCATCACCGGCGAAACCACCAAGGAACAGCCCGCCAAGGAAAACACCTTCCTGGTGTGGACCAACGGCGAAGTGGCCGATTTCGAACTCCACTGCCAGTTCAAACTCGTCCCCGGCGACGCCGCCGGCTTCGCCAATTCCGGCGTGCAATACCGCAGCAAGGTCGTGAAGCCCGAGTATTTCGTCGTGGCCGGCTACCAGGCCGACATGGAAGCGGGTAAAACCTATTCCGGCATCCTCTATGAGGAAAAAGCCCGCGGCATTCTCGCCAACCGCGGCGAACGCGTCACCATCCATGCCGATGGCAAGAAACAGGTCACCGGCGCCGTCGGCAATGCCGCCGAAATCGAAGCGGCCATCAAGAAGGGCGATTGGAATGATTACGTCATCATCGCCAAGGGCAACCACCTCATCCACAAGATCAACGGTCGCGTGACCATCGAAGTCGTGGACGAAGAATCCGCCAAGGCCGCCAAGTCCGGCATCCTCGCCCTCCAGCTCCACGCCGGCCCGCCCATGCGCGCCCAGTTCAAGGACATCCGCATCAAGACCCTCAAGTAATTCCCGACCCCGACCCAACCGTTCCCGCCCCTCTCCGGGCGGGAACGGTTTTTCCCTTTTCCCAATCCCTCTATGAAACCCATGGTCAAATTGTTCCGCTTCGCCCTCTGCCTGGCCGCGGTGGCCTGCGTGGCGCTCAGCGCCCAGGCCGAAGGCAAAAAGAAAATCGTGTTGGTGGCCGGCACGCCCAGCCACGGTCCCGGCGACCACGAGCACAACGCCGGCATGTTGCTGCTCAAGAAATGCCTCGATGGCGTTGCGGGCGTCGACGCGGTCGTGTTCACCAACGGCTGGCCCAAAACCGAAAACCCCTTCGCCGGTGCGGACGCCATCGTCCTCTACAGCGACGGCGGCCCCGGGCACATGGCCCTGCAAGGCAACCACTTGGCCCAACTCGATGAGGCCATGAAACGCGGTGCCGGCCTCGCCTGCCTGCACTACGCCGTGGAAGTGCAGACCAACGGCGGCGGCCCCGAATTTTTGAAATGGATCGGCGGCTATTTCGAAGCCTATTGGTCCATCAATCCCACTTGGGAAGCCGATTTCACCAGCCTGCCCGACCACCCCATCACCCGCGGCGTCAAGCCCTTCAAAATCCGCGATGAATGGTACTACCACATGCGCTTCCAGCCGGACCACGTCACGCCCATCTTGAGCGCCGTGCCCACCGCCGACGCCTACCGCGGCAGTGACGCCGCCCACAGCGGCGATCAAAAGGTCCTCCAGTCCCGCAAAGGCCAGCCTGAGAGCGTCGCCTGGGCCTACGACCGCCCGGATGGCGGCCGCGGCTTCGGTTTCTGCGGCGGTCATTACCACAAGAATTGGGGCGATGAAAACGTCCGTCGCGTGGTCTTGAACGCCATCCTCTGGATCGCGAAGATCGAAGTGCCCGCCGGTGGCGTGATGTCCACCGTCTCCGCCGACGACCTCGCCAAAAATCTCGATCCCAAGGGCCAACGCCCCGCCCCCCGCCGCAATGCCGGCGGCACCGAACACGCCTCCGGCCCCGAAGCCGCCCAGGAAGCGATGAGCAAGTTCACCGTGGCCCCGGGCCTGGAAGTCAAACTCTTCGCCTCCGAACCCATGGTGCGCAATCCGACGGACATGGACATCGATGCCAAAGGCCGCGTCTGGATCACCGAGGGCGTGAACTACCGCTCCTCCTTCCAATCCTGGGGCGTGCTTCAGCCCGGGGGCGATCGCATCGTCATCCTCGAATCCACCAAGGGCGACGGCGTCGCCGACAAACAAACCGTCTTTTACCAAGGGCCGGAAATCAACGCCGCCCTGGGCATCTGCGTCCTCGGCAACAAGGTCATTGTCTCCCGCTCGCCGGACATCTTTGTGCTCACCGACACCAAGGGGGTGGGCAAGGCCGACAAGGTCGAAAAACTCTTCACCGGCATCTCCGGCGTGGACCATGACCACGGCGCCCATGCCTTTGTCTTCGGGCCCGATGGCAAATTCTACTTCAACTTCGGCAACGAGGGCAAACAGTTGAAGGACAAGGACGGCAAGCCCGTCCTCGACCCGGACGGCATCGAAATCAACAACCACGGCCAGCCCTACCGCATGGGCATGGTCTTCCGCTGCAACCCGGATGGCAGCGAAGTCGAAGTCCTCGCCCACAACTTCCGTAACAACTATGAAATGGCCGTCGATTCCTACGGCAACCTCTGGCAGTCGGACAACGACGACGACGGCAACCGCGGCGTCCGCATCAACTTCGTGATGGAAGGCGGCAACTACGGTTACAGCGACGAAATGACCGGCGCCGGTTGGCAGGCCAAGCGCAGCAATATCGAGACCGACATCCCCCACCGCCACTGGCATCAAAACGACCCCGGCGTCGTGCCGAACCTCCTCTTCACCGGCGGCGGTTCGCCCACCGGCATGGCCTTCTATGAAGGCGGCCTCCTTCCCGAGGTGTTCCGTAACGCCATGATCCATTGCGACGCCGGCCCCCGCGTCGTGCGCGCCTATCCCACTACGCCCGACGGCGCCGGTTATTCCGCCAAGACCGTGGACATCCTCACCAGCACCGACAACTGGTTCCGTCCCTCCGACGTGTGCGTCGCCCCGGACGGCTCCCTGTACGTCGCCGACTGGAACGACGCGGGCGTGGGCGGTCACAACATGGCCGACCGCGACCTGGCCAAGATGACCGGCCGCGTCTACCGCATCGCCCCGCCCAATGACCAGCCCGCCATCCGCGCCGTGGATTACACCGCCCCGCTGAGCGCCATTCGCGGTCTCCAATCCCCGAACCTGGCCACCCGCTACCTCGCTTGGACTGCCCTGCACGACATGCAGGCCAAGGCCGAACCCGCCCTCCTGCTCCTGTGGAACAAGGAGAACCAATCCGAACGCGCCCGCGCCCTTTGGCTGCTCGCCGACATCAAGGGTTCCGAGAGCAAATACATCAACCTCGCCCTGGCCGACAAAAACCCGGACATCCGCATCACCGGCCTCCGCATCGCCCGCGAGCACAAGCTCGACGTGATCGGCGCCGTCAAGAAACTCGTCCAGGATCCCTCCGCCCAGGTGCGCCGCGAATGCGCCATCGCCCTGCGCCACAACCACTCCCCCGAAGCCCCCGCGCTCTGGACCCAATTGGCCCGGCAGCACGACGGCAAGGACCGCTGGTACCTCGAAGCCCTCGGCATCGGCGCCGACAAGCAGGACGACGCTTATTTCGCCGCCTGGCTCGCCGCGGTCGGTGATCAATGGAACACCCCCGCCGGTCGCGACATCGTCTGGCGCCTCCGTTCCACCAAGGCCCCCGCGCTCCTGGTTAAAATCCTCAAAGACCCCGCCACCCCCGAAGCCGAGAAGCCCCGCTACCTGCGCTCCTTCGACTTCCTAAAAGGTGCCGAAAAAGACGCCGCCCTCGTCGAGCTCCTCGACGTCGCCGCCACGGTCAAATAACCGGCCCGCCCCCGTTTCCCCTCACCCCGCCGCCCGGTCCCCCGACCCGGCGGCGGTTTTGCTTTTTCCCGGCCGAGTCCACCGCGTCGGCGTCCCCCCCGTTGGGTGTGCCGGCTCCAATGTGCCCGGCGCTCTCCACGCTCAGTCCCGAAGGGACGCTCGAAACCACCCCCATCCCGGAGGGATGAAAGCCATTAGCCGGGGGTTGAGCGCGGCGACACCCCCGGAAACCGCCCCAAAAATGACCACGATCCCGGCGGGATCGCAGCCCCTTCCGCTCGCTGGCTGAGCGTTGGAATCCGGCGCCATCGCGCGGTCGCTTCCCCCGGGCGGCAGTTTCAAAGTTCGTTGTACTTCCGTAGTATGGTCGCCAAGTTCCTCCAAATCAAATGAACCCTTCTGTTTGTTGAACCGCGCCGCGCGGGGTGATCGTGGGTGAGGCTGAGGCAAGCGAAGCTCGGCACCGCCTTTGAATGCGACCCATCACCGGAAGTAACCGAACCGCCCACCACTCGCGCAATTGGGCTCGAGGCCAGTTTTTCTTGCCACTCGCGGTTGAACTTCCATTGGTCGCGCCTTGAAGCGAATCTCCGCATTCCAAGTCTTGTCGTAACGCTTCCGGCTGCTATATTAACGTTATGGTGCAAGACGGATCGAATGTCGCTGGCGAGCTCTCACCGGACGATGTCCGAAAATGGGAAGAACTTTGGGGATTCGTTAATTCGGATCATTACGCCTGCTTTTATGAAGAGGCCGTTGCGGAGTTCTTGGTCTCCCGTTGGCGGCTGGTTGATACCATTTTCAAGTTTCTGATGTCCGCCTCTGCCTCTGGTTCAACTATCGCGGGTTGGGCGATATGGTCTGGTTCAAATGTTGGCAAGACCGCTTGGACAATCGCGTCTGGTTTGACTGCCCTAATTGCATTGATACACACGAGTCTCGGGATTTCGGATCGAATCCGGGAGGACACTCTAATTTTTGCAACTTTTCAGCAATTGCGGCTCGATCTGGAGATCATGAAGCGGAAAATGCGTCTCGGCCAGCGGCAAACCCTATCCGAGTATTTGATGGATTACATGGATGTCTCCAGCAAATTTCAAAAGGCTTTTTCCTTGAAGCGACCCGATTTTCTTCTTTCATACGGTCGTGCGGTTAAGATTCAAGCCGACGTGAACAAACGATTAGGATTGCAACCATCATGAGCAAAACATCGATCCGCCAACCGCTCCCCCAAGCCTCTGGGGCAACGCAACCCAGCTCGCCATCGCAAACCGGCGTCAGCCCGCCGTGGATTCGGACTCCGCCCAGCCCGCCACCCCCACCGCCGCCCGCCCCGCCACCCCCGATGCGGCGGTAGCCCGGGTGGGCCGCAACGACTGTTTTTCGGGGAGGATATCGTGCTAATCTCATTCAAAGCTTGGCAGTGTCGACACACGATCAGAATTCAGTATCGGGAACTGTTACGGGACGCACCGCGCCATCCCGAAGCCCGGGTTCGATTTCACCTCTTGAGATTGGATGATTATTTCCAACGATATCTCGGCTTCATTCGACTCCCCGGCGAGGTGAAACCCGAGTTTCTGAATGGCAATATATTTTGCGTCGTTGAAGTCGTTACGAGGATTGCCGATGCCGATATCCGTCTGCTCCACTCAAAGGAACACCAATGGTTTCAAACGCAATGGGGGCGTTACGTCGAAATGGTAGGGCTCCTCAGATGCAGCCATTCAATAAAAGCGGATTCTGAAGCCATTGGAAATCAGCTGAGCTTTTTAGTCAAAGAAGGTGATCGGGTGCTCAGTGCGGCCTGAAGTTGAGCTGAATTATTCCCCCATCACCCCCAACCACCGCACCACCCCCGTCCGCGTCGGCTCCAGCGCCTCGCGAAACGACTGGCTGTGGTTTCCAGCGGTTTCCTGAAATAGCTTGGGGGCGCGGAGGGCGGCGAAATTGCGCCGGGCCTGCTCGAAAGGGATGATCTCATCCGCCGGGCTATGGAGCACGAGCGTCGGCGCCGTCACCGCGGGTAAACGGGCCAACGTGTCGTAGCGGATGCGGCACAACCACTGCACCGGCAGCCAGGGATGGCGGTGCGCGGCCGCGTCGGGAATGCTCGTGAACGTGCTTTGGAGCACCAAACCGCCCACCGGCGCGGTGACGGCGATTTCGGACGCCACGCCGCCGCCCAGGGATTCGCCCCACGCGATGATTTCGCCGGCCGCCACCCCCCGGGACCGCAGCCAGGCGAGCGCGGCCTGGGCGTCCACATAGGTGCCGGCTTCACTGGGCCGGCCGGTGGAGCGGCCGTAGCCGCGGTAATCGAGCAGCAGGACGCCCAGCCCGAGTTCGAGCAGGAGGTGGGCGGTGTTCAAGCGGTGGCTGATATTCCCGGCCGCGCCATGGCAGTGCAGCACGGTGCGTGGCCGGGCGGTCGCGGGCGCTGGCGAGGGGAAATACCACGCGCTGAGTTGTTCGCCGTCCGGGGTGGGAATGACGATATTTTCCCACGGGCGGCCCAGGACTTGTCCGCCCGCCAACCACTCGCGCCGGGGGCGGAACACCTGCGCTTGCTCCCACCGCCGCCCGATCAAGCGCGCCCCCCGAAACCGGGTTCAGGACTTGATGTCGCGGACATGGAACATCACGGTGCCGATGACTAGGAAAGTGACGTTGTAGCCGAGCAGGATGCTGAGCGACTGGCCCACTTTCCACCACGGAATGCGCGCCGCCAGGACGGATTGCCAGATATCGACGTGGTAGCTGATGAACCAATCCTGGAAATCGCTGAAGAACGGCACCTGCTGGAGGATGCCGCTGATCATCATCAGGGACAGCGCGAGAATCGTGGCCGCCGCCGGCTTCATGTTGCAGCACGAAAACATGAACCCCATGGTCATGATCGTGACGGTCTTGGGGAGCAGAAACACACTCATGAACAGGTAGCGGTGCAAGCCCTCCGTGGCGTTGAACAGCGCAAAGTTGGGCGGCCAAACAAACAACCCGCCCCACGGGAACCAAAACGAGGCGAAGAGCAGACCGAAGAGGCCCAGCGACAGCACCAGCGTGAAAGCGAACAGGACGCCCGCCAGCCATTTCAACATCAGCAGACGCAAACGCGAGATCGGCCGGCACAGGATCATCCGCAGACTCCCATCCTCCGCTTCCTTGGCGACCAAATCACCGCCCACCAGCGCCGCGTACAGCGGCAACAGGGAAAGCCCGATGAGCGCCACCATCATCGTGCCGAGCGTGAGGATGGAAATATAATTCCCGCCCGCCATCACGCCGTTCATTTGGAGCAGGCGCGCCATTTGTTTGGGCACGTGCGAAAATCGCAGCAGGATCAGGATCGCGTTTTGCGCGACCAGAAACATGATGAAACCGATGTAGGTGCGCTTCTTGCCGAAGAGCTTCCACAACTCATTACGCAGTTGAAATAGGAACATGGTCATGGTTGCTTGTCCTTCATCAATTCGAGGTAGAAGTTTTCCAACGTGCGGGCCTCGGGGGCGATTTCAAAAATCGGAAACTCCCGCGCCACCAGCGCGCGCACCAGCGCGTCGGGACCGACCCCGGCGGCCGGGGCGACCAACCGCTCGTCGCGGTGCTCGGTGATCAGGCCCAACTCCGCCAGCACTTTGGCCGCCGCGGCGAAATCACTGGTCCGCAGGCGCACCCAGTCCTTTTGGCGCACCGCCTCCGCCAGGGTGCCTTCGAAGACCTTGCGGCCCCGGTTGAGCACCGCGATGCGCGTGCAAAGCTGCTCCACCTCATTCAGCAGGTGGGAGGACAGCAGGATCGTCAGCCCCAGCTCCCGCTGCAGTCGGATGATCGTCAGGCGCATTTCATGGATGCCCTCGGGGTCCAGGCCGTCGCTCGGTTCGTCCAGGATGAGCAGTTCGGGCTGGGGGAGCAGCGCCTGGGCGAGGGCGAGGCGCGCCCTCATGCCGTGGGAATAGGTGCGCACCTTGCCCTTTTCGCGGCCGGTCAGCCCGACCCAGTCGATCACCTCGCGCAACCGCGCCTGGGACGTCGGGGCGGTGTAATGGCTGAGGATTTCCAAGTTCGCCCAGCCGCTGAGGTAATCGTAGAAGACCGGCGACTCGAAGATGGCCCCGACGCGCCGCAGCGCTTGGTGGCGGTGCGTGGTCACCTCGTAGCCGCCGACGCGCACCGCGCCGGAGGTGGGCCACACCTGGCCGAGCATCATGCCGATGGCCGTGCTTTTCCCGGCGCCGTTGTGGCCGAGCAGGCCGAAGATTTCGCCGCGCGCGACCTCCAGGTCGAGGCCTTCGACGGCGCAACGGCCGCCGAAGACTTTGCGGGCTTGGTGGAGGGAGATCATGGGGGGGTGTAGGGGATTTCGAGCAAATTGCGGAGGTGACCGTCGGCGAAAAGCCAGTTCTGCCCCTTGTCCGGGCCCCGGACGGCGTGGAACGAGGCCTTGTCCATCATCAGGGGGACTTGGTCCACCTTGGTGAAAACGCCCAACAGATTCAAGTTGTCGGCGTTTTGGCCGTTCAAGGCGCTGATCCAGGCATAGCTGGACCCGGTGAGGAGGAAGAGCTTTTGATTGTCCGCGGGGCAGAACATGACCCGGAGGCCGCCGACATAGTTCGACAGCACCCGGTCCATCGAGGCCAGGTTGGTGCCCGGCGGGAGGTTGACGGGGCGGTCGTACATCACCGGCATGCGGTTGCCGTTCTCCTGCGTGTAGAGCTGGAGGCCAAGGCCGAGTTGATGCAGGTTGCTCAGGCAATTGGCCGACCGGCCCGATTCGCGCGCGCGCGCCAGCACGGGCAGCAGCAGGCCGGCGAGGATGCCGATGATCGCGATGACCACGAGCAGTTCGATCAGCGTGAAGGCCCGCCGCCCGCCGGCGGACCAAATTGAGGGCGGCCGGGGCATGGCGCTCAACGCAGGGCGCGGCCGCTTTGGATTTGCCGCTGCAATTCCTCGATGAGCGGGGCGAGTTCGGCCTTGGTTTCCGCCGAACCCTGCGAATAAAACGTCTTGAGGCCGATCGCGCGGACTTTTTGTTCGAGTTCCGGACTGAGCTGCGTGGGCGGCGGCACGTTGGTGCCGTTGACGGTGGCGGGGGGCTGGTTGGTGGCCTGCCGGTGCAGGTTGTTGATCGCGTCGTCCACCACCTTCTTCCGTTTGTCCTCGGGCAGGTCGGCAAAGGCGTCGAGCATCTGCTTGAAGCCGCTGGGCATGATCGCCTCCAAAAATTCCCCCCGTTCGTCCTCGGTCATGTCCGTGAACCAATCCCGGCCATCGCCCTCCACGCGCCACAGGCGGCGTTCCTCGGGGGAGAGCGCGTTGATCATGTCCTCCAGCCGGTGCAGCGCCTTGGCCCGCGCGTCGCCGCGCAAGTGCGCGAAGTCCACGGCGGCCAGGTAGCGCCGGAGCTTTTCCGCCGTCACCTTGGCGTTCCCGGCCCAGTGATAGCCCGCGAAGGCCAACCCCCAAATGAGCAGCACCGTTCCCAGCGCATAGTAAAGCGGCCGCAATCGAGGATTACTCATGGGGCACACGCTACCCCGGGACGCGCGCGAATGCAAGGACCCGCCCAACCCCTCGCGAACACCGAAACCGGGCGTCGCTGGGATAACCGCCGGCTGATCGCGGGTGGGGCAGGCCTCCGGCGTGCCATTTGCGGAGGTCGCTGACCCCCGGGTTCCCCCCGCCTCAGAACAGCGTCCGGAGCATTCCATACAGCCCCACGCTCAAGGCTGCCAGGGCGTCCCCCGCCACCAAGCCGCCGCCCAGCAGGGAGCACGTGCTCATGTCCGCCGGCAATTCTTCCCCGCCGGCCGCCGGCCGCGTGCGCGCCCGCCACTTCTGGACCGCCTCCAGCCCCGAACCCAGCAAACCGCCCAAGGTCCACCACAGAATGGTGGGCATTTCTGCGAACCCGCCGAACGAAGAGGCGTACGGGCTCGGCAGCAGCACCGCGTCGAGCAGGAAATCCACCGTGCGTCCGCCGGCCGAACCCGTCGCGAAGCGCCCATAGCCCGGCAGGCGTTTGATCCCTTTGCGCGCGATCTCCGTGGCCAGGCCGATGGCGATGCCCATTTGAATCGCCGTCATGAAAAACGGTTTCGGGGCCGTGATCGCCCGGAGCGCCCCCACAAACTTGAAGGTCATCGTGGACTGCCACTTCTCCGTGCCGGGCGCGTTTTGATGCGCGAATTGGTCGATGCGCAAAACCGGATACGCCCCCATGAAGAGCTTCGCCAAAGCCACCGCCAACACCGCGCCCATGATGATCCCGATCACTTGGTAGCGGAATTGCACCACCCGGTTGGTGCCCAGCCGCCAGCCCGTGGAGCGGTCCTGCTGCATGTCGCAACCCTCCGAGCAGGCGACCAACAAAATGGCCCCGCACAACAGGCCCGTCCCCGCATCGCGCAACCCGAGCGCCGCCAGAATGAACACCGTCACCACGAACGCGCTGGAAATCGGGTTCCAATCCGAAATGCCCTGCGAAATCCCATTGATGAGGACAAACAGAAAACACAGCCCGACGGCCACCGACAAATAGAAAACCGGCTGGTGCAAAAACCACGCGCCCACAAAAATGGTTCCCGCCGCCCAAAAGAGCGTCCAAGCCAGCAGGCGGTACAGGTTGACCTGCCGCCAATCGTCCGCCGCCGCCGCCGCGGCCACCACCGGCGCCGCCTGCCGTTCCCGCCATTGGCGGGCCGCTTGGATCAGGATCAAAATAATGTCCAACAAGGCCGCGCCCAAAATTGTCCCGAGCGCGATCAAAAACCCGATCTTGCGAAAGGATTCCCCCGGTTTCAGCCAGCCGATCGCCACCAAATGCGGCGTCTGCCACAGTCCGATCAAGCCCACCACCAGCGCGGGAATGGCGATGCGGGAACCCACGATGATCCCCGCCCCGATCGTGGAGACCGACAAGCCCGTCGCCCCCAGGCGGTCCACCAAGAGCGAGGCCAGCCCGACGCCGTAACCCGCCACCGTGCCGCCGCTCAATTGCCCGATGGAGCGCCGCAGCAGCGCCGGGTCCGTCAGCGCCCGCAGGATGTTGGCCACCGCCAAACCGGAGGGGTAGGTGAGCTGCATCCGGTCCACCAGCAGGGGCGTGTACAGCATGCCCACCCCCACGCCGAACATCCCAATGCACAGAAAATAGAGCATTAATTGCCAAGCGGGTGTTTCCGGCAGGCCCAGCCAGACCCCCGCCTGCACCAGCACCGCCATGCCGCACATGCCGGCCACCGAGGCCGCCATCGTTTGCATGTAGTTGGCGCCGTGCTTGCCCGCGGGGCCGTACGGCAGCGTGACCACGCTCCCCAGAATGCCCGCCAACACCTGGCCGCCCACGAAAAACCCGATGGAAAAATTCATGAACGCCGCCGACAACCCACCCAACGGGCCGAGGATCAGAATCGCCACGGCCGAAAGCAAAAGGTGGTAGGCGGGGGAGCCCAGACGAGGCAGAAATCCGCGGCGCGGACCGCCGGGGGAATCGGATGAAAGCGGTGCATTAGCCATGCGTCCCCAACCTAACCACCACCCCGCGCCCCGGGAAGCATTATTCTTGGCGGCCACTTCAGTAGGTCGACAATCTTGATCCAACGACACCATACTCGGTGGCCCCCAAGAACCCGCCACCGGGGTTCCACGAGATCGGTTCGTAAACCGCGCGCCTCGGCTTTGCCCCGTTTCACGATCCGGACGGTTTCCTCCATTCCGTGCGGGTTTCACACCCGGGCAAATTCGGTCCGTAATTTTCGGACGGACGCTGCTTTCCTCGAGCTGCCGCAAGCGCACACACCCATTTTTGCCCGGATGGAGCCGCCTCCGTCGTGGCGGTTCGGCGTCCATTTGGTGACGATTCGACTTGCCGGCCCGCCGGGCGGGTCCCATCCTATCCCTGAAGCCCGCAATGCAACGCATCCGAACCATGAGCCCGCTCTTTTACCGCGGTGTCCGTCCCGTCACCGTCCCCGGCCCCGGCCGGCGGGCGTTCACGTTGATTGAGCTCCTCGTGGTCATTGCGATCATCGCCATCCTCGCCGGTCTCCTGCTCCCCGCGCTGGCCTCCGCCAAAGTGCGCGCCAATGCGCTCAAGTGCAAAAGCAATTTGAAGCAGATGGGCCTGGCGATGTCGGTGTACGTGCAGGATTTTCACTGCTACCCCTATTACCTCGCGCCGTCCAACGTCCAGGGCATTCAATACCACTACACGACTTGGATCGATGCCTTGCAGCCGTATTACCGATTGTCGTGGACGAACGCGAACTACCACTGCCCCGGCTACAAGGGCGCGGTCACCTTTGGCGGCAATGGTTACCACGGCAGCTACGCCTACAACGCCATGGGCACCACGCCCACCCCGTACGGTCCGGGCACGGGGGAACCGTCCACCCTCGGCCTGGGGAGCGCCGCGGTCGGCAACGCCGCCGCCAACGGCGCCCCGGCGCCGCCCATCGCGGAAAACAAGGTGCTCTCGCCCAGTGAAATGTTCGCGATGAGCGACGCCCTCCACGATGATTTCGCCGAGGTGGGTCAGACTTGGGGGGGCGACGATTGGATGTACTACGCCGTGGATGACACCCGCCCCAAATTCGCCCGCCTCCATGGGCCGCAGCTCAACTTGGTGTTTTGCGACGGCCACGCCGCGGGGGTGGACCGCCCCGAGCTGTTTCAACCCAGCGCCAAATACGCCGCCTACTGGAACAACGACCACCAACCCCACCCCGAAACCTGGCCTTGAGGCCGGGTTCGCCGGGGCCAAATTGCTGGTTGTCAAACGTGCCCGGCGGGGTTATAATTCCCTCCGATGTCAGCGTACGGCCGCACAACGACCACCACTTTATAGCGTCCTCCGGAATCACCGGTGGACGCCAGCGCCTCGATTTTGTTTTCGGGGCGCTTTTCTTTTGCCGCCAACCCAGCCCCCAACCTTATGCCCAACGAAGAACCCTCTGTGGACCGGAAAACCCTGGATGACCGCCAGAAAATGACCGAGCTGGAGCGCCTGCGCCACTCCTGCGCGCACGTGCTGGCGACCGCCATCCTGCGCCTGTGGCCGGAGGCGCAATTCGCCGCCGGTCCGCCGGTGGAAAACGGCTTTTATTACGATCTCGACCTGGCCCACCGCATTTCGCCCGAGGATTTCGAAAAAATCGAGGCGGAGATGAAAAAGGAGATCAAGGCCAACCACGTGTTCGAGCGCATCGTGGTCACCCGCGAGCAGGCCCTCGCGGACGCCGCCAGCGGACGCCTCGGCGGCCTCGCGGAGCGCCCGGGCAACCCGAGCCAGTTCAAGCTCGGCAACCTGGCGGACATTCCCGCGGGCGAACCCATCAGCTATTATCGCAACGGCGATTTTCTCGATCTTTGCGCCGGGCCGCACGTCATGCGCACCGGCAACATCGGCGCCTTCAAGCTCACCCATGTCGCCAGCGCCTACTACAAGGGCGATGAGAAGAACCCGCAGTTGCAGCGCATCTACGGCACCGCCTTCAAGAACAAGACCGAAATGGAGGCCTACTTCACGATGATCGAGGAGGCCAAACGCCGCGATCACCGCAAGCTGGGGCAGGAGATGGGCCTGTTCGCCCTCGATTCCGAATACGTCGGCCCCGGCCTCGCCTTGTGGCTGCCCAACGGCACCGCCATTTTGGAGGAATTGGAAAAGTTGGCCAAGGAAACCGAATTCGCCGCCGGTTACGTGCGCGTCAAGACGCCGCATCTGGCCCGCGAAAAGATGTACAAGACCTCCGGCCATCTGCCCTACTACGCGGACTCCATGTTCCCGCCCATGATCCTCCCGATGGAAAACGAGGATCGCAAAAACTTTGAGAAACTGCTGCTCAAGCAGGGCCAGTTGCGCAGCGGCCTCGCCGCTGCCGGGCATCAAGGCGCCTTCGAGGCGGAGGACCATCCGCTGCACCGCCAAGGGTTGGAGTCCGCCCAGCCGGCGGTGGCCGACGTGGCCGACGCGCTCAAGGAGGAGGAACGGTTGGCCAAGGCCATCGGCGAATTCCGCTCGCACGGCCGCTATTACCTTAAGGCGATGAATTGCCCGCATCATCACCGCATCTACGCGGCGGAGCCGCGCAGTTACCGCGACCTGCCGCTGCGCCTGGCGGAGTACGGCACCTGCTACCGCTACGAGCAGTCCGGGGAATTGTTCGGCCTCATGCGGGTGCGGGCGCTGAACATGAACGACGCGCACATCTACTGCACGGCGGAACAATTCGCCGAGGAATTCCGCGCTGTGAACGAGATGTACCTCAAGTACTTCCAAATCTTCGGCCTCAGCAAATACCAGATGCGCTTCAGCACCCACTCCGCCGCCGGCCTGGGCAAGAAGTACGTCAACGAACCCGCCCTGTGGCATCAGACCGAGGACATGGTCCGCCGCGTGTTGGTCGAGTCCGGCATCAACTACGTGGAAGTGGCCAATGAAGCCGCGTTCTACGGCCCGAAAATCGACGTGCAGGTGTGGAGCGCAATCGGGCGCGAGTTCACCATCGCCACCAACCAGGTGGACTTCGCCGTTCCCGCCAAGTTCGGCCTCACCTACCGCGACCGCGACAACACCGACAAAACGCCCTTGTGCATCCACCGCGCGCCCCTGGGCACGCATGAGCGTTTCATCGGCTTCCTGATCGAGCACTACGCCGGCAACTTCCCCCTCTGGCTCGCGCCCGAGCAGGTGCGCGTGATGACCATTGGCGACGAAGCGCCGCTGGTCGATTACGCCTCCGCCTTGGTGCGCGAACTCCGCGCCGGCCAGGTCCGCGTGAAGGCGGATTTCTCCACCAACAAGATCAACGGCAAAATCCAGGAAGCGGAAAAAGCCCGCGTCCACACCATGCTGGTCATCGGCAGCCGCGATTTGGAGGCGGGCAACGTCTCCCTGCGCCGCCACGGCCACGGCAACCTCGGCGCCAAACCCCGCGCCGAAGTCGTCGCCGACATCCTCGCCGCGATCCACGAACGCCGCGCGTGAGTTGAATCATCGCGCCCCCCGGCCCGGACGGGCCGGGGGCGCATTCCGCGGCGGGCATCTTCACCGCCGCCCCTTTCCCGCGCGCCCAAGGTGCGCAACTCCTCAGCCCAGGCTATCAGCCTGGGAATTCGTCCCGTGCATTCCGGCGGCCTGAAGGGCCGCGACGTTATCGGTTCGGTTCTGGTATCGCGCGCCTTTCAGGGCGCTGGGATAAAAACGCCACCGAACCCAGCCCGATGGGCTGGGCCTGGAGTTTGGCGGAAAGTTACGAGAGGTTACGTGGTATTTGTTGGCCTTTGCATCAATTTTCAACTTCGTTTTGCCGTCGCTTCGCCCGCCGTTGCCTGTCGGCGCAGCAACCCGACCAACTCGCGCGTTGAGGGCCG
>CAIYZC010000180.1 GCA_903930565.1 uncultured Pedosphaera sp.
CGCAGTGAATACTTTTTCAACCACTTCGAGCCCTTTTATCTGGCCATGATCATGTATGTGACCGCCTTTTTGCTCGCGTGCGGCTTTTGGTTCAACTGGGCCGAATGGTTGCGGCGCTCCGCGCTTTACCTCATCTACCTGGCGTTCCTCATCCATACCTTCGGTCTCATTTATCGCATGGTGTTGGAAGGCCGTCCCCCGGTCACCAACCTCTATTCCTCCGCCATCTTCATTGGCTGGGGCGCCGCCATTCTGGGCATGGTGCTTGAGCGGATTTACAAGGATGCGATTGGCTCGGTCATCGCCGCCGCGTCCGGCTTCCTCACGCTCATCATCGCGCACAACCTGGCGTTGTCCGGCGACACGATGGAAATGTTGGTCGCGGTGTTGGATTCCAATTTCTGGCTCTCCACCCACGTGACGGTGGTCACGCTCGGTTACGCCGCCACATTCGTCGCGGGTTTTCTGGCCGTGATCTATGTGCTGCGCGGTTTCTTCACGAAGACGCTCACGGAGACGACGGCGAAATCCCTGGCGCGCATGGTTTATGGCATCGTCTGCTTTGCGGCGCTCTTTAGTTTCGTCGGCACGGTCCTCGGCGGCATTTGGGCCGATCAATCCTGGGGCCGCTTCTGGGGTTGGGATCCCAAGGAGAATGGCGCCCTGCTCATCGTACTGTGGAACGCCACCATTCTGCATGCCCGCTGGGGCGGCTTGGTCCGCGAACGCGGGCTCATGAACATGGCCATCTTCGGCAACATCATTACTAGTTTTTCCTGGTTTGGCGTGAACATGCTGGGCATCGGCCTGCACTCCTACGGCTTCACCGACGACTCCAAGTTCATGTGGCTGATGATTTTTGTCGGCAGCCAATTGGCCTTGATCGCCATCGGCTTGGTGCCGAAGCACAAGTGGAAGAGTTTCGCCGGCATGTCCCCCGCCGCCAAGCCCCCCGGTGCGGTCGCCCCGGGAGAAAAGGGCCTGCCCGCGGCGGCTTGAGTCATCCCTCTTAACTTGGCGGACGATTTTTATTTTCCCGGCCGCACGCTCACCGCGCAGGCTTTGTAGGCGGGTTGGCGGGATTGAGGGTCGAACGCCGGGAAGGTGAGGCGGTTGGTGGCCTCGTCATGCATGGGCAGGAAGAGCTGTCCGGGGGTGACGTTGGCGGTCACAAAGGCGCGGGCTTGGAGTTCGCCCCGGCGGGAGGTGATGGTGATGGTTTGCCCGCTTTTGATTCCCAGTCGGTCGGCATCCTCGGGATTGATTTCGGCGTGCAGGCCCGCCGGGTGGAGGCGGCGCAAGACCGCCGATTTACCTGTGCGGGTGCCGGTGTGCCATTGGGCCGAGGTCCCGCGTCCGGTGAGGAGGAGGAAGGGGTGGGTGGCATCCGCCGGTTCGGGAGTTGCGCGCGGAGCGTCAAAGACAAAGCGCGCCCGCCCGTCCGCGTGATAAAAGGCGCCATCGGCGAACAGGCGTCGTTCGCCGGCCTCCAATTTCTCACCCGCGGGCAACGGCCATTGCACCCCGCCCTCCAAGTCCAACATGCGGTAACCGGCGATGCCGGTAATGTCGCAGGGCATGCCGCGCGAGAGTTCCTGGAGAATGCCGAACACCGCCTCGGGCGAAGTCCACTTCTGAAAGAGGGAACCGCAGCCCCAATAATGGGCCGCGAGTTTGATGATGTTGAAATCGCTCAAGGCCTCGCCGGGGGCGGGTAATACTTTCTTGATCAAGCCGATACGCCGTTCCGAGTTGATGAAGGTGCCGTCCTTCTCCCCCCAGGCGGCGGCGGGCAGGATGAGGTGGGCCATCCGGGCGGTTTCGGTGGTGGGGTACATGTCCTGCACCACCAGGAAATCGAGTTTGCCAAGAATCTTTCGGCCGGCGGATTGGCTGATCCAACTGTGTGCGGGGTTGGTGCCGATGACCCAAAGGCCCTTGATCTTCCCGGCATCAATGGCGTCCATGATCTGGTCGTAGGCCCAACTGTTCTCGGTGGGGATGCGGCCGGGGTCCAGGCCGAGGATGCCCGCCACTTTGGCGCGGTGGTCGGCACGGCGGAAATCATGGCCGCCCAGCAGGTTCGTGGTGTTGCTGAACAGGCGCGAGCCCATGGCGTTGCACTGGCCGGTCACCGAGTTGGCGCCGGTGCCGGGCCGGCCGATGTTGCCGGTCATCAGCGCGAGGTTGATGACCGCCTGCGCGGTGCGCGTGCCTTCATGGCTTTGGTTCACGCCCATGGTCCACCAGAACGACACGCGATGTCCGCGATGGATGGTTTCGACGCAGCGTTCGAGCTCCTCGGGCGACAAACCGCAGGCGCGCGCCACGGCGGTGATGCCGAACGGGGCGACGTGGCGCCGGAATTCCTCGAAGCCCGCCGTGTGGGCCTCGATGAAGGTGCGGTCGATCCAGCCGCGTTCAATCAGCAGATGCGCCAGCCCGTAGAGGAACGTGAGGTCGGACTTCGGGCGGATGGCGTAGTGCTGGGTGGCGGCCATCGCGGTCTCCGTTTTACGGGGGTCCACCACGATGATTTCCGGGCGGTTGCGGTTCCGCAGGACGCGCTGCCACATGATGGGGTGGGCGATGCAGAGATTGGAACCGATCAGCACGATGACATCCGATTCCTCGAAATCGCGGTAGGTGAAGGGCGGGGCGTCGAAGCCGAAGGACTCCTTGTACGCCGCCACCGAGGTGGCCATGCATTGGCGGGTGTTGCCGTCCCCGTGGCGGAGCCCCATGCCGAACTTAGCGAAGGCTCCCAAAAAGGCCAGTTCCTCCGTGCAGATTTGACCGGTGCCGATCCACGCGACGGAGTCCGGGCCGTGTTGGTCGAGGATGGCACGGAACCGCAGCGTGAAGGTCTGCATGGCGGTGTCCCAATCGGTGGGCGCCAATTCGCCCCCCGGGGAGCGCAGCCACGGGGTGGTGGCCCGGTCGGCGGCGGCGAGCGGGGTGAGCGCCTCCCACCCCTTGGGACAGGCCATGCCCAGGTTGACGGGGTGGTCCGTGGCGGGAGTGAGGTTTACCGCCCGGCCGTCCTGCAGGTGGATGTTCAGTCCGCAACCGGTGGAGCAGAAGCCGCACACCATGGTGGTGGTGGCGTCCGGTTGGAACCGGGCGGGCACCTTGCCCAGGCCGAAATTTCCGGGGTGCAGGGTGAGGTCCGCGGTGAGCGGGCCGGTCCATTGCCGGAGCAGGGTGTTGCGTTTCATGTGGTGAATCCTCCCGGCATTTTGTCCGGGGCGACGGCGGTGAAAAAGAGGTGGCGCTCGCAGGCTTCGCCCACGAGCAGGCAGGCCAAGGCGGTCCCGGCGATCAGCGCCAGGTGGGTCGGCAGCAGGAGTCCGAGCAAAGGCAACAGGCCGCCGCCGAGCAAGGCCCCCGCGATCCGCCACCGCTGCCAAACGGACAGTTCGCCCGTCAGCAGCCGGGCGGTGCGGTTCAGGGCGGTGGGGGCGGGGGTTTCGCGGTCCACTTGCCACCGGAAAATGCGTTGTTCCAGCGCCAATTTCCCGAGTGTGACGAAGACCAACGCGCACAGTAGGCCGGGGTGGGGGACGCCGGGCCGCACCGCCAAAGTGAACGCCAAACCGAGCAGGGCGGCGGTGCCAAAGAACTTGCCGGCCGTCCACGAGAGGTTCCAAAACTCCCGGTGCGTATCGGCGTACAGCATCGCGGAGCAACCCACCCCCAGCCAACCGGCCACCGCCGCGGCCACTCCGAGGAGCGGTTGCAGGCCGGCGAGGGCCGGGAACGCCGGCGCGATCGCGGCGCCGACCGCCAAGGGGATGAAGGCGCCGAAAGCAATGACCTCGCGGCTGAACCAGGAAGTCCGCCAACCGAGAAACGCGCGCCAGGCCTGGGTGGGGCGCCCGAGGTGGAGGGAACCCAGCCCGAGCGCCGCGATGCCCAGGAGGGCGCCGCCCCCGGCTTGGGCGGGTGAGGGGTGCAAAAAGAGGCCGACCGTGAGCGCGCCCACGGAGAGTTGCGACAGCACCAGCATGAACACAAGCGGGGGATGCCCGTGCGCGGGGGCCACCCGGCGTTGATCGCCCGCGCGCACCGCGGCGGGCAGCGGCCGGGCCGAACGATAGCGGGTGGTGGGAACGGTGAGGGCGGGGCGCGGCGCGGTGGGCAGGAAAGCGTTCCCGGCGGCCGCGGGGGTCGCGCGAAATTGCGCGGTGAGGATCGCCTGGTCCGCCACGGTGATCCGGATGGCCTGGCTGGGGCACGCCTGGACGCAGGCGGGGGCTTCGCCCTGGGCCAGCCGGTTCGAGCACAGGTCGCACTTGCGCACGATCCCCCGGCGGGCGGAATATTTCGGCACTTCGTACGGGCACTTCATCACGCAATACTGGCAACCAATGCACTGGTCGTCCAAATGCCGCACGATTCCGGTGACCGGATCCTTGTCGTAGGCCAGGACCGGGCAGCCGCTGAGGCAGCCGGGGTCCACGCAATGATGGCAGGCCGTGGTCACGGTGGCCTGGAACGGCGCGCGCCAGTCCTCGCTGTGCAGCAACCCCACTTCGCGCCAGGTCTCGTCCTCGTCCAAACCGTTGAGCGAATGGCAGGCCGTGACACAGGCCTTGCAGCCCGAGCACTGGTCCAGATCCACCTCGAAAGCATACTGCTGCCCGGGACCCGGCGGGGCCGCGGGCAGCAGGCGGCGGTAGTACTTCGCCTGCGCCGGACCGTCCGCCCCGCCCGCGGCATGGTCGCGGGCGAAACACTCCACGGCCGTGAGCGACCGCTGCTCGGCGAGCAGCGCGTCGATCAGCGTGGGACCATCCGGTGCGGCGGGGGCGTTCAGAAAGTCAAGGTGGTTTGGACGTAAACGTAATTGGCGTCCGCCGAACCGCCGGGGTCCGCGGCGAGCGATTGCTTGATGTAATCGCCGATGAAGAAGTGGCCGTAGCCGCCCTGGATTTTCGCGTAGCTCGCGGGGGTGTAGGTGAGGATCAAGTCCAATTCCGTGCCCACAAAATTGCTGTCGCCCGGATGGATCCCGTAGCCGCCGGTGGTGCGCGCCGCGGTGTTGGCCTGGTAGAAGTAATCGGAAGTGGACGCCAACCAGACGCCGCGGTAGGTCGCGGTGGCGGTGACTTTCGGAGCGGGCTTGAGGGTGAAACTCACCCGGGCGTCCTGGACGTTTTGCCAGGCGTAGAAGTCCATGATGCC